>CAINRS010000030.1 GCA_903852755.1 uncultured Actinomycetes bacterium | reverse complement strand
GGGGTGGTGGGGAACTGGGGGAGGTCGACGATCGGGCCGGCGGGGCAGGCGGGTGCGCCGAAGGGGCAGTCGGCGGAGGCGACGGCTGCGAGGGGGCCGGCGCCGATGACGCCGGCGGCGATGGCGGTGAGGGCCAGTCGGCCGGCGAGGCGGCGGATCCGGCGGTTCGGGGTGGTGGTGGAGGTGGTGTTCACGGTGGGGTCCTTTCGCCATGACGTCGGTCGTTCGCCGACGTTCAGGGGTCCAGACCCGGTCCGGAACCGGCCGTGACACTTTCTCGGAGGGGATTCCCGGGAGAGTTCAGCCGGGCCCCGCTCCACCGGGCGATCCCACCGCCCGGCCCCGCCCGGTCGCCCGCTGCGGGCGAGTCGGCTGGGTCGTGACGGTTCCGGGGCGGCGCCACCAGAGGGTGGAGGCCCTCGGTCCCGGTCGTTGACACGCGGTTGACCGGTTCTCGGTAGGTTTGACCGCGTGTTGATCACCACGACGTTCGAGATCCCCGACTTCCGGATCGTATCCACACAGGGAGAGGTCTTCGGCCTGACCGTGCGGTCACGGAACCTCGGCTCCGGCATGGTTGCAGGGGTCAAGGCGCTGGTTGGTGGCGAGCTCAAGGGCATGACGAAGCTGCTGGCACAGAGCCGGAATGAGGCGATGGCCCGAATGGTCGACCAAGCTCGTCGGCTCGGCGCCAACGCAGTCGTGGGAATGAGGTTCGACTCAGGTGCGCTCGGCCAGTGGAGCGAGGTCTGTGCTTACGGAACAGCCGTGGTGGTCGTCCCCTTGACGGATGCCGCCCGTTCACAACTGGAGGCGATCGAGTCGGCTGGCTCTGCGCCGCAGCAGGCCGGCTACCGCACGTCGGTGAGCGAGTTCAGCAGTCCGAGCGACTAGCGCGACCGGTGGGTTCGGGGGTGCTGGGGGTCGTGGCAACGGGTGCTGGTGAGCCGGCCTGTAGGCGGGATTCTGTTCCCCGGTGCCTCACGGCGGTCCGGTTCGGTGACCATCCATCTGTGCGGCCTACCCGAGGGTGCCCCTGACGGGGCGGACGGGCCGCCCGTGCCCTCTGCTCGGCCTTGCTCCGGGTGGGGGTTACCCAGCCGCCGCCGTCGCCGGCGACGCTGGTGCGCTCTTACCGCACCGTTTCACCCTTGCCTGTGCCCCACCCGGAGGTGGGGCCATCGGCGGTCTGCTCTCTGTTGCCCTCTTCCGTCAGGTCGCCCCGACCTGGCTCTCGCCAGCACCCTGCCCGATGGAGTCCCGACCTTCCTCGACGTCACCGACCCGGAGGCCGACGCCGCCGCGGTCACCCGGCCGGCTCACCAGCGTCCCATTCTCGCAGACCGGGGAGGCGGTCTGCGAGCGCCCGATTCGGCTCGCGACCCGGCGACGCTCAGAGCAGGATGGTCTCGGAGCAGGCCCAGGCGTCGGCCGGTGCGGTCCACGCCGAGCCCGTGAACGAGGTGGCGGTCTCACCAGCCTCGAGCGCAGCGCACGCCGACGCAGCCTGGCCGGCGGTCCCGGCCCGCACGATGGTGAGCGCGCCGAACGGCGTGCCCTGACAGGTGCCGTTGCCTGAGAAGCTCAGGGTGCCGTTGGCCAGGGATGCGAAGAACTGGGCGTTGCCCCGCTGGTTCGGTGTGCCGTTGAACAACAGGTCGGGAGCGGTCGCCCCGTCGGTTCCGGCGCCGTCGAGACACCCCGCAGCGAGCCAGGATCCCGGAGTCGTCGTCGTGGTCGATCCACCCATGGTTGGAGTGCAGGCGGCCGCCACGGTGACGACAGCAGCGAGGACGATGACGACGAGGTGCTTCCTGCCCATGGTTCCCCCCGGATCCCGCCGGACTCCCTCTGTCCGGACCTCCCGGACGGTACCAGTTCCTCAGAAGTCGAGCGAGGACAACTCGGGGTACCACCCCCGGGCGCGGCCGACGGCCTCGGCCCAACGCTCCCTGTCCGTCGGGGCCCCCGGTTCGACCCGGCTGGCCGGCCGCCACGTGTCGGCCACCTCGTCCCACCCGGACCACGTTCCGACCGCCAAGCCAGCCAGGAACCCGGCGCCCAGCGTCGTGGCCTCCCGGACCGGGGCCACCTCGACGGGTCGCTGGGTGGCATCGGCGAACTGCTGGACGAACACCGGGTTGGCAGCCATGCCGCCGTCGATCCGGAGGTGCTCGAGCACCAGACCGGTGTCGGCCTCGGCGGCGGCGACCAGGTCGGCGCCCAGCTCGGCGACGCCGGCGAGCACGGCGCGGGTCACGTGCGCTGCGGTCGTGCCCCGGGTGACGCCGAACAGCGAGCCCCGGGCGCCGTAGTCCCAGTAGGGGGTGCCCAGGCCGAGGAGCGCCGGGACGTAGACGACGCCCCCGGTGTCGTCGACCGTCGCAGCGAGCTCGGCCGTCGCTCCGGCCGACGGGACGATGCCGAGGTCCTCGACGAGCCACTCCACGTTGGTGCCCGCCGACAGCATGATCGCCTCGACCCCCCAGGTGATCTCCTCGTCCTGTCGCCAGCAGACGATCGGGAACGTCCCGGCGCCGCCGCGCACGGCCGCCTGTGGGCGATCCTGCCCGAGGCACACGTCGAGCATTCCGCCGGTCCCGAAGGTCACCTTGGCCGAGCCGCTGCGCACACAGGCCTGGCCGATGAGCGACCCCTGCTGGTCACCGGTGAGCCCGCAGATCGGAGGTGCGCCGTCGAGCAGGGTCGCGTGGCCCACCGGGCCGGACGAGTCGACGATGCGGGGGAGCACCGATGCCGGAATCCCCAACCGCTCGAGCACCCGGGCGTCGTAGTGGGTCCCGTCGGGCCGCATCAGCCCCCACACGGCGGCGTTCGACAGGTCCGAGACGTGGTGTTCGCCCCTGGTGAGGACCCACACGAGCCACGAGTCCAGGGTGCCGAAGCACAGGTCGCGCCGCCGGTCCGGATCGATGTTGTCGAGGATGTCGGCGAGCTTCGTCGCCGACTGGTTGGGTGCCAGTCGGATCCCGTCTGCGGCCAGCTCGAGGCAGCGGCCGACGGTCCGGAGGTCCTGCCACCCCTGGGCGGGAGCGACCGGTTCGCCGGTCGCCCGGTCCCACACCACGGTCGTGGCCCGCTGGTTGGCGATGCCGACGGCGTCGACCGGCCCGTGGGCCGCGAGTGCGGCGCGCGCGCACTCCACCGCCGTGTCCACGTAGGCGCGGGCGTCGAACTCGACGAGGCCGTCGACCGGTGACTCGGGCAGTGTCACCTGGGAGAACTCGTGCATGACCCGGGCCGAGGCGTCGACGACGGCAGCGCGCACGGAGCTCGTCCCGACGTCGATCACCAGGATGCTCACGGACCCTCCCACGTCTCGGCGTCCCCGCCGTCCCTGCGCTCACCGTAGCGACGGACGATCCGGGTCGCGTACACGCCGCCGAGCATGGCGACCGACGCCATGAGCAGTGCGAGGAACGGGTAGCCGAGCCACGAGATCGGCTCGCCGGTGAACAGGCGCCGGATCACGCCGATCGACTGGACGATCACGTAGGCGAGCGCCCCGGCGGCTGCGGCGTGGTGCAGTCGGGCGTCCGGGCAGAGTCGCCGCACGGCGTACCCGCCGCTCGCAGCTCCGAACATGATCACCAGCCACAGCAGCAGGACCCACACCATCGCGCCGTCGCGGGCGGCGAACTGGTTGAGGATCCCCGCGGGCAGGGCCAGGACCAGCGCAGTGAGGGTGCCGCGCCACACCGCCTGGCCGGGGGCGACGCGGGGCAGCGGTCGGAGCGGCTCCACGTCCGGACCCTCAGGCGTCGAAGCCCGGGACCGCCCCCCACGGCGAGCGCAGTCCGAGCTTGCCGGGGTTGAGGATCCCGTTCGGGTCCAGGGCGTCCTTGACGCCCTGGAGGACGGTCATCCCGCCGTCGAGCGCCTCGCCCAGGAACCGGGCCCGGTTGAGGCCGACGCCGTGGTGGTGCGACAACGAACCGCCACCCGCCAGGACGGCCCGGGTGCCGGCGTCCCACACCGCCCGGTAGAAGGCGTCCTTGGCGTCCGGCTCCGGCTTGCCGGCGAAGGTGAAGTACAGGCAGGCCCCGTCCAGGTAGCTGTGGCTGCAGTGCGCCGATGCCGCGAGGGTGCCGGGCACGGCCGAGATGGCGTCGACGGCCGACCGGTAGATTCCGGGCAGGGTCGACCACGGGCCCGAGATCTCCATCGTGTCGACGACCAGACCCCCGGAGATGAGCGCCTCGAGTGCGGCCACGTCGTTGCGCTTGTGCATCCAGTGCTCCACCAGCTCCACGTCGAGGGTCTCGGCCGCGGCACACTCGTCGGCGACCACCGACCACATGCCGTCCACCACCGCCGGGTCGCCCTGGTCGAGGGCCAACAGGACGTTGCGGTCGGTGCCCACGTGGTAGTTGCGGTCCGACTCCACCCCGTCGTAGAGGCGCAGCACCGCCGGCGTGGCGCCCCGGCGCAGGATCCGCCGGCAGGCCTCGAGTCCCTCGGCGAACGAGGTGAACGACCAGGCGCCGCGTCGCTCGTGGTCGGGGACGGGGTGCGCGGCGAGCCGGGCGCCGGTGATGATGCCGAGGGTGCCCTCGGACCCGACGAACAGCTGGGTGAGGTCAGGGCCGGTCGCCTGGCGGGGGTGACCGCCCGTCCGCAGCACCGTGCCGTCGGCGAGCACCACGTCGAGACCGACGACGATGTCCTCGATCTTCCCGTACCGCGTCGAGAGCTGGCCGGCACCCCGGCAGGCGAGCCACCCACCGACGGTCGAGAGCGTCATCGACTGCGGCCAGTGGCCGCAGGTCAGCGACCACCCATCCTGCAGTTCGGTCTCGAACCGGTCGCCGAAGGTCCCCGGGAGGACGTCGACGAGCAACGATTCCTCGTCGACCGAGCGGATGCCGCTCAGCCCGCAGAGGTCGAGTACGACGCCACCGTGGACGGGAACGGAGGACCCGCAGACCCCGGACCGACCGGCGGCCACGGTCAGCGGGATCCGGGCGTCGTCGCAGACGGCGGCCACAGCGGCGACCTCGGCCTCGGTCGTGGGCGCGGCGACCACGGCGGCCCGACCGGCGAGGTTGCCGTCGAGCGCCCAGGTCATGGCGAGCGGCCACCAGTCCTGACTGGCGGCACCGGTCACCGCCGGATCGTCCGACACCGTTGCGCACACGCTGCGGAGCAGATCCAGTGTGGTGTCGTCGATCTCGACCCGTGTGGCCGAGGTCCGGGGGGTGGCGGCGGCGAGACCGCCTGCGACGTCGATGGGCGGGGTCGGGGTGCCGGGGCCGGTCTCCATGGAGGGGGAACCTACCCTCCGGAACGTCACGATCCCTCCGGAACGTCACGACCTCGTGTGCGACCCCGACCGTTGCGGCGTCCAGCGGGTCGGGGGACGGTGCAGGTGGACTACGGTTGACGCACCGTTCCCGGCGACGGAGGTGCACGTGAGCGACGATCCGAATCAGTTCCCGCCTGCGGGTCCACCGCCTGCGGCCCCGCCGCCCGGATCGCTCCCGCCGCCGCCCGGCGCCGTTCCGCCCCCCGGGTCGCTCCCACCGCCGCCCGGTGTCGCGCCACCCGGAGGATTCGCGCCGCCCCCCGGCCCGTTCGTCCCGCCGGCACAGCCCTACGTCGCCAGCTCGACCAGCATGGGTGGGCAGCAGAACGGCCTCGCCATCGCGTCGCTGGTGACCGGCATCGTCACGGTGGTGCTGGCGTTCTGCTGTTGGCCGTTGGGGGCGATCAGCGGGATCGCTGCACTCGTCACCGGGTACCTGGGACTGCGCAAGGCCGCCGAGATGGGTGACGTCGGCAAGCCGATGGCCATCGCTGGGATCGTCATGGGAGCGATCGGCGTGGCGCTCGCTGTCATCTTCGGCCTGCTCATCGGCGTCTCGGTCCTCGGTGGTGCCGGCAGCAGCCTGAACTGATCGGCGGGTCATCGTCGGCAGCTCGATCCGGGGCGAGCTCGGTGCGTCGGCTGCTCGCTGTACCAGCGGCTCGGTGCTCCGGCCGCTCCGGGTGCCAGCAGCGCGGTGCACCTGCAGCGGGATGGACTCAGGTGCCGATGAGCGACTCGAGGTGGGTCTCGGGCAGATTGGCCGAGGTCCGTTCGTGCTGCACCGAGCTCTGGTAGGCCTCGACCTGCGCCTCGGCGGCGGTGGCAGGCACCCCGAGCAGTTCCACGAGCTGGTCGGCCACCGCGGCAGCGGCGGCGGCGGAGTCGTCACGCGCGAGGAGTCGGGAGCGGGTCCGCCGGCTCAGGACGTCGTCGACGTCACACGCCATCTCGTGTTCGATCGCGAAGCGCACCTCTGCACGGGTGTAGGGCAGGCCTTCGACCACCGTCTCGAGCAGTGACTCGTCGCGCTGGATGTCGGCCATGATCTCCCGGGCCTCGCCGCCGTAGCGGCTCCCGAGGTGCTCCACGACGTCGAGGGGGACTGCGGGGAACGCCTCGGCGGCGAGCCCGAGGGTTTCGTACCCGGCGGCCCCGCGCAGGCGGAGGCGCTTGGTGCTGCTCGCCGGGTAGCCGGCGAACCCCGACCCCGAGGCGAGGACGGTCTCGACCACCTCGTCGACGGTGTCGGCCGCCATCTCCCGGTAGGTCGTCAGCTTGCCGCCGGTGATGGTGACGACACCGGACGGCGACGTCGCGACCTTGTGCCGCCGTGACAGGTCGGCCGTCCGGCCGGACGAGGCCGACTTCACGAGCGGCCGCAGTCCCGCCCACGTTCCCGTGACGTCGGCCGGGGTGATCTCGGTCGTGCACGAGGCGTTGATCGCGGCGAGCAGGTACTCGACGTCTTCCGGGGTGCACTGTGGGTCGTCGACCGGGCCGTCGTAGTCGGTGTCCGTCGTCCCGATGTAGGTGAACCTGCCGTTCGGCACCACGAACACCGATCGCCGGTCAGCGGGTACCGGGATGACGGTGGCGATCTGGTTGCGCACGAGTTCCCACGGGACGGTCAGGTGGACGCCCTTGGCAGGACGGATCGAGTCGGGGTGACGACCTTCGTCGAGCGCCCGGACCTCGTCGGCCCACACGCCGGCAGCGTTGACGACCGCCCGAGTCCGGACGGTGAACTGCTGGCCGTCGGAGAGCACGTCGATCCCGTCGGCCCGACCGGTCCGGTCCTTGGTGACCCCCACCGCCGACACCCGGTTGGCGACCACGGCGCCGTGCTCGAGCGCAGCAGTGCGCAGGACGGTGAGGACGAGCCGGGCGTCGTCGGCGGCGGCGTCGTAGTAGAGGTAGCCCGAAACGAGCCGGTCGGCGGGCAGGGTCGGCATGTAGCCGAGCGACTCGGACTTCGAGAGACGTCGGTGCATCCGGCCGACCCGCCAGCCCCCGGTGAGGTCGTAGCCCCACATCGCGGTGCCGAGCAGACGGGAGATCTTGGCGGGGATGACCCCGCCCTTGCCGAACATCGGGATGAGGAATGGCAGGGTTCGAACCAGGTGCGGGGCGTTCCGCAGCAGACGCTGGCGCTCTGCGAGCGCCTCGTAGACCAGACCGACCTCGCCCTGTTGGAGGTAGCGCAGGCCGCCGTGGACGAGCTTCGAGGACTTGGACGACGTGCCGGAGGCGAAGTCCCCCTGGTCGATGAGTGCCGTGCGCATGCCGCGGGCGGCGGCGTCGAGCAGGACCCCGGCCCCGGTGATGCCACCGCCGACCACCACGAGGTCGAACTCCCGGTCCCGGAGCGCGTCGAGCGATGTGGACCGGACGAACGGTTGGTGCGTCATGGATTCAGGATACGCCGTCGACCCCGGCTCCGGATACCACGCTCCGTGGCGTCCTCTGTGCGCCCTGCTGACATACGAACCGCGTGTTTGGACCTGTGTGACAGGGACCACAGGATTTACCCAGTGTTGCGACTTGCAATCGGGATCCGATTTCGCCACCTTCCGTGGTCGAGACCCGAGTATCCCGCAGACCTCCGCAGGAGACCCCCGTGCCATCCGCCCCCGACCCGATCGACCGACCCGTGTCCCGAGCCCGGCGTCTCGTGTCGGGAATCCTCGCCACCGCCGTGACCGCAGCGATCTGGGCGGTGCTCCCGACGCCGGAGGTCGGCGCAGCGGGCGACCGTTCGGTGAGCGTCTCGGTCGACTGCACCGACCGGACGCCCTCGGTCGGGGTCCCCACCGACTGCACCGTCCAGGTCGACGACAATGCGTCGGGGACCAAGGTCGTCCCCACCGGGACCGTGACGCTCGCCGTGGCGTCCCCGGCCAGTCGGGTGGGGTCGGTGGTCCCGCTCGGGACGTGCTCGTTGGCAGCGAACAGCAACCGGCGCTCAGGCTGCACGGTCCCCGTCCTGGCGGTCGCCGCCAGCGTGACGGGGCAGGCCACCGTCCTGCGGGCGAGCTTCACCCCGGACGACCCCAGCCCGCACCGCGCCGGTTCGGGAACCCGCAACCTGACCGTGTCGGGCATCTCGACGCCTGTGGTCTACTCCCCGAGCGTGACCGGATTCACCGGAACCGGTGACCGTCTCGCCGAGGTGCGGCTCTACGTCCCCGGGTGCACCTCGGGAACCGGGTCGGCGTTCGTGGCGGACTCTGCCGATGAGAACCCGCCGAACTCGGCCTTCACGATCAAGGGGTGGGAGCGCTCGGCGGACTCCTTCGGAGCGTTCTCGTTCGTCGGCTCGGCCGGGGCGGACCAGCCGACGGGCGTGTTCCGGACCCGGTTCACCTGTTCCACCGGTTCGGCGGGCGCGGTCGACGCCGCCAACGTCACGTGGACCAGCCCGGTGTTCACGTACACGGTCACCTCGACGGCGAACCTGCAGGCGGTTCGGGCCGATGGACCGGAGACGGGCACGGCCGTCGCCGCGGCTCCGTCGGCGTCGACGTGGTCAGTGGACCCCGAGGGACTTCCCCTCGTCGACCGGTTCGGGATCCACGGCCCCGAGGCTGCGCTGTTGAAGGCGCAGGTCGACGCGGTGCGCCCCGCGACCGGGACAGTCGGCCGGCTCGCCTGGGCGGCGCTCGGCCGCATGCCGGCGAGGTCGGTCTACGACCGCTGGGTGCCGCAGGTCCCCTCCAAGGGCACCTGGGGACTCGAGCGTGAACTCGAGCGCACCCCGGAGTTCGTCTCGTGGTTCGCACTGGCGACCGACGAGGTGTTCCTGCAGCGGGCCTACTCGCGGACCCTGGGTCGGTGGCCCACCGCTGCCGAGCGGGATGCGGCGATCCGCCGCCTCAGGACCCAGGGTGTCCCGAGGGTTCGGATCCTCGCCGAACTCGCCGAGACGCCCGTGCACCGTCAGCGGGTCGCCGTACGGGACGACGTCCTCGCCGCCTACCTGGCGATCACCCCGGTCGTCCCCACGGCGACGGAACTCGCACGGTTCGAGGCGATGACGCGGGCGATCGTGCTGCGCGTGCAGGTGATCGAGGAGATCGCGCTCACCCGGGCTCCGGCCGAGCGCTGGACGGCGGCACTCGCCGTGCCGGGGGCACGACCGCGGTTCTGAGGTGCACAGCCCGTGAACTCTGGATGACACGTGGCATTCCGCTTGGACAGGCCCTGATGGGGTTGCCAGAATCCGCCGCATGGACATCGACTGGGCCGAGGACGCTGCGTGCAAGGGCCTGGACCCGATGATCTTCTACCCGGCCACCGACGAGGAGGCCGAGCGCGCCAAGGGCATCTGTGCCGGGTGCCCGGTCCGGGACGACTGTCTGGAACACGCCATCGAGGCCCGGGAGCACAACGGTGTCTGGGGCGGTGCCACCGAACGGGAGCGGCAGCGCATCATCCGTCGACGTCGGCGTCAGCGGGCACTGGCCCGGACCTCAACCGGCTGACCGGGGTGGGGGAGTTCGCCGCCGCCGGGGCGTGGCCGGGGGTCCTGCGCCGTCTGCTCGACGGGGACGACCTCGACGGGGCCGTCTGCGCCGCCGTCCTCGAACGGATCCTCGCCGGCGAGGCCACCGACGCGCAGATCGCCGCCTTCGTGGTGGGTCTGCGGATCAAGGGGGAGACGCCCGGCGAGGTCAGCGGACTCGTGGACGCCATGCTCGCCGCCGCGGCCCCGCTCCCGCTCGACGACCCCGACCGTGTCGTCGACGTGGTGGGTACCGGTGGCTCCACGGCGCTCGGTGGGCAGGCGTTCAACGTGTCCACCACGGCCTCGATCGTCGCAGCGTCCGCCGGTGCGGTCGTGTGCAAGCACGGCAACCGGGCGGCGTCGTCGACCTCGGGCTCCACCGACCTGCTCGAGGCGCTCGGAGTGGTCGTCGACCTCGACGGCCCCGCCGTTGCGGCCTGCGTGCGCGAGACCGGGGTCGGGTTCGCCTTCGCCCGGATGTTCCATCCGGCCATGCGCCACGTCGCACCGGTTCGAGCGCAGCTCGGGGTGCCGACGGTGTTCAACGTGCTCGGTCCGCTCTCCCACCCCGGTCGGCTCCGCCGCCAGGTGGTCGGCGTCGCCGACCCCCGGCTGCTCGACCTGGTCGCCGGGGTGCTGGCCCGCCGCGGGGCGATCCACGCCTGGGTCGTCCGGGGTGACGACGGTCTCGACGAGATCACCACGACGACGTCGACGCAGGTCGTCGAGGTGCGTGACGGCACCGTGGTCGGCCGGTTCGAGGTGGCTCCCGGTGAGGTGGGGCTGGCCACGGCCACGACCGAGCAACTGGCGGTGGGTGATCCGGCGGCCAACGCTGCGGCCGCGCGCCGGGTCCTCGCCGGCGAGGCGGGCCCGGTGCGCGACACCGTGGTCCTGAACGCCGCTGCGGCGCTCGTGGTCGCCGGAGTCGCTCCGGCCCTGAGCGACGGCGCGGAACACGCTGCTGCGGCGATCGACTCGGGGGCCGCCGAGCGGACCCTGACCTCGCTCGTGGAGACGTCGATGCGGCTCAGGCCGCCGTCGACCGGGTCCTGAGCCCGCTCCCGGACGCCGGCGAGGGCCGCACCACCTCGATGCGGGGCCAGTCCGAGGCGAGCAGGCCGTCGACGCACTCGACCCGCAGCGTCGCAGCGTGACGGACGAGCCACGCCGCTGCGGTGAGCAGTTCATCGGCGAGCTCCGCAGGTACGGGCCCGTCGGGTGTCGGGGCCCGTCCGGGGCGGGCCTCGACGTCGCGTGCGCCCTCGGCCGCCCGGTCGCCCCACAGGGGAGTCGGACCGTCGGGCCACATGCGCCAGAGGATCCCGTGTCGTAGCTCGGCGGCGCCACCATCGGGCAGGGTGACCACAAGTCGGGAGCACGCGGTGAGCGACCGGAACACCCGGTCGCGGTGCAGTGCCCGGGTCAGGTCGGCCAGTCGCTCCCGGACCAGTGCCGCCTCCTCGTAGCGCTGGGCCGCAGCGAGATCGGTCATGCGGGCGTGCAGCGGTCCGACCAGTACCGACGGGTCGCTCGTCAACCCGGTGAGTGCCCGCTCCACGTGCCGTGCGTAGTCGTCGGGATCGACGCCGCCGGCGCACGGGCACGTCGCGACGCCGAGCTGGGCGGCGCTGCAGGGCCCGGGTCGGGTCGATCCCGCACGCACGGGCTGCCGGCACCGCCGGAGCGGCACCACGGACTCGATCGCCTCGACGACCCGCTGCGCCTGTGACCGGGACCGCAACGGTCCGAGGTAGAACCCGCCGTCGTCACGGACCCGGCGGACCACGGCGAGCCGGGGGAAGGCCTCGCCGAGGGTGAGCTTCACGAACTGCGATCGTTGCCAGTTGGTCCCGTGCCGGTTGTAGCGAGGGAGCAACGTCCGGATCAGGCGGGCCTCGAGCACCTCGGCCTCGAGCGTCGAGGGGCAGGACCGGTGGTCGATCCGCGCCGTCTCGCGCAACAGGGCACCCACCTTGCGGCGGTCGTCGCTCGAGAAGTAGCTGCGGACGCGGGCCCGCAGGTTGGTGGCCTTGCCCACGTACAGCACCCCGCCCCGGGCGTCGCGGAACAGGTAGACCCCAGGGGACCTGGGCAGTCGGTCGGTCAGCCGCAGCTTGGCGGCCTGGGGGTGGCCCGCCATGCCGGGTAGTGCCAGGAGGTCGTCGAGCCCCCGGACGCCGAGCCGGCCGGCGCGCTCGAGCAGGACGTGCAGCAGGTCGGCGGTGGCCAGTGCGTCCTCCAGGGCACGGTGCGACGGCCGGTGGGGGAGCCGTAGCCGCTCCGCCAGGGTGCCGAGCCTGCAGTTGGGCACCTCGTCGCGCAGCAGACGCCGGGCCAGGGCGAGTGTGCAGACCGACCGGGGCCGGAGCGCCGGCCGTCCCGAACGCTCGAGCGCCGCCTCGAGGAACCCGAGGTCGAACCGGACGTTGTGGCCGACGACGACGGCGTCGCCGATGAACTCGAGGAGCGACGGCAGCACGCTCTCGATCCGGGGTGCCCGGACCACCATGGACTCGGTGATGCCCGTCAGCACCGTGATCGAGGGTGGGATGGCGCGTCCCGGGTTGACCAGCGTGCCGAACGTGCCCTCGGTCCGTCCGCCCTGCAGCCGGACCGCTCCGATCTCGGTCAGTCGGTCGGTGCCCGGTGAGCCCCCGGTCGTCTCGACGTCGAGCACCACGAACACCGTGTCGACGAGCGGTTGGCCGAGGTCCTCCAGGCTCGTCTGCCGGTCGCCCGACCGCGTGGTCGCGTGTCCGCGCCCTCGGCTGCGTCCCACCCCGGTCGCCACGGAGCCATCTCAGTCGAACAGGTGTTCCGGGTCAAGGACCGTCCCGCTCCCGGGCGGACGGGGCCTCCGGGGTTACGCTGCGAACGTGCCTGACCCGGCCCCGTCCAGCACCGTCCCCCGCTACCGCTGCACGTCGTGCGGCAACCTCACGCGATTCGACGTGACGACGACGCAGCGGACCCGTGCGTTCCACCACTACACGGTCGGCGGTGAACTCGACGTCGAGGAGGTCGAGGTGCTCGACCGGCAGGTCGAGTCGGTCGAGTGCCACTGGTGCGGCACCGGCGACGCCGTCGTCCCGCTGGATGCCGGTGACGACGAGACCGGTGACGAGGCGACGGGTGACGGGGCGACGGGCGCCGAGGGCTGAGTCGTCGACGCCGGTCACCGTCTCCTCGTCCCGCTGACCCGACTGGCCCTGGCCGTGGCCAGGGGGGAGCACGAGGCCGATCCACCACCTCCACCGCCGGCCCTCGTGCCGCTGCTGCGCTTCCGGGCCGGCCGGCCAGCCGAACGGACCATCGACACCGTGCTGGGTGTCGTGGACTCCGACGAGACGTTTCGCGGCCGGGTGGCTGCGGTGCTCGCAGCCGACCCGCACGGCGTTCGGGTCGGTGCCGTCGGCGAAGGTTCGCCGGTCGAGGTCGAGGGCGGAGCGGACCCCGCTGGTGACGACGGCACGGTCGACCCGGTGGCACGGTTGCTCGTGCTGCGGCCGCCGGGCTGGGAGGAGCAGTGGGGCGCGCTCGTCGCCGCCGCGGAGGCCGAGGACGACCTCCGGCGTCGCGAGCGTTCCGAGCTCGAGTCCGTCCGACGGGCCGAGGCGGTCTCGGCCCGGCTCGACCGGCAGGTCGCCGAGATCGAGGAGCTGCGTTCCGAGCTGGCTGAACAGCGCCGGGTCGTCGACGAGGAGCGGGCGGACCGGGCCCGCGTCGTCGGTCGGCTCGGGCAGCTCGAGGCCGAGGTGGCGCGTGCGCGGAGCGAGCGGGACCGGGCGGTCGGTGAGCTGGCAGCCACCAGAAGGGATCTGGCCGAGGTGCACGAGGAGCTCCGGGCGCTCCGGCGAGGTGAGGATCCGGACCGCCGGGCGGCACAGCAGCGACGGATCGAGGTTCTGGGGGTGGCCCGCGCGGCGGTGGCGGACGCAGCATCGGCGCTGGCCGGTGTCGCCGACGAGCTGCTGGTCCGCGTCGCCCGGGACCTGACGGACCTCGTCGAGGATCTGGGTGCCGACCTGTCCGACTCCGACGACGACGGCGGTGTCGACGTCGCCCCAGCGGACGAGGGTGCGGGGGTGTCTCCCGGTGTGACGACCAGTGGCCCCGAGCCGCGTGTCGCTCGTCGACGTCCGCTCCCGCTCCGGCGGGGCGTGCTCGACGGTGATCCGGATGCGGTCGACCAGCTGCTGCGGACGCCGGGGGTCGTCGTCCTCGTCGACGGCTACAACCTGGGCATGTCGGTGTGGCGGTCGTTGGAGCCCGCGGCGCTGCGTGAGCGAACGGTCGGCTTCCTCACCGACGTCGCCACCCGCACCGGCGCCCGGATCGTCGTGGTGTTCGACGGCGGCGAGGTGGGGGAGCGGCTACCGGTGCACACGCCGCTCGGGGTCCGGACGCTCTACAGCCCGACCGGGGTCGAGGCCGACGACGTGCTGATCGACCTGGTCGGCGAGTACCCGGTGGAGCAACCGGTCGTCGTGGTGTCGAGCGACCGTCGGGTACGTGAGGGCGTGCGTCGGGGCGGGGCGAACCCCGTCAGGAGCGAGGAGCTCTGGGCCTGGTCGCAGGACCCCGGCCGGAGCTGACCCGGGTGGTGGGATCGCCGGGTGCACCGTCACGGGCGGTGCGGCCTGCACCGTCACGGGCGGTGCGGCCTGCACCGTCCTGACCGGCGGGAGGCGCGTCGCCTGCGCGATCCGTCGCGAGGTCGCCCCGCCCTGCGATCCCGAGCAGCACCTCGCGCTCGTTGACCACACCGTCGAGCAGTGCGGTGCGCAGCTGGTCCACCGCCTCGGACCACGGGTGGTCGGCCAGGCGGTCCTCGACGGCGGCGATGGCGGCGGCGAGATCGGCCGCCTCGGCCGTGCTCAGCACCGTGGGGAGGGACTGGGCGGCCCGCCACCACACGAGGAGCCCCTCGAGCACCGGGTCGGTGACGGGGGACCGCACCAGACCCCGGGCGATGTCGACCCGGGGTTGGAGGACGACCCACGTTGCGCCCAGGTCGTCGCAGTCGAGGATCGTGGCGACACGGCCGACCTTGCCCCGCAGATCGGCTCCGACGGGGAACTGCTCGGCGTCGAGGGAGGGCGGCGTGGCCCGGACCGACACCCACCCGGAGACACGCTTGGCGGCGGCGCCGCCGCCGGCGACGTACGCGGCGAAGAGGATGCCGCTCATGGTGTCGACCACGTCGGCGTCGCGCAGTGAGACCGAGCTCGCTCCCGTCGTCAGTGCTCCCCATCGGAGCCCGGCGGCGGGGGCCAGCACGTCGTCGGCGGTCGGCTGGCTGACCGGGGCGTCGTGCGCTGCAGCGGCCGGGCGGGCGGGGAGGGTCTCGGGTGCGGGAGCGGGAGCGGTCGTCGGCACGGGCGCAGGGGTCCGCTCCTCCCGGTCGTCCGTCACGGTGTCGCGCACGGTGGCCGCCGCCGGTGCGACGGTCGCCGGTGGGACGGTCTCCGATGGGACCGGCTCCGGGGCCGTCCCCGTCCCGCGCTCGGTGTCCGGGTCCGTGGCTTCGTCCGTCGTCACGTCGCGTTCAGCGACGGCGTGCGCGACGAGCAGCGCCGGCGCCGCACTGTCCTGCGCCACCCTGTCGGGCGACTCCTCGGCCGGGTCGCCGAGCAGGAGCCGCTGGGTCAGCACCCCACCCTGCTCGAGGTACATCGAGACCACGACGAACACGAGCATCGTGCCCAGGATCACGGCAGCAGCAACCGGGATGCTCACGGTCGTTCGCCCGTGTCCCGGTGCGCGCCGTCGCGCCGAACGGACTCGTCCGCCCCGTCACCGAGCGGCAAGCATGTGGAGGTGCCCACGTCTGTCTCCTCGTCGCCGACCGGGCCGGACGTCGCCCTGACCCGTCGTGTCGTCGAGGCCGCTGCGGTCGCTGGGATCGACCACCTCGGCATCGCCGACGCTGCTCCGTTCCACGCTACGCGGGAGGTCCTCGAAAAGCGAGCTGCGGCCGGGCTCCACGGCGGGATGGCCTTCACCTACCGCAACCCGAGCCGGTCGACGGACCCGTCGGTGACGGTCCCCGGCGCGCGCTCCATCGTCGCCGCGGCGTGGCGGTACGCCGCCACGGGAGCGCCGGTCGCCGTCGAGTCCCCGGGTCCGGTCGGGCTCGTCGGCCGGTACGCCCGTGTCGATGCGTACCGCCCCCTGCGCACGGCGCTGGGTGAGGTGGCCGAGCTGCTCCGCAGCGCCGGGCACCGGGCGCTGGTGCTCGCCGACGACAACGCCCTGGTGGACCGGGCGGCCGCGGTGCGGGCGGGGATCGGGTGGTTCGGGCGCAACACCAACGTCCTGTTGCCCGGTGAGGGGAGCTGGTTCGTCCTCGGGTCGGTGGTGACCGACGCCTGGCTGGTCGCGGCCGAGGAGCAGGTCGCCGACGGGTGTGGCACCTGTCGTCGGTGTCTCGACGGTTGTCCGACCGGGGCGCTCGTCGCTCCCGGGGTGCTCGACGCCCGCCGCTGCCTCGCGTGGCTCGTGCAGGTCCCGGGGGAGTTCCCCCGCGAGTGGCGCACCGCCCTCGGGGCGCGCGTCTACGGGTGCGACGACTGCCAGGAGGTGTGCCCGCCCAACACACGGGTCGACGGTCGGCGAACGGTGTCGCCCACCCGGCCGGCCGTCGTCGACCTGTGGTGGGTGCTGACAGCGGACGACACCGAACTGCTCGACGCCGTGGGTCACTGGTACATCCCCGACCGTGACGTCGACGTGGTCCGTCGCAACGCGCTCGTGGCGCTGGGCAACTCCGGGGACGCAGTGGCCGCTGCTCCCGGGGGTCCCGAGCGGACCGACGCCGTGCTCCGCGTGCACCTGCGGGGCGGGGACCTGCTCGCCGCCCACGCGACGTGGGCTGCGCTCCGGCTCGGTCGGACGCACCTGCTGGACGAACCGGGTGTGGCCGACCGTCCGGTGGTGGAGTTCGAGCGTCGCTGCTGGGAGGATGGCGACCGTGCCAGCCCGTGAGACCGCCGCAGAGGCCCGCGCCCGCGTGGAGGCCTCCCGGGACCAGGTCCGCGCCGAGCGGCAGGCCCGATTCGCCGAGGCGTTCGGTGACGAGGTGCCGGGCCGGTGGATCGTCGTCGCGTCGTGGTGTTCGACCGTGGTGCTCGCCGTGGCGACCCTCCTCGCCGCGACCTGGCCGGAACGGTTCGTCGTGGGCTGCTTCGTCGTGTCGATCGCCTGGTTCGTCCTGGGGTGCGTCGTGTTCGTCGTGGCGCTGTTCATCGCAGCCGGCCGGAGCCGCGAGGTCGAGATCGGGGTGGGTGGTCTGTTCCTGCTGCTCGGTTCGGCGCCGTCGTCGCGGCAGCGGCCCCTGCTCTGGTCGCTCGCCGCCCAGGTGGTCGTGGCGGTCGCCGGTGCCGCCGCCCGACCCTTCACCCCGCTGGCGTTCGCCACGCTGGCTCCGATCCTCGGCCTCGCACTGTGCGGTCTCTGGGGGGCGCGTCACGGGGTGTTCCCACCCCGCCGCGAGGGTGTCGGGACGTGAGCGGCGTGGCGCCCCGGATCCTGGTCTTCACCGGCAAGGGCGGAGTGGGCAAGACCACCACTGCCGCAGCGACCGCTGTCCACCTGGCGGCGAGTGGTCGGCGTGTGGCCCTCACCTCGGCCGACCCCGCCCACTCCCTGGGGGACGTGCTCGACGCCGACCTCGGGACGGAACTGATCGAGGTGGCGCCCCGTCTCCGGGTGCAGCAGGTCGACGCCCGGCAGCGACTCGAGGAGCACTGGGGCGAGGTGCGCGACTGGCTGGTCGAGGTGCTCGACTGGGCCGGTGTCCGCTCCGTCGAGGCCGAGGAGCTCGCGGTGCTGCCCGGCCTGGACGACCTGGTGGCACTGCTCGAGATCGAGTCGTTGTGCCGGACGGGTGACCACGACGTGGTGGTCGTCGACTGTGGACCGACCGCCGAGACGGTCCGGCTCCTCTCGTTGCCCGACGTGCTCGGCTGGTACGCGGAGCGGTGCTTCCCGGTGACGCGCCGGCTGCACCGGATCGTCCGTCCGGTGCTCGGTCGCCTCACGAACCTGCCGGTCGCCGACGACCGGGTGCTCGAGCGCGGGGCGGACTTCCTGGATCGGCTCGAGGCGGTGCGAGCGCTGCTCGCTGATCCCGACACGACGTCGGTCCGACTGGTCGTCCAGCCGGAACGGATGGTGCTCGCCGAGGCCCGACGGACGTGGACCTCGTTGTCGCTCTTCGGCTACTCGGTGGACGCGGTCGTGGTGAACCGTGTCCTGCCGGAGGCGGTGGAGGGGGACTTCCTCGAGCGGTCGAGGTCGGCCCAGGCCCCGTACCTCGCTGCGGTGGGAGCCGACTTCTCCCCGGTGCCGGTGTTCGTCGCCGAGGCCGAGCCGGTGGGCCCCGTCGGGGTGGAGGAGCTCGCGGCCTCGGCCGGGCGCACCTGGGAGGGGACCGATCCCGGGGCACGACTCGTCGAGGGCCGACCGCTGCGCTTCGAGGACGGGGACACGCCGACGCTGGTGGTCGAACTCCCGCTGGCTGAGCGGGGGTCGGTCGACGTGGCGGTGGTCGGCGACGAACTGGTCGTGACGATCGGCGCTCTCCGACGCTGCCTGCCCCTGCCGGTCGCGCTGCGCCGTCGTGACGTGGCGGCGGCGTCGCTGTCGGACGGCGAGCTCAGGGTGCGGTTCACCGGACCCGGGACCGGTGCTCCCGGTGGGACGGAGAGCGCCCGGACCCCTGCGGGGAAGTAGCCCGACGGTCGCCGGTCGTCCATGATGGCGACGTGGACGACGGAGAGCACACGCCCGACGGGCCGGTGGGCGACGGCGCAGGTGGGGACACTCGGGACGGTGCTCGGGACGGTGCTGCCGGCGGAACCGCCGCTGGGGTCGGCGCCGATGCGTCCGCCGCCGCCGGCGTCGACCACCTGCAGACCGCCGGTCGGGAATTCCTCGCCGCTGCCCGCTCGTTCCTCGACGCAGTCGAGTCCGTCGTCGAGGACCGCTCCCGCCTGGGTGAGCTCGCCGAGTCCTTCACGGGATTCGTCGGTGAGTTGGTCGAGACCGCTCGGGGAGGTGATCGCACCCCCTGGGGTCAGGCGGTGCGATTCGACGGTGACCGGTCCGCCGACGTCCCTGAGGGCGGCGCCGGGTTCCAGAGCGCGGCAGCTGCCGGAGCGACCGCCGACGTGCCCGATCAGGCTGCGACCACTGCCGATCCGCAGGCTGCTGGTGTCGGTGACGAGGCTCCCGGGGTGCCGGGTGACGGGGCCGGTGACGCGCCCCCGGCGGCCCCGAGGAGCGGTCGCGTCCGTCGCATCCCCGTCGACTGAGGCGGCCCGATCCCTCACATCGCCTGCGGCGCTGCCGACGGAGGCAACGTATGCGACTGATCCGCCTGGACGGCTGGGGGCCGGACGGCAGCGACCTCACGCTCGACGCGCGCCTGACCGTGCTGGTCCGGGTGCCCGCTGCGACGGCCCGAGCCGTCGTGGCCGCCGTACGCGCCCTGACGGACCCGTCGGTGGTCCCGCCCGCCGGACTCGTCGAGGTCGACCGGTCCCTCAGCGCCATCAGGGCGTTCACGACGGGGCCGGTCGTCGACCCCGTCGTCGAGCTCCGCCCGATGCGGCGGCCACCGCCCCGGGGTGGCGCCGACGGCTCCATCGGTTCGGTCGCCGGGGGTGCCCCCGTGGATGATCCGGGTGCGGACGCCCGGCGTCGATCGGTGGCGAGGATCGAGGAGCTGCAGCGACTGCTGGTGGCGGCCGAGGCCGACCTGCGCGCCGCTGCGGCGCGGAGCGGACCGGCACCGGTGGAAGCAGGTCGCCGGGCGGAGCTCGAGGCCGCCGCCGACCAGCTGTCGCTCGTCCTGCTCGGCCCCCAGGCGGACGGCCCGGACGAGTTCTGCGAACTCGAACAACGGCTCCGCGGGCTGACGCACGCCGCCGACGAGGCCGCGATCCGCGCCGAGGCCACGACGTGGCGGATCGACGAGGTGCGCGACGAGCTGGCCCGACTCGGCGACTCCCTGGAGGCCGACACCGAACGGGCGGTGCTGGTCGCGGAGCTCGAGGAGGTCCGGGCAGAACTGCTCGAGCTCGACCGACGCGGCGCCGTGCGCTCGGGCGAGCGCGACCGGCTCGCGCTCCTGCGGTCGCGGGAGGCGGTGCTGCTCGACGAACTCGGCCACGGCGACTACGTGACCTTCGTGCTCGACGAGCTCGGGGGCGCTCCCGATCGACCCGGCCGTCGGGATCGCGTGCTCGCGGTGCGTCGTGAGCTCCTCGACGACGAGCTGGCGAGGCTCCGGGACCGGCTGCCCGACCAGGTCGACGCCCACGCAGCGCTCCGGGAGCGCACCCGTCTGCAGTCCGAGGCCGCCGTACTGCTCGGGATCGACGTCGGGACGGTTCGACGGTTCACGGTGGCCGAGGTGGCGGACCTCCTGCGTCGACGTTCCGGTTCACCGGATGCCGACGGGGGGTTGGGCGAGGCGGTCGGTCGGTTGGTGCGGGCGCTCAGGTCGCTGGGGGCCGAGCCGCCGAGTGGTGCGGGCGACCCGGTCGAGTTGCTGGCCGTCGCCCGTCGGCACCTGGCCGAGTCGGCGACGGGTCCCGGTCCCGCAGTGGTCGATCCGTCGACGGCCGACCTCGCGGACCGGGTCGGTCAGCTCCGCACCGAGCTCGCCGAGCAGGAGCGGCTCCTCGACGCGCTGCTCGCTGCGGTCGACGAGGTCGATCGCCTGCCGGTCGGTGTCCCGATCGCAGGGGTGCTGTCCGGCGAGTCGCCGGTCGTCGCGGACGCGGTCCGCCGGGCGAACGCCCTGACGGCCGGGGCGGTCGGCCCCGACCTCGTCCCGCCCCTCGTGCTGCTCGTCGATCCGGAACCGCCCCTCGGTCTCCTCCGTCGGCTCGAGGAGCTCGCGGCGCACCTCCAGTGCATCGTCCTGTGCGACGGCGTCTCGTCGGCCTGGCGCGCCATCGGCGATGATGCCGGTGGTGTCGTCGAGTGGTGAGCCGAGCGCGACCGACCTGATCGGGGTCGACGTCGGGGGGACCAAGGTCCTCGGCACGCGCGTCCGGGTCGGGGCCGGGCACTCCGTCCCCGAGGTGGTCCAGACGCTCGAGGCCCCGTCGTCCGCCGGCGGTGCGGCGGTGCTGGACGCGATCGTGTCGGTGGCGGAGCGGCTCGGGCGGATCGGAGTGCCACCGGCGGCGATCGGGTTGGGTCTCGCGGGCTTCGTCGACGACGACGGGATCGTGCGGGTGGCACCGAACGCGGCCGGGCTGGTCGACCTCGACGTCGCCGGCGCAGTGTCCGCACGGCTCGGACTCGCCTGTGTCGCCGACAACGACGCCAACTGCGTCGCCGTCGCAGCACACGCCGCTGCTCAGCCGGAGGTCGGTGACCTGGTGTCCGTGACGCTCGGGACCGGGATCGGGGGAGGGGTGATCGTCGGTGGCGACCTGGTGCGTGGTCGGCGCGGCTGGGCGGGGGAGCCGGGCCACGTGGTGGTCGACCCCGACGGTCCGCCGTGTCCGTGCGGTCAGCGGGGCTGTTGGGAACGGTTCGCCTCGGGGAGCGCCCTCGCCGCCTCGATCGCCAGCGCCGTGTCGTCCGGTCGTGTGGACCGGACCGAGGTCCCGACCGACACGGCGGTCGACCTGTTCGCCGCCGCCGCCCGGGGCGTTCCGGGTGCCGGCCCCGTCGTGGACGCCTTCACCGCCTGGGTGGCGCTCGGGGTGGCCGGCCTCGTGGCCGTCCTCGATCCGGCCGTGGTGGCGATCGGCGGCGGGGTGTCGGCGGTGGGGCAGGACCTGGTCGACCGGGTGCTCGCCCAGATGCGGGCCCGGCACGCAGTGGTGCTCGGCGAACCCGCACCCCGAGTGGTGATCGCGCCCGGTGGGCCGTCCGCCGGGGCCATCGGCGCAGCGGTCCTCGCCGGTCGCCGCCTCGGTCTGCTCCGGGCCGGGGCCTAGTGTGGTCGCAATGGACTTCCGGCGGATCAACCAGCT
>CAINRS010000029.1 GCA_903852755.1 uncultured Actinomycetes bacterium | reverse complement strand
GGTCAGTGGGCCGGGCACGTTGTTCAGGCCGAACAGCACTGCCGGCACCGAGTAGACACCGGAGGAGTTGGTGGTCACGCTCAGGTCGTCCGAGACCCCGTCACGGCTGAACGAGACCCGCACCGAGGCCCCGTCAACCGGGGCCGAGGTCACGCTGTCGACGACGGTCCCCGTGACCGCCGTGGTGCACTGGCGGACGAGCAGCGCAGGGGGCGCCTCGAGCACCGTCGGGCCAGGGCCGACACCGGTCCGGGTCACCTCCGACTTCCAGTAGCGCTGCCGGAGCGGCTGGGTGGTCGGACTGTCGAGCGTGATCCGGTAGTCGACCGTGGTGTTGTTGATCCCGGGCTGGATGCCGTCGGTCGACGTCGTGGTGTCGCGGAACCGGTAGCGGCCGTCGCTGCCGGTCGTGGCCGAGGCGGTCTGCACACTCGGCGTGGCGACCGTGAACGCCTTCGCGGTGGCGGCGGGGATCGGCACCTCGGGCAGCTTGGGCTGGACGATGTTGCCGGGGCCGAGCACGCCCTCGATCACCTTGCCGCCCAGCTGGGCCGACTGCACCGGGACGAGCTGGTAGTCGATCGTCGACGTGCGGCCGCACACCAGGTTGGTGGTGGCGCTCGCCGTCCAGAAGCTCCCGATCTTGTTGAGCGCCGGCGGGTTCTTGGAGGCGCGCACCACGGCGTTGAGCACCGGGGCGTTGTTGGAGCCCAACGACACGTCGGTGAGGGTGTAGCGCCCGTCGACACCCGTGGTCGCCGTCCGTACCGGCGACGCCACGGTCGACACGGTGACACCCTCGACGGGCGGGTTGCCCGACGCAGTTGACCGCACGATGCCGGTGATCGACACGGTGCAGACCGGGACCAGCGCCGAGGTGACGACCGCCTCGGCCGGTGCGGTGACGACGTTGACTCCGTTGACCCCCTTCACCTGCAGGCCCAGGTTCGCCTCGCCGGCGTAGGTCGACGCGGCCTTGATGATGAGCCGGCTGGGGGTCCCCGGCGTGACCGATACCGGGGACAGCGTGCCCGTGATGCCGGCGGGGAGCAGTGAGCCGTCGGACTTGGTCACGGTGAGCGCGACCGGACCCGAGAACGTGCCCACCGGGGCGACCTCGACGAGGAACTCGGCCTGGCCACCCGGCGGGAGTGATTGGACCGCCGGTGAGACGGTCAGCGTGAAGGGCGCGGTGGACGCCGGGGCCTGGGCCCCGACCGTGTCGGGGGCACCCACGACCGGGGCGAGCAGTCCTGCGCACACGAGCAGGGCGGCACCGAACCGCCGGACGAAACGGCCTGATGCACTGCGACCTGTTCCCACGACGACCCCTCCCGAATCGACTCCCGCACCCCGGCGCCGGTCGCCCCGCGCATCGCACTGCGGGGAGCCTCCGCACGGGAGGCGGTCCACCGTGTCGACGCGCCCAGGTGACCGGACCCGCTCCGGAGTGTGTACCACAGGGAGGATCCGAAGTGAACCCGGGGTGCCACCGTCGTCCCGTCGGCGACCGGACGCGCCCGGTCCAGTGGTCGGGCGACCACCCGTGGTGGCCGCTCCCCCGGTGCGGACCCGACGACACCGGGGGACACCGGCGGACACCGACGGACTCCGGTGGACACCACGGACACCACGGACACCACGGACACCACGGACACCACGACGCCCACGGTGCAGCCGGAGGACCGGACGCCACCGGCACACTGGTCGGGTGCGAGGGTTC
>CAINRS010000028.1 GCA_903852755.1 uncultured Actinomycetes bacterium | reverse complement strand
TTGGCCCGGACGAGGGCGGTGCCGCCACCGGCGACGACGCCCTCCTCGATGGCCGCACGGGTGGCCGACAGCGCGTCCTCGATGCGGTGCTTCTTCTCCTTGAGCTCCACCTCGGTGGCTGCACCCACCTTGACCACGGCGACACCGCCGGACAGCTTGGCGAGGCGCTCCTGGAGCTTCTCGCGGTCCCAGTCCGAGTCGGTCTCGTCGATCTCACGCTTGATCTGCGCGACCCGTCCGGCGACGTCCTCGGAGGTGCCGGCACCGTCGACGATCGTGGTGTTGTCCTTGGTCACGACCACCTTGCGGGCCCGGCCGAGCAGGTCGAGCGTGGTGTTGTCGAGCTTCAGGCCGACCTCCTCGGCGATGACCTGGCCACCGGTCAGGACGGCCATGTCCTGGAGCATCGCCTTGCGGCGCTCACCGAAGCCCGGCGCCTTGACGGCCACCGACGAGAACGTGCCACGGATCTTGTTGACCACGAGGGTGGCGAGCGCCTCTCCCTCGACGTCCTCGGCGACGATCAGGAGCGGCTTGCCGCCCTGCATGACCTTCTCGAGCACCGGGAGCAGGTCCTGGACCGAGGAGATCTTGCCGTTGACGAACAGGATGTACGGGTCGTCGAGGACTGCTTCCTGACGCTCGAGGTCGGTCACGAAGTACGGCGAGAGGAAGCCCTTGTCGAACTGCATGCCCTCGGTGAACTCGAGCTCGAGTCCGAAGGTGTTCGACTCCTCGACGGTGACCACGCCGTCCTTGCCGACCTTGTCGATGGCGTCGGCGATGACCTCGCCGATCTGCGGGTCGGCAGCGGAGATGGCCGCGACCTGGGCGATCTCGGACTTCTCGTCGACCTCCTTGGCCGCACCGGCGATCGACTCGACCGCTGCGGCGACGGCGGCCTCGATGCCCCGCTTGACGCCGATCGGGTTGGCACCGGCGGCCACGTTGCGGAGGCCCTCGCGCACGAGCGCCTGGGCCAGCACCGTCGCCGTGGTGGTGCCGTCACCTGCCACGTCGTTGGTCTTGGTGGCGACCTCCTTGACGAGCTGGGCGCCCATGTTCTCGAACGGGTCCTCGAGCTCGATCTCGCGGGCGATCGAGACGCCGTCGTTGGTGATCGTCGGGGCGCCGAACTTCTTGTCGAGGACGACGTTGCGGCCCTTCGGGCCGATCGTGACCTTGACGGCGTCGGCGAGACGGTTCACGCCGGCCTCGAGCGAACGCCTGGCATCGTCGTCGAACTTCAGGATCTTGGACATGTGGTTGCCTCTTCGTTGAATCGTGAGTGGGGGGACGTCAGGAACGGAACGTCACTTGACGACGGCCAGGACGTCACGGGCGTTGAGGATCAGCAGGTCCTCGCCGTCGCTCGTGATCTCGGTGCCGCCGTACTTGGAGTAGACGACGGTGTCGCCGACGGAGATGTCCATGGGCACACGCTCGTTGTCGTCGCCGAAGCGACCCGGGCCCACGGCGATGACCTCGCCCTGCTGGGGCTTCTCCTTGGCGGTGTCGGGGATCACCAGACCACTCGCGGTGGTCTCCTCGGCCTCGTTCGGCCGGA
>CAINRS010000027.1 GCA_903852755.1 uncultured Actinomycetes bacterium | reverse complement strand
GTGGGCCGAGGACGGCGGCCAGGGCCTGGTCTGCGACCCGAACCAGCGGGGGGTCCGCGTCGAGTTGTCCTCGCGCACGTCGATCCGCCACGAGGCCGGTCTGGTGGCGATGTGCGACGAGTCGACCGGTGGTGAGTTCGGTGACCAGCCGTCACCGGTCGTCTACCAGGGGGCCCGCCGCAGCCAGAACTGGCCGCTCTCGGGCCAGAACCCGCCGACGTCGGTCACCGACGTCGCCTACCAACCGCCGAGGTTCCTGGACGGGACGTTCACCACGGGTGGACAGCCCACGCTCACCATGACCTGCAACGGCAACGACTACTGCGCCTCGGCCGGTCGAAGCTTCCCCGGGTTCAACGGGGGCCAGCCGTTCGACGGCACTGCTGGGGCGCTCCGGGCCGGGTCGTGGGCGGCGCCGACGGCAGGCCGGACCGACGACGAGGTGCTCAGCCTGCAGGTGCGCCTGGCGGGGGAGTACAACCGGCTGGCCACGGCGACCAAGGTCGAGGTGCAGCTGCGCCGCGGCGACGGGACGTGCAACGTCCCGGTCACCGGGATCGGCAAGCCGGTTTTCGTAGAGCAGACCCAGTCGTTCTTCCCTGAGGGAACCCGGCTGTTCCAGGTCGACCTGACCGGACAGTGCCGGACGCTGTTCCGGGACGCACTCGACGCCAACCAGCCCATCACCGTGGGTCAGGTGGCCCAGGTGGAGCTCGACGTCCGGGCGGCCCTGCAGCCGCAGTGCGATGGGCGCGTGCTCGGGCTCCCGTTCACGAGCGGGTTCGTCTCGAACAGGTGCCCGAACACCAAGCCGTTCCTCCGGATCACGACCATCAGCCTGGAGGCCATCGGGACCGACGCCGGCCCGCTCGGCTCGGCGTTCAAGGTTTCGGTCGACCCGGCCGCCAGCACCGACTTCGTGGCGTGGGGGCAGGTGTCGGCGCCGCTGGCGGACCTCGACATCGACTGGCGCGGGTCCGTCCCGGCGCACCCGCTGTTCAACGGGTCCATGTGGTTCAACGGGATCGGCAGCCAGGTCGACGCCGACGGTGAGACCGGGGTGGTGTGCTGCGTGCCGGGGGAGTCCTCGGAGCGTCGGGTGCGGCTGCACGCGTTCGCCGGTCCCGACGGTGGGCAGTACCGCCTGCTCGCCACGGCGCAGCTGACCATCCAGGACTGGCGGCCCGCCACGGCCGGTGAGACCGCAGACGCCGAGGTCGACGGGGTCCGGGCCGTCCGGGCGCCGGGGTACCGGTCCCGGATCGAGGAGTGGCGGCTCTGCGCCAACAACCGTCCGGTCGACTACCTGAGCGTGTACCCCACCCTGGCGCTCGTCGAGCCGGGCGAGTGCACGTCGCCCTGACCGGCGGTATTCCCGGCCTGCCGGACCGAGACTGTGAACCTGAGGGCCTTGACAGGAAGCTCTCGGTGAGTCAGGCTGAGGACGTCCACGGGGGAGCCGGTGCCGACGTCCGTCGGCCCGGGGTGTCTGGTAGCAACTGCCGTGGCAAACGAGTGGGTCGGCGGAACACCCCGTCGGCCCGGCCAACCTTGGAGGGAACAGACCATGGACATGATCAAGAAGAAGGCAGCGATGCGGGGGCAGGGCGGCTTCACGCTCGTCGAGCTCCTGGTGGCGGTGGCGATTCTGGCGATCCTCGCCGGCGTGGCCGTGTTCGCCATTGGCAACCTGACGGAGCAGTCCGGAGTTGCAGCCTGCAACACTGAGGGCGAGACGCTGGTCACTGCCTACGCAGCTGCCGAGGCCTCCCCCTCCCCTACCGACACGGCCGGTGACTACGTCGAGGGTGGTCTCGGCGGACTGAAGTACTTCGATGGGGCTACTGGGGCCCGGATCAACACGGACGATGTGCCGGACTCCGGCAATCCCGGCGAGTTCTGCGGAAGTGTGACCCTTCCCGCCCCCTGATCGCTTGGTCGATCGTGTGATGACACCTGGACGAGGCGGGGCCGGTTCACCGGCCCCGCCTCTGCCGTTTTCGGGCCCCGTCGCCTAACGTGGTCCTGCTGCCGGCCGGAGGGGTCGGCGGTGACCCGCACCCAGGTGCCCGGTCCCCGGGCGATCACAGGAGCACCACGTGGCCACAGCGACTGACACGACCGTCCTGGACCCGTTCCTGCGCTACCTGTGGGACACCCAGGCCACCGACCTGCACCTGGCCGTCGGCACCGAGCCCCGGGTCCGCATCGACGGCGCCCTGTACGCCATGCCCGACCAGCCGCCCCTCGACGAGGCGACCCTCGTGCAGATCCTGGGCGGCCTGATCCACGGCAAGGACCGCGACACCTACGAGGCCGAGCGCCAGCTCGACTTCGCCTTCACCTGGGGCGGCACCGCCCGGTTCCGGGCGAACGCCTTCTTCCAGCTCGACCGGCCGGCGCTCGCCCTGCGGCTGATCCCCACCGAGATCCCCTCGCCCGAGCAGCTCGGCCTGCCGGCCAGCACCGCCGGCCTGCTCACCCGCCCCCACGGCCTGGTGCTCGTCACCGGCCCGACCGGCTCCGGCAAGTCCACGACGCTCGCCGCGATGATCAACTACATCAACCAGACGCGGCCCGTGCACATCCTCACCATCGAGGACCCGATCGAGTACGTGCACCCGTCGCGCATGGCGCTGGTCAACCAGCGCGAGGTGGGCGAGGACTGCACCACGTTCTCCGAGGCGCTCCGGGCCGCCCTGCGTGAGGACCCGGACGTCGTGCTGGTGGGCGAGATGCGCGACCTCGAGACGATCTCGCTCACGCTCACGCTCGCCGAGACCGGCCACCTGGTGTTCGGAACCGTGCACACCAACGACGCCTCGCAGACCATCGACCGGGTGGTCGACGTGTTCCCCGCCGACCAGCAGGACCAGATCCGCACCCAGTTCTCCATGTCGCTCGCCGCGGTCATCTCGCAGCGGCTCGTGCCCCGCATCGGCGGCGGCCGCGTGGCCGCCTACGAGGTGCTCATGGGCACCCCGGCGGTCACCAACCTGATCCGCGAGAACAAGGTCCGCCAGCTCCGCAACATCCTCGCCACCGGTCAGGAACAGGGGATGATGGTGCTCGAGCAGCACCTGGCCTCGCTCGTGGCGGCCGGGACGATCACCTACGACGACGCCGTCCACGCCTCGGTCCACCCCGAGGACATCGCCGGGCTCGCCGGCTCCGTGCGCGAGACCGCCCCCACCGGGTGAGCCCCGCCGCCTGGGTCCTGTTCGCCGCGGCGCTGGTGCTCGCCGCGCTGGTCGGGTCGTTCACCTGCGTGGTGATCGACCGCATGCCCTACCAACGCGACGAGCCCGACGAGTACGGCGACCTGTGGGGGGCCCGCACCTGGCGCGAGGTGGTCGGCGGCCGTAGCCGCTGCGACGCGTGCGACGCACCGGTCCGCAGCACCGACAACGTGCCGGTGCTGTCGTACCTGGTGCTCCGGGGCCGCTGCCGTGACTGCGGTGACCGGATCCCGGCGTTCCACCTGCTCGTCGAGCTGCTCGTCCCGCTGCTGTTCGCGCTGGCGTTCTGGCGCTACGGGTGGAGCTGGGCGCTGCTCCCGGTGGCGGTCCTGATCCCGCCCGCTGTGGCGCTCGCCGTGATCGACCTGCGGACGTTCATCGTCCCGACCCGCATCATCTGGCCCACGTTCTTCGTCGAGATCGCCGTGTGCGCGGCCGCCGCCGGCCTACTCGGCCGGTGGGACCTGCTGCTCGGCTGCGTGGTCGGGCTGGTCACCTTCGCCCTGCCCCTGTTCGTCATCTGGTTCATCCACCCCCGGGGCATGGGGTTCGGTGACGTCCGTCTGGCGGTGCTGGTCGGGTGGACCTGCGGGTTCTACGCCGACGGGTCGCTGCCCGCCTCCGGGATCCTGGTGGCGATCGCCCTGTTCGTCGCCGCCGTCCTGGGCGTCGTGGTGGGCATCGGGGCGCTCGGGGCCCGGGGCCGCAAGGCCCAGGTGCCGTTCGGCCCGTCGATCGTGCTCGGCGCGTACCTGGCGATCGTGCTCGCCGCCCCGATCCTGGGGGCGTTCGGGGCGAGCGCCACCGGCGCCTGAGCGGGCCGCGCCAGCCTGAGCGGGCCGTGCCACCCTGAGCGACCCGTGCCAGCCTGAGCGGCCCCTTGGGAACAGGGGGATGTACCCCTAGGCTGTCGTTGACACCCCGGCACGGGTTCCGTGAGGCTTGACCCGTCCAGACCCGACCCGGGACCGGGGCCGAGGCCCCGTCCCACGCACAGGAGCGAGCACAGGCATGGTGCTGCGTCGGCACACGCAGCTGGGGACCGCCACGACGTGGTGGGACCGCGCCCCGGGTGCGGCCGGGCAGGCCGGTGTCGGTCTGGTCGAGTCGATCGTCGCCCTGGCGCTCCTGTCGACCGTGGTACTGGCGCTGGCCTCGGGCATGTTGTCCCTGCTCGGTTCGAGCCGCGCCAACGCCGAGGCCCAGCGGCTCCAAGCGGCCGTCACGGCGTGGACCGAGTCCTACAAGGTGGTGCCCTACCGGGACTGCGCCGTACCTGCCGACTACCAACCCGCAGCTCAGGCGGGCTGGGTGCCACCGGTCGACAACGGCACCGTCACCGTGGACGGTGTCGAGTACTGGGACCCGGCGACCGGCGGGTTCTCCCCGGACTGCGGAGCGTCCCCGACCGGGTCGGCTGACGCCGGCGCCCAGCGTCTCACCGTGACCGTCCAGCGCGACGGGCAGGACACCGTCGCCCAGATGGTGATCCGTCGCCCGGTGGCGCCGACCACCTCGACCACGGCTCCGGACCCGCCCGGTGGTGGCGGGTGATCCCGGCAGCGCCGCCGACCGGGCAGCGTTCCCAGTCCGGTGTCACGCTGGTCGAGGTGCTCGTCGCCTCGGCCGTCGCCGCCATCATCGGCATCCCGATGCTGTCGTGGCTCAACACGACCGTCCGGTCGAGCACCACCGTCACCGAGCAGCTCGGCCGGTCCAACGAGACCGGGCTGCTCAACACCTACTTCGCCCGGGACGTCGCCACCGCCCTGAGCGTCGACACCGCCAGCGCCGCAGACTGCATCGGCGGCCAAGGTGCCGGTGGACGGCCCGTGCTCGTGGTCGTCACCGCAGGAGCCGACCCGCAACGGATCGTCTACAGCGAGGCCGGCTCGTCGACCGCCGGCGCCTCGGCCAGCCTGTGGCGCCGGACCTGCGACGACGGGGCCACCCCGGGGGTCGACGCCGTCGAGCTGGTCCGCAACCTGGTGCCCTACTCCGCGCTCGCCACCTGTCCCGCCGCCGGACCGGTGGACTGCACCCCGGCGTCGACGCAGGTCGAACTCTCCGTCACCCCCGAGTCCGCAGGGCGGCCGGTGGTCGCGCGGGCGACCCGACGCGCCACGGCCGACTCGGTCGGATCCCGTCGTCCGGGCAACACCGCGCCCAACCCCTCGGTGCGCATCTCCCAGCGGACCGGGTACCGGGGCACCGAGTTCGTGCTCGACGCGACCGGATCGACCGACCGCGACGGCGGTGGCCCCCTCGCCTTCCAGTGGTCCTTCAGCGCCCCCTCGAACTGCACCGAGGAGGCCGGTGGTGCCATCCAGCGGTGCCGGTTCGACTCGGTGGGCGACGTCGACGTGGTCCTCGGGGTCGGGGACGGCACCGACGTGCGTTCCGTCGGGTTGCGGATCACCGTGTCCAACCGTGCGCCGATCGCGCAGGCGCTCGCCGGCGCCGCGGTCGTGGCCCCGGGTGACACCCTCGTGCTCGACGCCTCGGGATCCAACGACCCCGACGGCGACACGCCGCTGGGGTACGCCTGGGACCTGGGAGAGGGCTTCCCCGACTCGATCCGCTACCGCTCGGGTGTGACCACCTCGGTGACGATCCCACCCGATGCGCCCGGCGGCCCGCGCCAGATCCGCCTGACCGTGACCGACACCAGCGGGGCGAGCGACACCGAGTTCGTCTCGGTCGACGTCGCCGGTGGACCGACGGAGTCGCTCCTCGAGGTGTCCCCGCCGCCCGTGGTGGTGGCGGGTCGGCCGGTGCCGCTCCTCGGCACCGGCGTGTCGACGGGTTCGGGGCCGGGTGCCGGGTTCACCGCCTCGTTCGCCCTCAACCCGTCGGCCCCCGAGGGCTACACCGTGGCGCTGTTCCGGGCCGGTTCGGTGACACCCGTGTCGGCCTGCGACGGCTCCGCTCGTTCGTGCCCGGGACTCTCGTTCCTCGGCGGAGAGAGCGGCGAGTGGGACGCTGTCGTCTGCACCGACCCCGAGTGTTCCCCGGCCGGGGCCGCCGAACGGTTGCGGTTCCGCGTCGGCCGCAAACCCACTGCCGCTGCGGCGGTCGTCGCCACCGGAGGAACGGTTCCCAAGGTGGTGTCGTTCACCTCGGCCGGATCGAACGACACCGACGGTGTCATCGTCAGCCGGATCTGGGACTTCGGCTGCGGGCCGGGGTGCACGTCGAGCGACACCTCGCCCGTCCACCGCTACACGACGCCCGGCACCTACGTGGTCACCCTCGTCGTCGTCGACGACGACGGCCAGTCGTCGCTCACCACCCTGCCGCCGATCGTCGTCGGGACACCACCGTGACGTACCGACGTGCCCTCGACCACGTCAGGTGCGGGTGGCACGCCCGAGGTGGACCCGCCCAGGGCGGGTACGCCGTGATGATCGCGCTCGGCGTCATCGCCCTCACCTTCCTGTCGATCGTGGCGCTCCTCGGACTCGCCCTCACCACGTCACGCATCACCGTGTCCCAGCGCGACGCCATGTTGCGCAACCGAGCCGCCGACGGCGCGATCGAGGCGGCCACCGCCTCGATCGCCCAGGATCCCGGGACGCCGTGCGAGGCCGTCCCGACGTCGCCGGTCCCGTTCGTCGACCCCGACGGCGGTCAGGTCGAGGCGGTGGTGGAGTGCGTCCCGGGCGACGGCTCGCAGCTGCTCACCGACCTCGACCTCGGCGGTCCGTTCGTCGACGTCGTCGGAGGATCCGCAGCGCCCGGTTCCACCGAACCGGTCGGGATCCGACACAGCGGTGCCGCCCCGATCCGGTTCCAGTCCGACGTGCGTGTGCGTCGCTCGTCGAGCCTCGACGTCCTGCCCGACGGCCCCGGTCTGGTCACGGTCGGCCAGTACGCCCAGGGGAGTCCCGGTCCCGGGCGGTCCGGGACCGACTGCGGGGCGCTCGCCGCACCCGGCCCCGGTCAGGTCCGCGACCGCAACGGCGTGCCCGTGTGCGGACTCGCCTCACTGGTCACCGCCCCCGTCATCGTCCAGGACCTGGGATCGCTCGGCGCCACCCCGGGGGTCGTGCCGACGTCCTGCGGTGCAGGGTCGGTGGTCCGCCTCACACCCGGCTTCTACGGTGCGGCACAGGTGCGGGCGCTCAACACCCTGTTCGCGAGCTCCGGCTGCAACGGTCGGACGTTCCACTTCGATGCGGCCGACGACCCGAACGCCTCGAGCGTCTACGTCTTCGACGCCAACGACCCGTCCGCCGGTGCCGACCGGTCGGCCCTCGTGATCGACAACCCGTCGATCAACGTGGTGTTCGGTGAGTACGTCGCCCCGGTGGCCGGATCGCCCGCCCGGCCGCTGTGCGACCGGGACCGGTCCGGTGCCAGCATCGAGCTCACCGCACGGACCGCAATCCGTCACCGATCCGGGCGCCTGGCCGTGTGCCCCTCCCGCGCGGCCGACAACACCCCGCTCCCGGCCGTCACCCAGGTGCCGGTGGCCTCCGTCGCCCCGGTCGGTGCCGTCGTCGGTACCTCGCAGTTCACCCCCTCCGCCAACCTCCTGAGCCGCACCTCCCGCTCCACAGCGGCGTTCCCCCTGCTGTGCGGCAGTCCGAGCGGCTGTCCGGTGCAACGGTCCTTCGAGACCCGCTGGACCAACCTCCCCGACCTGCCGATCCAACAGGTCAACCTGTTGTTCAACTCCCAGGAGCGGCCGCCCACGGTCACCTCCCGGCGCAACGTCCTGGTCCGGGTCACGCCGCAGGGGGCCCCGGCGTTCGAGTGCACCGCTGCCGCCGGCCGGACCCACGAGCAGGTGACGGCGATCGATCTGGTCAGGTGCAGCGGCGGTGCGCTCTCGTCCGGCCAGAGCGCCTCGTTCCTGGAGGGGGCGGTCGTCCGGGTGCGATTCGAGTACCTCGTCGGGGCGAACATCTTCAACTTCTCGTCGATCAACCTGGACGTGTGGAACGTCCGGCTCGAGGTCAACGCCGCCACCGCGACGGCGGCCGGCGTCACCTCGGGCAACTGGCAGGCGGCAGGTCGGGCGACCACCGACGACGACCAGGCCGCCACCTACATCGGGAACCTCTCCGGACCGGTCTCGGCCTGGGACACCCGGGGGAGCACCAAGGTCGTGGGCTTCGACGACCTCAGGTTCCCGGCCGGATCGCTGGCGACCGATCCCGCCGTCGAACCGTCGGTCCCGCTGTCGTCCCTCAACCTCGTCCTGCTCAGCCGCTCGGCGGCGCTGACCGGCGACAGCACCCCGACGTCGAGCGCCGTCGCCGACCCGGGGGACGACGACGCGTCGGTCGAGGTGCGCGTCGACGCCCCGGGTGGCGGAGTGTGCACCTTCACGCTGGACGGTTACGCCAACTCGTCGAGACCGGTCAGGTTCGACCTGCTCGCCAACTGCCCGCAGTACGGCCGGCTCGACGCGATCCAGGGGGCGGACGTGCAACTGACCTACCGGGTCGGCTGCTCCCGGCCGGTGGTGGTGAACCCCGGCAACCCGTCCCAGTGCGCCGTGGTGCGTCCACCCGACCTGCAGTTCGTCGGGCTCACCGCCACCACCGACTACTGGTCTCCGGTCCCACCGTCGTCGGAGCTCACCACCAACGTGACGGGCGCCGCACCGGGGGGCAGGCTCGCCGAGGTGCACGTGTTCGGGGACTTCCTGACCAAGGACTCCACGGTGGTGCTCCGTTGGACGGGGACGGCACCGGGTGCGGGCGGCACCGTCGACGAACCGCTCGTCGCCGGAACCATGCAGGTCGGCCGCATCGAGAGCAGCGTGGACGGCACGTCGCAGACCGGGGTCGTGTGCTGCACCCCGGAGCCGCCCGATCCGGAGCAGGGACGGCTGCAGGCCGTGGTCGACGGGAGGGTCTGGGCGGAGTCACTCGTCGAGGTCGACTCGAGCGACGGCACCGCCACCCTGCCCCGTCCCGTCAGGATCCTCGACTGGACGTACTGTGCCAGCAGGTCCTGCGGTCCCCGGAAGCTGCCCGACGGTCCGTAGCGCGGCGAGCTGGACGGGATCCCCGGTCGTCCCCCCGGGGTCTGCCGGAGCGTCCGGACGTGTGCGGGACGGACCGCCACGCCGTAGGGTTGGGGTCGTGGATGCTGCCCCGGACCGGACGTGCCCGCGGCCAGCGGCGACCACGCCGCACTGCGTGAACACCGGGGCCACCCGGGGGCGTCGTGGTGGATGCCGGTGCCGGAACCGTTCCACGGGGTCGGGGTCGTGACGCCTCCGGAGTGGGCGGACCCGCTCGTGCTCGCGCTCGGCGGTTCGGTGCTGTCGATCGTCGTCGGCTGCTCGCTCCTGCTGGCCACGGCGGCGCGCCGGCACGAACCCATCCCGTCCCGGTTCCCCCGGCGCGGCCAGCGGGGATCGGGAACCCGGCCGCGTCGGCGGCGCCGGCTGAGCGCCGCACCGGTTGCGCTCGGCGCAGAGATCGTGGGCGGCTGGGGACCGCGGGGCGCCGTGGCAGTGGCCACCGGCGACCGACCCGGCCCGGAGCGCCGCCACTGGCTCGTCGAGCACGACGGGCCCCTCGTCGACGCACCCGTGCTCCACACCCCACCGCCGTACTCGTCGCACCCGGTCGACCTGGCCGCCCCCGTCGACACCGGGGCGCCGGTCGACGTGCGCCACCCCGGCACGTTCGTGGTGGTTCCGGTCCGGGCTGCCGCGTCCGGCGGGTCACCGCTGCACGGTCCGGTGGGTGGTCGACCGGGGCTGCCGGCGCTGTCCGAGGACCTCGTCCCGCGCACCGACACGCCGTTCCCGACCGGACACGGCTCGGGACCGCCACCGGTGCCGGCTCCGTCCCGGACCGACTGATCTGCCGGCCCGTCGGCGGCGGAGGGCGGCCCGGAGCGTCCGTGACGACCGTCGGTGACCTACCCTGCGCCCCATGGACGTCGGCGTCGCCCTGCCCACCATGGCCGCCGACTACGACCGCTCCACCACCCTGGAGTGGGCGCGGCGGATCGACGCCGGGCCGTTCTCGAGCGTCTCGTGCGGTGAGCGGATCACGTTCCGCAACCAGGAGATGCTCGTCCTCAACGCCGCAGCCGCTGCGCTCACCGAGCGGGTGCGGGTGTTCGTCAACCTGGTCGTGCTGCCGTTCCACCCGGTGCCGGTGATCGCCAAGCAGCTCGCAACACTCGACGTGCTGAGCGGCGGTCGGCTCACCGTCGGGGTGGGGGTCGGGGGTCGGGAGCACGACTACCGGGCCGCCGGATCGGGGTTCGAGCGGCGGCACGCCCGGCTCGACGAGGGGGTGGCCGAGCTGCGCCGGTTGTGGTCGGGCGGCGCCCCGTTCGACGGGGCCGATCCGATCGGCCCGCTGCCGGTCCAGTACGGCGGACCGCCGCTGCTCGCCGGCGCCATGGGGCCCAAGGGGCTCGCCCGGGCCGCAGCGTGGGCCGACGGGATCTCAGG
>CAINRS010000026.1 GCA_903852755.1 uncultured Actinomycetes bacterium | reverse complement strand
CGGGGCGGGCAGCGGTGGTGCCGGAGGTCCGCAGGCGGCCGACGTGGAGCCGACCGCAGCCGCCGCGCCGAGCACACCCATCGCTCCGAGCAGTTCCCTCCGCCGCACGGTGCCAGATTAACGGCGTTCAGGCCCGCCGTCACGCCGGTCGTCGGCGGTCAGGTAGGCCGCGACCGTCGACGCCGGGCCGTCGTGGACCAGCTCGCCGTTCTCGAGCACCACTCCCCGGTCGAATCGTTCGATCACGGCGGGGTCGTGGGTCGCGACGACGACCGACGCCCCGTTGTCGACGCTCTCGGCGAGCAGGTCGAGCATCGCCGACCGGCCGGAGGCGTCCAGGCCGACGAACGGCTCGTCGACCAGCAGCACGCTGAAGGGGCGGCAGAACGCAACCGCGATCGCCGTCTTCTGGCGCAGCCCACGGCTGAACTGCGACGGCAGGTCGTCGTAGCGGTCGACGAGCCCCAGTCGTTCCACCAGATCGGCGTTGACCGCCTCGTCGCAGTCGCCGTGCAGGCGGCTCACGTACTCGAGGTGCTCGCGCACGCTGAGGTCGTCGTAGAGCACCGGGTTGTCGGGCAGCCACGAACGGTGACGGCGGGCCGCGATGGCGTCCACGGCGTACCCGTGGATCGACGCCGAGCCCTCACTGGGGTCGAGCACTCCGGCCAGCATGCCGAGCAGTGTCGACTTGCCGGACCCGTTGTGGCCGACGAGGACCAGCGACTGACCCTCGGGGACCTCGAGGTCGAGCGGGGCGAGTGCGTCGACGTCGCCGTAGCGCTTGGCCAGGCCGTCGACCGCCACGGCGATGGTGGAGCTCACTGGTCACCTCCCGGACGCGACGCGCCGGTGCTCGCCGCGATGGACTCGTGGATGTCGTCGCGGAACCGGACCCAGCCGGCGACCGCCGCAGCGAGCAGGACGACGAGGGTCGAGACGGTCACCTGCGGACCGAGCGGTGGCGCACCCGACGTCACGGCGGCCCGGGCCACGAGCAGCGGAGCGAAGCCGATGATGGCGACCAGTGGCGGCCAGGCGAGCCGGGCGAGCAGCCGGGGACCGGCGACCTCGGGCTGGACCAGCCCGGCGTCGGGCGCCGAGGTGGGCTGGTCCGAGACCACCGTGACCGCCGCCCCGGCGACGGCGCTGAGCGTCACGGGGAGGACGAGGGCCGCCGCCACCTGCCAGCCGGTCGGCGACGGTGCCACCAGCACTGCGACGGCGCCGGCGAACACGGCCAGCACCCCGACCAGCACGACCGGGACCACCAGGTGCTGCAGTGCGAGCTGACCCCGGGCGACGGGGTGGGCGTCTGCGAGCGTCGGATGGTCGATCTCCTGCGCCAGCGGCTCGAGGGCGTCGAGGCCGATCAGGTACGTCGCCAGGCCTGCCACGACGATCAGTGGCGTCGTGCCGGACCAGACCCCCCGCGCCGCGGCGGCAGCGACGAGCGCGGCGGCGACGACCCGGACCAGGCGTCGCACCGGCCACCGTCCGACGCTCGCTGCGTCCCGGGCCACGACCGGGGCCCGGTCGGCCACGACCCGGGGCAGGCGCGGCAGCCACGACCGTCGCCGGTGGTGCTCCGAGGCGAGCTGCCGCCGGAGCAGCACGACCGCCCGGACGTCCTGCTGGGTGACGGCGAAGCGGAGCTGGCCGACGAGCGCCGTCCGGCGGACCGCGGACTCCACCGACAACCCACCCACGAGGACCGTCCCGAGTCCGAGCAGGACGACGGCGACCAGTGGAGCGAGGAGGGCCAGCGGCTGGGCACCCTCGGGCCACACGACGAGCCTGCCGACCGAGCTGAGCGGTGAGTCGGGGACGGAGGAGTCCACCAGCGCAGCGATCGCCCAGGCGGTGAGCGCCCACACCAGAGCGGTGAGCACGATCGGCGGCACCCGGCGCGACGCCGCCACCATGGCGAGGCCCAGCGCCGCAGCAGCCACCGTCGCCGCAGCGACGGCCCCGGCGAGGATCCACGGCGCAGCGGGCCCGTCGACGCGTTGGTCGATGAGCGACCCCGCCAGTCCCCCGGCGATGGCTGCGCCACCGACGCCGTAGAGCACCAGCGACGCCACCGGCCGACGCAGGACCGCCGTCCGGTCGACGGGAGCGAGCAGGAGGTGGAACACGTCCGCACGCTCGAGCGCGATCGGCCCTCCCCGACGCCCCGACCGGACGGTGAGGGAGAGCACGACACCCACGACGACGGCGACCCACCCCGGGAGGGTCGCCACCAGGTCCGCGGTGCCCTCCGGTCCCAGTCGCTCGTCGCCCACAAGCCCCGACAGGAAGACCACGGCGACGACGGCCCCGAGCGCGGTGGTGTAGACGCGGTAGGCGAGCTCGCCCCACTCGCGTCCGGCGAGCTCGCGACGGCGACGGGCAGAGCGGAGCGAACCCACCAGGCTCGGGGACTCCGGGACGTCCAGGTCGGGGACGACGTCGTCGAGCGTCGCGAAAGCTGGCACCGTCGCAGTCTCCCGGGCGCGGACTCGGTGACGCCACTCCGTCACCTCCCCGGATCACGAGGTCGACCCGTGGCGCTGCCGACGCGTGGTCAGGCGCCCGGGAGCGTCCGGGCGAATGCCAGGTAGAGCGGGATCCCGACGGCGAGGTTGAGCGGGAACGTGACACCGAGCGCCACCCCGAGGCTCAGGCCTGCGTCGGCATCGGGCAGCGCGATCCTCACGGCCGCCGGGGCGGCGATGTACGAGGCACTCGCCGTCATCGCCCCGAAGACTGCCGCGCCACCGACCGTGAGTCCGGCCAGCGACCCGATGGCGACACCCGCGAGACCGAGGACGAGCGGTGCGACCAGACCGAACGCGACGACGGGTGGGGTGAGCGACTTCGTCGACCGGAGCTGCGTGGCGGCGGTCGCCCCCATGTCGAGGAGGAACAGGGTGAGCAGGCCCGGGAACATGACGACGAAGAACGGCTCCACCCGGGCGTAGGCCTCGGAGGTCGCCAGCGCACCGATCACCAGACCCCCCACGAGCAGCAGGACGCTCCGGCCGGTGAGCACCTCGTGCAGCGCCGATCGCCACCCCGATGCACCTCCCGCGATCGAGACGAGGAGCAGCGCCACGATGATGCCCGGAACCTCGAGCAGGGCGACCAGCGTCGCCATGAACGCCTCGGGCTCGCTGCCGGCGGCGACGGCGAACGTGACGGCCGCGGTGAAGGTCACGACCGACACCGATCCGAAGTGTGTGGCGAGCGATCCGGCGTCGTCGAGTCCGAGCCGGAGGAGTCGCCGCCCGGACGCGAAGACCAGGATGGGTACGACGATGCCGACGGCGAGCGTCGCCAGCGCCGGCAACGCCAGGTCGCCCAGGTCGGCCTCCCGCAGGGCGTGGCCACCCTTGAGGCCGATCGCCAGCAGCAGGTAGGTCGCCAACCAGGTGTGGATGGGGTCGGGGAGCCGCAGGTCGCTGCGGATCAGCACGGCGACGACGCCGAGGACGAACGCCAGCACGGGTGGCGACGTCAGGTTCTCGATCGCCAGGTTCACGGACTCCACACCAGATGTCTAATACACGTCAGACATGTCATCTTCATTGCGCGGCGGTTCACCCACCTACGAGTGCGCCCTCACGACGAGGTGGACGGAGACCGAACACCTTCGAGCGTGACGAACCGCGCCCCGCCGATGCGGGCGAAGCGGCCTGGGGTGCAGGTGAGCACGATCACCTGGGTCTGACGGCCCGCCGCCTGCAGGACCACGCTCATCGCTCCGAGCCGCTCCCAATCCGACCAACCCAGGGCGTCGTCGACCACGACCGGGGCGCCGTCGTCGTCCTCCACCAAGGTGGCGAGGGCCAGCCGGACGATCAGGGCGATCTGCTCTCGGGCACCCTCACTCAACTGGTCGAGTCGCAGCTCGTCACCGTCGAGTCGCCGGCTCACCACTCGGAGGTGGTCGTCGAGATCCACACCGAAGCTGGAACCGAACACGATCCGACCGAAGTGCTCGATCCGGTCCCGGAGGGGCTGGCGGTAACGCTGTCGACCGAGCACGCGATGGTGTTCGAGCGTGCGGAACAGCAGCTCGGCCGCTGCCGCACGAGCCTCGGTCCGAGACACATCCGACTCGAGGTGCCCGACCTCGGTGGCCGCCTCGGCGGCCTGGGTGGCGAGACCCTCACGGCCTGCCTCGTCGAGTCGGACCTCGAGCGCCACGACGTCCTGCTGGAGCGCGCCGATCCGATCCCGGATCGACACGACGACGGCCTCGGAGTTTCGCAGCCGCTCTGCGACAACGTCGGGTGACGCCGTCCTGAGACGTCGTTCATCCGTCTCGAACCGTTCGAGAGCGACGGAACGGCCGGCGGTCGCAGCCTCGACCGCACCGCGTAGGTCCCCGTCGCCGACCTCGGCACGAGCCGCAGCAAGTGCGGCCTGCGCCTCGTCGGACTGCGCCCGCTCGAACACGATTCGCTCCTCGAAGCGCGCCTGGTCGAGCGCCACCTGCTGCCGTGCCTGCCGGGCAAGTTCCAGTCGACTGGAAGCGGACTCCATCTGGGCTCTGCTGACCCGGAGACGGCTCGCAGTGACATCGTACGTCGTCCGGGCTGCCGGGATGTCGGGAGGCAGATCCGGACTCGTCGGACGCCCTGCGAGGAACGATGCCGACTCGTCACGGAGCCGGTCGACGAGGTCCCGGAGCTCCTCCACCGAGAGATCCCGGGCATCCCGCCGGATCGTCTCATTGGCCTCGGTGATCGAACGCTCGGCGGCCAGCCTGCTTGCGGCAGACTCGCGAGCGGCAGCGAGATCGGCCACCCCAGCAGCGCGACAGAGCTCCTCGAGCTGCCGAGCCGCACGATCCCGTTCGAGGGCGAGCGCCTCGGCATCGCCACCCGGGACCACCTCGACCCTGATCACTCCGGGGACCTCGACGACCGCTGAGGACGCGACGGCGCGCACGTCGGTCGCTGCGACCTCAGATCCATCCACGGTGACGCGTTCCGACCCCAGGACCGTGGTGGTGACCGTCGGTGCAGCTGCTTCGGCACGGATGTCGGCTTCCGCGGACCGCCCTGCAGCGGACTCGAGCGCAGCGAGCCGCTCCTCGGTCACCGGCTCCGCGGCGAGGAGGGCGTTCGCCGTCCGACGACGCTCCACCGCGTCGAGCACCCGCTGGAGTCGTTCCTCGACCAGCGTCAGGTTGACCTCACGCTCGAGATGACCGAGGTCGGACTGCGCGAGTCCTGCGGCGGCCTCGGCGGCTGCGAACTCGGCCGCTGCCGCGTCGACGCCCTCCTGGGCCTCGCGCAACCGCCGATCCGCCGCCTCGAGGTCCGGTGCCGAGTCACCGATGGACTCCTCGGACCCAGTGAGGACCCGAGCTGCACGTTCCGCCCGGTCCACCAGCGCAGACCGCAGCTCCATGGCACGAGTGGCCTCTGCCAACCTCACCTCGCTGACCTCCAGCTGCGACCTGGCAGCGATGACCGCGGACTCGATCCTCCGTGCGGACTCCAGTTCGGAGCGGAGGTCAACCAGGGACGATTCGGTCTGAGCCAACGTTGCGGTGAGTTCCGCCAGTTCGGCACGTACGACCTCGAGTTGCGGTGACATCCGGTCGACCTCGGCCATCCGCTCCGTGAGTGTGGTGCTCCGCTCGACCGCGAGTTCGAGCGCGCCCGCGAGCTCGAGCCGATCCTTCCTCGGAGCACCTCCGGGGGTCCAGTAGGTCAGGTAGTGGTCCGCAACAGCCTGGTAGAGGCCCACCGAGGCGGTCTCCTCCGGGCCGTCGGTGGAGCTGTTGCCCTGCTCCTCAGGTGCAACACCGGGAGGATCGGCAATCGCATGAGCGGCCCGGTCGAGCGCACGGGCGACGGATGTCCAGTCGCCGGGAGCGAGGGCCTCCCGACTGGAGCCCTGCAGGAAGCTCAGCGCACGGCGCAGGTGCTGGTCGACGTGGTCGGTGAGGAGTTGCTGAACCCGGTGCTCCGCAGCGGCTCCGACGAGTTGTTCGACCCGTCCATCGGGATGATCGACTCGCAACTCCGCGAAGGGTCTGCGCAACCAACCCTTCCGGAGGGTGAGGCGGTACGGACCCGTCGTGAACGTGGCCTCGGCAACCGGGGTCACGTCTCGTCCGACCGGGACGAGGTCGCGGACCGGCTTCCCCCGACTCGTGTGGGCGGTTCCGAGGAGCAGCTCGAAGGTATCGAGCAGGGTCGACTTCCCACTCTCGTTCGGCCCCTCGACGACGGTGACGCCGGTCGGGTCGAACGAGACCTCCACCCCGTCGACGCCGCGTACGTCGCTCAGGCTGATCCGGTGGAGCCTCATCGTCCCCCGCCGGATGCGAGGCGGTGCAACAACGCGAGGGCGTCCATCGCCACCCGGG
>CAINRS010000025.1 GCA_903852755.1 uncultured Actinomycetes bacterium | reverse complement strand
GGGACCTCACGTGCACCAACGAGTCGGGCACGGTGCGCTGCTCGACGGCAGGCACCGACGAGGGTCCGGCCGGCTCGTTCACGGTCGACCGAACCGGCTACTCGACCAGCTGAGCCCCGAGCACGTGAGGCTCCTGCAGCCCGAGCGAAGCCGATCTCACCGGAACCCGGGCGACCCGGGGCCGTGATACCTCCAGAGCCGTGGAGCCCCCGGGAACACGAGGCCGTGAGACCCGAGCGCCACTGAGCCCCTTGGCTCTGAGCCTCGGGTCACCGGATCCCGTCGTTCGGCGCCCGGAATCCACGCCCACCGCGTTAGCCTCCGGCCGTGCCTCGGCGTTTCCGACCGCTCAGCAAACCGACGCTGTCCACGCTGTCCCGGGCCATCGAGCAGTACGCCCTCTCGATCGGTGAGGACGCGGTCGTGGTGTCCACGTTCCAGCGCGCCCAGTACTTCTCGGGGTCGGCATCACGGTACGGAGCGCTGGCAGAGGCCGGCGTGACGGCCATCGCCGTGTACTCCGGTACCGAGCACACCGTGCCGGGGGTCCACGCAGCCGTCCTGGCCGACGACCACCCGATCGCAACCGAGTGGGGGACGCTCCTGTTGTCGCCCAGCCTGTCGGTGTTCGTCGGCGGCCAGGACCTCGTGACCTTCGACGAGTCGGCGCTGAGCGTCGAGGCCGGACGTCGGTTCATGGCCCGGTTGACCTTCGACCACGCAGCGGTGGTCGGGCACGGCGAGCGGTACCTCGACCAGCTCGGGCCCCTGCTCGACCGCAGTGCCGCGGCGTCGCTCGCTGCAGCGGTCGAGGACCTCCGGCGACGGACGCCGTCCGAGGACGAGCGGGCCATGGCGGCGGCCACTGCGGTGCTGGTCGAGCGGCTCGAGCACCAGCAGCGAACGCTCGCCGTCACCCGGGACGCACTGCTGGCCGAGACCGAGCGGGCCGACATCGATCCGCTCACCGGCCTGCTCAACCGGTCGGGACTCGAGCGGTGGCTCGGCGTCGATCCCACCAGCCCGTCGTCGGCGGAGCTGCCGGCGGCCGGGCTGATCCTCATCGATCTCGACGACTTCAAGTTGGTCAACGACCGATTCGGCCACACGGTCGGCGACGAACTGCTCGCCAACGTCGGGATCGCCGTGCGGGCGTCGGTCCGACCCGGTGACGTCGTGTGCCGGTGGGGCGGCGACGAGTTCGTGGTGCTCTGCCCGGGGGTCGACGACGACGACCTGGCCGCCATCGGCGACCGCCTGGTCGAGGCGATCTCCGAGGTGTCGGTGGGCGGAGCCCGAGCGACGGCGTCGGTCGGCTGCCAACCGAGCTCCCGCCACCCGTTCCCGATCACCGCCGCCGACGAGGCCATGTACCGGGCGAAGGCCGCAGGCGGTTCGGCCCGCCGATCGGCAGGCTGACCTCCGGCGGGCCGGCGGACCGGCGGAACGGGGGAACAGCGGACCGGCGGAACGGGGGAGCAGCGGACCGGCGGCCCGGCAGGTCGGTGGACCGGGGTCCGACCGGTGTCCGGCGCAGCCTCGGGAGGCTGGCCCGGACCCTGGCCCTGCGGCACACTGGACACGGCGAGAGACGACGGATCAGGGGGATCAGGTGGGTGCGAGCCGACGGGAGTTTCTGATCGCAGGCGCCACCGGCGCCATCGGCCTGGGTCTCGCAGCGGGGTGCACGCCGGCCCCCGCACCGACCGGTCCCGCACCGGGGTGCCCGACCGGACCGCTCGTGGTCGGACCGTCGGTGCTCCCGGCGCCGGGCAGCGTCGGACTGATGGACGAGGCGCTGTTCCAGGCCCGCACCACCGAGTACCTCGAGCTCGCCACCCAGTCCCTCCGGCCGGACGACACCGCCAGCGTGATCGCCCACCTGCTCCGGGCCCGGCGCGACCCGGGCTTCACCTGGGACCCGTCGCTCGTCGGCACCGGCATCGTGAGCACCGACCCGTACCGCGACACCGACGACTTCGAGCTCATGTACCAGCAGTGGGTGCTGCGACTGGGCCGGGGGGTGCTCCCGGAGGCGGCGATCGCTGCGATCGAGGACAAGATCGCCAACGCCCGCTACCGCTACGACGACCCGATCCCCCCGGGTGAGGTCGACGACAAGTGGTTCTGGTCCGAGAACCACCGGATCATGTTCGCCGTCGACGAGTACCTGGGCGGTCTCGCCGTCCCCGACCGGGTGTTCGGCTTCACCGGGCTCACCGGCGCACAGCACGCCGAGCGGGCCAGACCGGTGCTGATCGACTGGATCCGCGAGCGTGGCAAGTTCGGCTTCAGCGAGTGGCACTCGAACACGTACATGAAGTTCGTCTACGCCCCACTGCTGACCCTGGTGCAGTGGGCCGACGACCCGGAGCTGCTCGCGCTCGGTGCCGCTGCCACCGACATCTGCCTGTTCGACCTGGCCACCCACACCTTCCGGGGCGTCTACGGCGTCACGCACGGCCGGGGGTACAAGGCCGCCAAGACGACGGGCATCGCCGAGTCCACCTTCTCCACCGCCAAGTTCCTCTTCGACACCACCGACTCTGGCTACTCCAACACGACCGACCACGGGGTCCTGTTCCTGTGCGGCAACGACCGGTACCGGCTCCCCGAGGTGATCCGTCGGGCCGCACGTCACGAGGGTCCGGTTCGGATCCGGGAGCGACACGGTGTGCACGTGGACCCGCACGAGCCGTGGAGCCCTGACCCGCAGGGCGCCTACGGCTACGACTACACCGTCGAGAACCTGCCGTTCTGGTGGAGCCACGGTGCGCTCACCACCTGGCAGTTCGTGCCCCCCACGCTCGAGGCCTGCAACCGCTGGAACCTGTGGGACTCGGAGCTGTTCCAGAAGTTCTCCGCGGTCAAGCAGTTCTCGGGGATCGACCCGACCGTCGCGCAGCTCGCCGTTCGGGAACTCGCACCGTTCGCCGCTGCCGGGGTGCTGGGCGAGGCCCACACCTACACCTGGCGGAGCAGTGAGGCCATGTTGTCGTGCGTCGTCGACCACCGGGTCGGTGACGCGATGGAGCAGGTCCACGCGTGGCACGCCACGGTCGGCACCAGCGCCAACGTCTTCACCACCCACCCGTCGTCACCGGTCAAGCGGTCGACCGTCTGGAACGAGGACAGCGGCTACTGGGTCGGCACGGCGTCGATGCCGCGCAGCGCCCAGCGGGACCGGGCGGCGATCCACATCTACCAACCCGGGTACGCGTCACCGAGCGACCCGTTGCTCGGCCCGTACTTCGGCTACGAGCCGTACACCCACGCCTACTTCCCGACCGAGCAGTTCGACGAGGTCGTCGAGTCCGACGGTTGGGTGATCGGGCGCAAGGGCGACGGGTACGTGGCGCTGTGGTCGAACCGGCCCACGACGTGGCGAACCTACGACCCGACGGTGGAGGCCACCGCCGGGATGACCGCCCCGTTCGACCTGCTCGCGCTCGGGGGGCCCGACAACGTCTGGATCGTCGAGGTCGGCGGTGCGAGCGACCACGGTTCGTTCGAGGCGTTCGTGCAGGCCATCACGTCGGCGCCCGTCGAGGTGACCGGAGTCGGCGGTCGTCGCACGGTGCGGTACGTCTCCCCGACCGAGGGGGAGCTCCGGTTCGGTCTGGTCGGTGCTTTCCGGGTCGACGGCGTCGAGGTGCCGCTGCGGGACCACCCGCGCCACTCGAGCCCCTGGGCCGAGCAGTGCGCCGTGGTCGAGAGCTTCGACATCCGCGACGGCGACCGGCGACTGGCGATGGACCTCACCACCGCCGGCCGGGTCGTGAGCTGATCACGCCGGTGCCCGACACCGGACGGACGGTTCCCGGCCCTGCCGTCACCGATGCGTTCGCGCCACTGACCGGCCGGGTCCCCGGCGATACCGTCGGCCTGGACTCCTTCGTCGACGACCTCGTCGACCGACTCACCGACGCCGAACTGTGCGCCGTCATGTCCGGCGACGGGCCGCTCATCCGGGGCACCCGGGCGATGTCACGGCGCTACAACGGCGAGCCGATCGTCGCCGGTCGGATCGACCGGCTGGGCATCCCGGGAATCCGGTTCACCGACGGTCCACGGGGTGTGGTCGTGGGCCACTCGACTGCCTTCCCGTCGTCGACGGCACGGGCGGCGACGTTCGACCGGGCTCTCGAGGAACGGATCGGCGACGCGATCGGGGTCGAGGCCCGCACGCAGGGTGCCAACCTGTTCGCCGGCGTGTGCGTCAACCTGCTGCGCCACCCGGCGTGGGGGCGGGCCCAGGAGACCTACGGTGAGGACCCGTACCTGCTCGGCGAGTTCGGAGCAGCGCTCGTGCGGGGCACCACTCGGCACGTCGTCGCCTGCGTCAAGCACTTCGCGGTGAACAGCATCGAGAACTCACGCTTCTGGGTCGACGTCCGGGTCGACCCCGCCGACCTGCGCGACCTCTACCTGCCGCACTTCCGACGCTGCCTCGAGGCCGGCGCCGACGCCGTGATGTCCGCGTACAACCTGCTGGACGGGGTGCCGTGCGGCCACTCGGACGCGCTCCTCGACGGGGTGCTGCGCGACGAGTGGGACTCGGACGCGTTCGTGATGTCGGACTTCACCTGGGGGATCCGCAACGGCCGCAGGGCGGTGCTCGGTGGCATGGACCTCGAGATGCCGTTCCGCTGGCGGTTCCGGTCGCTGCCCCGCCTGCTCCGGCGGGGCGTCGTGACCCGGGAGCGGCTGCGGGCATCGGCCCGACGACTGGTGCGGGCCCAGGCCCGGGGGGCGCTGCGGGGCGAGCCCGAGCGGTACCGGCCCGAGGTGGTCGCCGGACCGGCGCACCGCGCGCTCGCCCGGGAGGCCGCCACCCGCTCGATCGTGCTGCTGCGCAACGAGTCCGTGCCGGCGGGTGACGGCGTGGCCCGAGCGGTCCTGCCACTCGACCCCACCCGGATCCGTCGGCTCGGTGTCGTCGGAGAGCTGGCGACCACGGAGAACCTGGGCGACCACGGGTCGTCGCAGGTGCACCCGAGGGAGGTCGTGACGCTGCTGCAGGGGCTGACGGCGGCGGCCGGTCGCCACGGTGTCGAGGTCGCGTACCTTGACGGGAGCGACCCGGACCGGGCCCGGGCGCTGGCCGAGGGCTGCGACGCCGTGGTCGTGGCCGCCGGGTCCACCTGGCGGGACGAGGGCGAGTGGATCCTCAACGCCGGCGGCGACCGCGCCTCGCTCCGGCTCGCCCGCCACCAGGAGGACCTCATCCGCACCGTGGGGCAGGCCAACCCGGCGACCGTGGTGGTGCTCAACGGTGGCAGCGCGTTCGAGTGCGACCCCTGGCTCGACGACTCAGCAGCGGTGCTCATGGCGTGGTACCCGGGGATGGAGGGTGGTCACGCCGTGGCCGACGTGCTGTTCGGCGACGCCGGACCGGCCGGGCGGACCACGTGCACCTGGCCGGCGTCGGACACCGAACTTCCGAGGTTCCGACGCTTCACCCGCCGGATCACCTACGGGCCGCTGTTCGGCTACCGGATGATGGAGGCGACCGGTCAGCGACCCCGCTTCCCGTTCGGCTTCGGTCTGGGCTACGCCACGCTCGAGTGGTCCGGTGCCCGCGTCACCTCGGTCGAGGTGTGCGACGGCGGGGACGCCTGGGGGACGGCGCGGCTCGCCACCGTGGCGGTCGAGGTCACGAACCGGTCCGAGCTCGAGGGTGCCGAGGTCGTCCAGGCCTACGTCCCGCTCGCCCTGGGTTCCCACGACCGGGAGCTGCTGACGCTCCGCGGCTTCGAGGCCGCCACGGTCCCCGCCGGTGGGACCACCACGGTGGAGGTGGCGGTCCACCTCCCCGACGGAGTCGACCGGATCCACCTGGGTCGGTCGGCCGACCCGTCGTCACACCTCGTGGTCACCGTCCCGCACTGAGCGTCGGATCCGGGTGTCCGGAGCGGCGTCCGTCAGTCCCGGTCCCGAGTTCGGTGTCACAAGTGGCTGGTTCACTCCTCAGCGAGGTGGGAACGGCGACTGCCGGACCCGGGCGACGAACGAGGCGAACGATCAGGACTGGAGCGGATCACCGTGGCGACCGACGACCGACACGACAGGGCGAACGACACCGGGCGCGAGCGGCACCGGTCCGAGCGGCACGGCCGACGCGGTCGTCGGGCGGCGCGCGACCGGCACCCCTCCCGCCGTCCCCACCGGTCGATCGTGATCGTCGACATCGAGAACCTGCTCGGCGCCGACCCGACCTGGGCCACCTCCGAGGGCGTGCAGGCCACGGTGGCTGCGCTCGTGCAGCGCGCCGTCATCCGTGAGGGCGACCTGGTGTACGTCGCCTGCAACCCTGGTCTCGCACCGATCGTCGCCGGACACATCGGCTCCTGGCACCTCCAGGTCCGCTCCGGCGCCGACGGGGCCGACCTGGCCCTGCTCGACGTGGTGTCGGACGACTTCCTGCACCGGGCCGCCGAGCGGGTGGTGGTCGCCTCGGGCGACGGTGCGTTCACGCCGCTGGTGCAGCGGTGCAACCACGCCGGTCAGTCCACCGTGGTCGTCGCCGACGCCCGGTCCACGTCCAGGTCGCTCCGCCTGCACGCAGGCCGGTTCCTGCCCCTCGGGCGGCCGGCCCAGTTCGCCCTGGCCGCCTGACCGGGCCCGACCGAACCAGACGACCGACCCGACCCCGACCGAACCGGGCCCGACCGAACCGGGCCCGAATCCGACCCGACCTCGATCCCGACCCCGACCCGAATCGAAGGAGCACCGTGGACCAGACCACCGACCCGACCCTGCAGCAGACCATCGACACCATCATCGACCCGGTGCTGGATCCGATCCTCGACCCGGGCCTCGATCCGGCTGCGGGACCGGACGAGCCGTACTGGCTGACGGCCCCCGGCGGACTGCCCGAACCGCGTGACATGAGCGACCACGTCACCATCGACCGGGGAACCGACCCGATCGTCCTGGTCGAGTGCTCCTTCCTGGACGAGGTCGCGAGCGGACGGTACCCCCACACCCACTCCGTGGTGATCGACCGGGACGTCGACGCGATCCAGGTGGTCCACCCCGACACGTTCTGTGAGCGCAGCGCCTCGACCGGGGACCTCCTGGTCTTCACGATCCGCACCGAGCAGAACCTGCAGCTCTGGCAGGTCGGCGCCGGCCGCACCACGATCACCGTCGCAGCGGCGTACCCGGCGAACGCCAAGGTGTTCGCCGACCGGATCCTGCAGCGGATCGACCGGGCGCTCGGCAGGCCCGAGGGCGGATCCGGTCCGACGGTCGACATCTCGGTCTGGAACGGTGATCGTCCCGTGGGCCGGGCCGCCCGCATCCGGTCGATCCACGTTCCGTGCTGGAAGGACATCCGCGACAACTACCCCGGGTCGACTCTGAGCGAACTCGACGAGCTGCACGGTCTGGTGGAGCCGACCGGAGCAGGACAACTCGTGGTGTTCCACGGCCCGCCCGGGACCGGAAAGACCACTGCGATCCGGTCGCTCGCCCACGCCTGGGCGCCGTGGTGCTCCACGCACCTGGTGCCCGACGCAGAGCGACTCGCGGCCGACGTCACCTACCTCGACGAGGTCGTCGGTGCGGGGAGGCACCCCGGTGACGCACGCCGTTGGCGGCTCGTCGTGATCGAGGACGCTGCGGCGGCGATGGCCGCCGGCGCGAGCCGGATCCTGAACCTCACCGACGGGATCCTCGGACAGGACCTCCCGACGATCGTGCTCCTCACCACCAACGCACCGGCCAACCGCCTGCCGGACTCACTGGTGCGGCCCGGGCGCACGCTGGCGGTGGTCGGCTTCGAGCGGTTCACCGCTGCCGAGGCCCGGCGGTGGCTGGGCGACGACCACTCGAACGTCCCGGCCGGCGGGGCCTCGCTCGCAGAGCTCTACGAGCTGCGGGACCGCGACGGCGCCGACATCGGTGACACCTCCTACGGCGTCTACCTCTGAGACCGTGACGACCGGGCGACCGGTTGCACACCCCGCCGCCCGTCGGCCGCTCAGGCGTCCCCACCCCAGAGGCACTCGTACTCGGCGACCTCGGCGAGCAGGTCCTCGTTCGTATCCGTCGGCCGCTCGATCGTCCGCCACGGCGGGTCGGCGTCTGCACCCGGGGTCACGGTCCGGACGCGGTGGAACCGGTCGTCGAGCGTCCCGTCGGGCCGGACGCGTGTGAAGTGGACCACCCCACCGTTGGGGATCTCCGCACCGGCGTCGTGCTCGGCCAGGTACTCACGGATCGTCATCTTCTCCAGGCGGTAGCGGAACGCCCAGATCACGTCCTCGTGCGCCACGCAGAGCACGCGCCGGCCCTCCATCTCCCGGGCCAGCGATGCGAGCACCTCACGGACCCGGAGCTCGACGTCGCCCAGGCTCTCGCCACCGGTCGGCCGGTACAGGTAGCGGTTTCGGGTCTTGTAGGCGGCCTCGTGCTCGAACAGCTCGGAGATCCGGTCCCGGCCCAGACCCTCCCAGGCGCCGAAGTCCCGTTCCCGCAGCAGCGACTCCCGGCGCCACTCCGCTCCGGGCAGGTCGAGCAGTGCAGCGGTCTCCATCGTCCGCACGTAGGGCGAACAGGAGTACCGGTCGAAGCGGTCGACACCCTCGGCGGCCATCCACGACCGGATCCACTCCCCGGCCGCGGCCGCCTGCTCCCTGCCCTCGGCCACCAGCCGGTAGTGCATCGTGCTCCGTTCACGGAACAGCGGGTCCTCGACGAACCGGTGGTCGCCCGTCTTGGCCGACTCGGTGGCCACGTTGCCCTCACTGCGTCCGTGCCGGACGAGCAGCAGGTCGCGCGGCATGGCGCCGTGCCGGGAGGTCGCCACATCCGGACCGTCGTCGCTCAGGCCGGATCCGCTCAACCGCGGGCCCCGTCGAACCGGCCGGCCCTGATGCGGAGATCGTCCGGTCGTCGCAGGTCGTGCACCTGGAGCAGGGTGAGTGCCATGAGCGCTGCGGCCTCCTCGGCGACCGGCGGCTCCCAGTAGGACGTGAAGTTGCCGATTCGTTCATCGGGATCCGGGGCGAACCACCCGAGCGACAGGATCTCGTCGATCTCCTCGGGCCGGTAGGACGTGTACGGGGTTCCGACGCACTCGGCGAGCAGCTCCGAGCCGGTCCGCGTCCCCGCCTGGACGAACCGGTTGTCCGCCGGCGCCACCGTCTCGTCGACACCGAGGATCACGAACCCGTGACCCTCGGCGAGCAGTCGGTCGAGGAACACGTGGATCTGGTGGGCGAGCGCCTCGGCGTGCACCGACGTGATGCGCAGGCCGGGGTCACTGGTGAATGCACCGACCCGCCTCGACGCGTCGCCACCTTCAGGTCCACCCTCCGTCTCCACGCCGTGAGTCTGTCACCCGACTGCGACACTCGTCACCAGGGTCCACGAGGGGCCGAACGATCCGAGATGACCACGCAGCGCGCGGGCACCACCACGCTGTGACCGGAGCGCACCACTCCCGGCCCGGGCGCGTGGACGCCCACCACGTCGGTCTGCAAGTGTGCCGGCAGACACAGGGGGAGCGGACCGGGGGCGCAGGTGCTCCGAGCGCCGCCGAGGTGGACCACGCTGGTGGCCGCCGCAGCGGCGACCATGCTCGGAGCAGTCTGCGCCCCCTCTCCTCCGCTCCCCCGGACCCCTCCGGAACCCGGTTCGCGCCGGTTCGGCTGATCGCAACCGCAGCGACTCCGCGGCCGTTGGTGCCGGTCAGCCGGGAACGGCGAAGCGCCAGACGTCGTCGTCGACGTTGCGCCACTGGGTCGGGTCGAAGAAGTTGAACGTCTCGCGGTCGCCGCCGAAGGTGTAGATCGCGTCCCCGGTCGTGCCCGGTCCACCCGGGGCGACCACGGTGTCGTAGTCGTAGCGGATCCCCGCCTCGGTCGCGGCGTTCCACGGCACCCCGTCCACCCGCGTCCACCGGGCGCCGTCGTCGCTCACCCACATGTCCATCGGACTGGAGCGGCCGAACACGTCCCACGGAATCGGGCTCTGACCGAACCCACCGAAGCAGACGAAGTTGCCGTCGAGCACGTCACAGGTGTGGCCCGGCCGGGGCGACCACCCGGCAGCGGGCGTGAGCAGCTCCCAGTCCGTTCCGTCCCGGGTCCGCCAGACGTCGTTGAAGTACGGCGGAGGGTTGCCCGTGAAGCCGTACTCGCCGCCGAAGAGGTACAGCCACCCGTCACGGACGGCGACCGAGGCACCGGCGCGGGGCGCCCAGGGTGCCGACGGCGTGGCCTGCTCCCAGGTGACCCCGTCGACCGAGCGCCACACGTCGTTGAAGAGCTGACGTACCGGTGGCCCACCGACGATGCTCACGTCGTCGTTGACCGAGCCGCCGAGCACGTAGATGACCCCGTCGAGCACCGCTGCGCTGAGTCCCGCCCGTCCGGACCACGGCGCCGCAGCGGTGAGCTGCGTCCAGTCAGCCCCGTCCGAACTGGCCCACACGTCACCGAAGAAGTCCGAACGCGACCGCACCCTCGGGTAGCAGAACGCATTGGTGGCGCAGGCCGGATTCGGGTCGACGACGTAGTTCTGGCCACCGAGCAGCACCATGCGGTCACCCTGCACGACGACCTCGTGGTACGACCGGGCCGGCCAGCTGTCCGGCTCCCCCTCGGCGTGGACCCGTCTCCACGTCCGGCCCAGGTCGTCGCTCCGCCAGGTGTCACCCCAGATGGTCGAGTCACCCGGGATCGGTCCCTGCGGGAACGGGGTGGGCGGCTTCGGGGTCCGTCCTCCGACGAGGAACATGGAACCACCGAGCACCACTGCCTCGACCCCGGCCCGGCCGCCCCAGGGTGCACCGTCGGCGACGACCGACCACTGGTGGTCGTCGACGACCGTCGGACCGGGCGGCGGGAGCGGTGGCGCACAGGCCGCTGCGACGGCAGCCACCGCCGCAGCCACCGCAACGGCCACGGCTCGCGGGGCGGTCCTCGATCGTCGTGTCCGTCGCATGGGTCTCCCGCCGATCATCGGTCCCCGGATGCCCTGCTGCAGGGCGCCCGCCGCCGGAACCTCGCTCCGCCGACTCCGAGGGTACGACGACGCCGGACCGTCGCTCAACCGACGCACCGGTGGCGGTGCGTGGCGACCCCGTGCAGACTCGTCCCGTGGACCCCGTCGGCACTCGGGAACCGGAGTACCTCAGGTACGTGGCCCGCACCACCTCGCCGACCGACGGGTCGGCGCAGCGACGGTCCGGCTCGTGACACCGGCAGTGCCACCGTTCGACGAAGTCGATCTGGGAGTCGGTGACCGCCCGGGAGCCGAACTGCACCGGATCCTGCACCGCGCCCGAGCAGCGGGACCGGTCGTGCGGGTCCGGTTCATGGGGGCCGAGGCACATCTGATCACGACCTTCGAGGGGGTGCGGACGTTCCTCGCCGACGACGAACGGTTCCCCGGGGGCGTCATCTACCGGTACTCGACCCGACCGAGCGTCGGCAGCACGTTCATCGACCTCGACGGTGACGAGCACCACCTGGTCCGACGACTGGCGACACCGGCGTTCCGGTCCCGTGCGGTCCGCCGGTTCGTCGACGACGAGCTCACCCCGCTCGCGGACGAGGTCCTCGACCGCATGTTCACGTCGCGGTCCGACGACCTGGCCCGGGACTTCGTCCGGATCCTCCCGTTCTGGGCCATCAGCCGGAAGCTCGGCCTGCCCGTCGGCACCGAGGAGCGTCAGCGATCCTGGGCGCTCGCGCTGCTCAGCCATCCGACCGACCCCGACGGCGCCCGCCGGGCCGCGGCCGAGGTGACCGAGTTCCTGCTCCCGACCCTGGCAGAGCGTCGGGCGGCACCGCGCGACGACGTCGTGTCACGGCTCTTGACCACGGAGGTCGACGGCGTGCGACTCACCGACGAGCAGGTCGCCTCGCACGTCCGCCTGCTGTACGCGGTCGGCGCGACCACCACCTCCGACGGCCTGGGGACCCTGCTCCGTCGGGCACTCACCGAGCCGGGGCTGTGGGAGCGGCTGCGCGCCGATCGGTCGCTCCTCCCGGCCGTCGTCCACGAGTCGCTGCGGGTCGAGCCGCCGGTCGCGCTGCTGCCCCGACTGGCGGCCGATGGCGGCGAGGTGGCGGGCGTCGAACTGCCACCCGGCGCACTGGTGCTGTGCGGGATCGCTGCAGCGAACCGCGACCCGGCGGTGTTCTCTGATCCCGACCGATTCGACCCGGACCGACCCGAGACCGAGGTGCTGACGTTCGGGTTCGGCTCGAAGTTCTGTCCCGGTTCGCACCTGGCCCGCCAGCAGCTCACCGCTGCACTCGACGTGCTGCTCGAACGACTCGACGACGTGCAGGTGGTGGAGTCGCCTGAGCCGACCGGACCGGTGCTGCGTCGCGTGGAACGCCTGCGCGTCACCGGGCTCCCACCGGGTTGAGGACGACACCTCACCTCACGGGAGCAGCGCCTCGGACGCGAACAGGTTCAACCCGAGCGCGTGGGCCAGGTCGGTGGTGGCCAGCCGGCCGCGCACCGAGTTGCCGGCCCCGTCGAGCGGCGGCGAGAACGTGCCCATGCCGCCCTTGCCGGGTGAGATCGTCACCATCCCGCCGCTCACCCCGCTCTTGCCGGGCAGGCCGACGTCGAACAGCCAGTCGCCGCTGCGCTCGTACATCCCGGCGGTGGCCAGCACCGCGAGGACCTTGGTGCAGACCTCGGCGTCCACCACCCGCTCCCCCGTGAGTGGATTCACTCCGCCGTCGGCGAGCGTCGCGCCCATCACTGCCAGGTCCCGGGCGGTGACGAGCAGCGAGCACTGGCGCGTGTACACGTCGGTGGTCTCGTCGGGATCCGCGTAGATGCGGCCGTAGCCGGCGAGCAGGTGGGCGATGCCCCGGTTGCGCTGG
>CAINRS010000024.1 GCA_903852755.1 uncultured Actinomycetes bacterium | reverse complement strand
GTCGCCGGCATCACGCTCCGGCTCGACACCGACGACCCGGACACCGTGGAGGTCCGGTTCTTCGACTCCGATGGTGACGACATCCTCGAGGACCGCCAGCGCAAGGTCGAACGGCTCTTCTCCCGTGAGGACTTCAGGCGCGTGCGTCCGGCGGAGATCGGCGACATCGATCTCGTCCCCCGGGCCATCGAGCAGTACGCGGTTGCGTTGGAGTCGACGATCGACGTCCGGGCGGTGGCCGAGCGCCGGTTCAAGTGCGTGATCGACTACGCCTACGGGTCAACCAGCTTCGCCATGCCGAGCGTGCTCGCGAAGCTCCGTGGCGAGGTGCTGGCGCTCAACCCCTTCGCGTCGACGGCGGGGATCATGGGCTTCGACCGGGCCGAGCACGCCCTCGAGGTGTCCGGACTCGTCACGGCCTCGCGGGCCGACCTGGGGGCGGTGATCGACCCGAGTGGGGACCAGCTCACGCTCGTGGACGATCGTGGGCACGTCCTGTCGGACGTCGAGATGCTGCTGGCGTTCCTCGAACTCGTGTGCGACCGGATGGTCGGGGACACCGTGGCGCTCCCGATCATGGCGCCCGCGGCGGCCGAGCGCATCGTCCGTGACCACGGGTTCGACGTCGTGTGGACGAAGACCTCGGCGGCCTCGCTCATGGACTCGGCGGCAGCTCCGGGCGTGGGGTTCGCGGCCAACCTCGAGGGCGGCATCATCCTCCCCGGGTTCCTCCCGGCGTTCGACGCCGCCGGCGGCCTGCTCAAGATGCTCGACCTGCTGGCGGTGCACCAGACCCGGTTGTCGGATGTGGTGGCGGGCCTGTCGCCGGTCCACGTGGTCCACGACGTCGTGGCGACACCCTGGGACCAGAAGGGCACGGTGATGCGCACCCTCGTCGAGCAGACGCAGGGTCGTGACGTGGACCTCGTCGACGGGGTCAAGGTCCACCACGACCTCGGCTGGGTCCTCGTCCTGCCGGACCCCGAGGAGATGTCGACCCACGTGTGGGCCGAGGGGGCGAGTGACGGCGAGGCGAGGACCCTGCTCCAGGAGTACCTCCGGCGGATCCGGCAGATCGTCCGGTGAGCGGGAACGGCCCGACCGGGCGCTCCGGGCCGGCGGTCGGGTAGCGTTCGGGACCGTGAACGTACCTGAGCAACTCTCCTACACCGCTGAGCACGAGTGGGTCCGCGACGAGGAGGGCCTGTTCCGCATCGGGATCACCGACTACGCGCAGGATGCCCTCGGTGACATCGTGTTCGTGTCGCTGCCCGAGGTCGGCTCCGAGCTCCACCAGGGCGGGACCTTCGGGGAGGTCGAGTCGACCAAGTCGGTCTCCGAGATCTACGCCCCGGTCCAGGGGTTGGTGGTCGAGGTGAACGCAGCGCTCGAGACCTCGCCGGAGCTCGTCAACTCCGATCCGTACGGGGAGGGGTGGCTGATCGTCCTGCGTCCGGTCGACCTGCGCGCCGTCGAGACGATGCTCGACGCGGACGCGTACCGGGCGCTGACGGAGGGCTGATCGCAGTGGCCGCAAACCCGGCCGAGTGTCCGGTCTGTCAGTTCCAGAACCTCCCGGGTGCCAACTTCTGTTCGGCCTGCGGGACCGAGCTGCCGGCACACGACGAACCGACGACCTCGTCGGTGCCCGTGGTCGGCACCGATGTCGTCGGCGAGGGCGAGCAGGCGCAGTTGGTCGTGATCCGGGGTGAGCAGGCGGGGTCCCGGTTCCCGGTCCGGGGACCCGGTGACGAGCGGTCGCCGACGACGATCGGCCGGCACCCCGACAGCGACGTCTTCCTCGACGACATCACGGTGTCGCGTCGTCACGCCGAGGTGGTCGTCGCCCCCGACGGCACCTTCCGGATCCGGGACGTCGGCTCCATGAACGGGACGTACCTGAACGGTGAGCAGGTGCAGGAGGCGGCGTTGCGCGAGGGGGCCCAGCTGCAGGTCGGCAGGTTCCGACTGATCTTCGTCGTCGGGGCCCACGGAGCCGGCCGGTGAGCTCCGAGGTCGCCGACGGCGCCGTCGAGCTGTCGATCGGCGAGGTCCTCGAACTGCTGCAGGAGGACTTCCCCGACGTCACCATCTCGAAGATCCGGTTCCTCGAGAGTCAGGGCCTCATCCAACCAGGGCGGACGGCGTCGGGGTACCGCCGGTTCAACGCGGCCGATGTCGACCGGCTGCGGTGGATCCTGCACCAGCAACGTGACCACTTCCTGCCGCTCAAGGTCATCCGGCAGATGCTCGACGACGAGGTCGACCGCTACGTCGACCCTGACCCGGCACAGCCCACGCTGTGGAGCCGGACCGATCCGTTCCCGGTGGCCGAGGACGGGGAGCAGGACGGGGAGCAGGACGACGAGCAGGACGGGGAGCAGGACGGGGACGGATCCGGAACCGGGGCCGCCCGCACCCGGGACGGCGGCGTCGGCGGTGCAGGAAGCGCCGTCCCCACCGGCGGCACGGCCGTCACACACGACCCCGCCGTCACTCGCGATCCCGCCGACACCGGCGACGGCGTCGGTGCCACCGGGTCGGCGCCCGACGGCGGCCGACCGGCCCGGCGCCCTGTCGCTCCCACGCAACGACGGACGTTCGAGACCCCCGCGGACGTCGTGGCCGCCCTGCAGGAGGATCCTCGCCCCCGGACGCCCAGGCGGGGGGACCGTCCGGCCCTGTGGGCCGACCGTCCCGTCGCCGATCAGCCGACGATGTCCGCCGAGGAGTTGTGCGCCGCCGGGGGCATCGACGCGGAGCTCCTCGCCGACCTCGAGCGGTTCGGTCTGGTCCGGGCCGCCCAGCGGGCCGGGGAGACGTTCTACGGTCCGTCGGCGCTCGAGGTCGCACAGCTCGCGTCGAGGGCGGCGGTGCACGGCATCTCCGCCCGCCACCTCCGCATGTACCTCGTCTCGGCGGAGCGCGAGGCCGGGTTCATCGAGCAGCTCACGGTCCCGCTCCTCAAGCAGCGGAACCCGGAGTCGCGGTCGGCCGCGGTGTCCCTGAGCGGCGAGCTGGCCTCGCTCGGGGCGGACCTCCACGCGGCGCTGCTCCGCAGGGAACTCGGGCCGGTCCTCGGCGACACCCCCTGAACCCGACCGTCGGTGATCCCCCCGGGCACCTAAGCTCTCGGCGTGATCCCGGTGGAGTTGCTCGGCATCAGGTTCGCCCCTCCGTCCAGCGCGCCCTTCGTGGTGCTGCGGGAGTTCCGGGAGCCGAACCGCACCGTGATGATCTACATCGGTGAGCCCGAGGCCCTCTCGATCCAGATGGCCCTCGCCGGGGACGTGACCCCCCGCCCGATGACGCACGACCTCATGGTCAACGTGATCGAGGAGCTCGGCGCCGAGCTGGTCCGGGTGGTGGTGACCCACGTGGAGGAGACGACCTTCTACGCCGAGCTGCACCTCGATCTCGACGACGAGGTGGTCGAGATCTCGGCCCGCCCGTCGGACTCGTTGGCGCTCGCCGCCCGGACGGGCTGTCCCGTGTACGTGGCCGAGGAGGTCCTCGACGACGCCGGACTCCTCGAGGTCGCCGAGGAGGACGCCGACACCACGGAGCCACCGTCCGAGGAGGTCGTCGAGGAGTTCCGGCAGTTCATCGACTCCGTCTCCCCCGAGGACTTCGGCCCCCGGACCTGATGCCATGCCGCACCCCTCGGGCGACCCGTTCGGAGGGGTGGGAGGGCAATCGCGCGATCATCCTTCCCTCACGAATGACGTTGCAGTAGTTTCACCGGACGCATTCGGTCCCCAGCCGGACGCGGACCACCAGGAGGAACCATGGACGAGGAGCGTGGGGCAGTCGTCGGCGCGGCCGGACCGACGACCACCGGGTACAGCGGCGCCCGGGCGGCCGAGATCGTCGGCATCACCTACCGGCAGCTCGACTACTGGGCGAGGACCGACCTGATCAGGCCGTCGATCGCCGACGCCTCGGGGAGCGGCTCGCGTCGGGCCTACTCCTACCGGGACCTGCTCGAGCTCAAGGTGGTCAAGTCCCTGCTCGACTCGGGGATCAAGCTCGAGCTCGTCCGGAAGCTCTTCGCCTACGTCCGTGACCAGCTCGGTGGCGACGTGACCACTGCGAACCTGGTCATCAACGGGACCCGATCGGTGCTCGTCCGGGACGGCGACGAGCTCATCGACGTCCTCCAGCACGGGCAGGGCGTGCTGAGCGTACTCCCCCTCGCCGGGGTGGTCGACGAGCTCGACGCTCGCATCGTGGAGCTCTTCCCCGATGCGGGCCACGACGGCGTCCGCTCGGACGCCGTCTGAGCGGCCCCGCCAGCGTGCGCCAGTCGCCCCTCGACGCCCTCCACCGGGACGCCGGCGCCCGCATGGTGCCGTTCGGCGGGTGGGAGATGCCGCTGCAGTACGGCGATGGCACCCTGGCCGAGCACCGGGCGTGTCGCAGCGACGCCGTGGTGTTCGACGTCAGCCACCTCGGTACCGTCAGGGTCGAGGGCCCGGGCGCCCTCGGACGGTTGCAGCTCGCCCTCACCAACGACCTGCGCAAGGTCGCACCGGGGCGGGCCCAGTACACGCACCTGCTCGACGACGACGACGCCTCGGTCCTCGACGACATCATCGTCTGGTGGCTGGACTCCGAGTCCTTCGACGTGATGCCGAACGCCTCCAACACCAGCCGTGTCGTCGAGGCGCTCCGGGGTGCGGACGAGTGCAGCGTCGAGGACACCACGGCCTCGCGGGTCGTGCTCGCAGTGCAGGGTCCGGCCGCGAGGTCGCGGCTCGAGACGATCGTCCCGGACGCGGCGTCGGTGGGACGGTTCCGCGTCCAACCCTTCGAGTGGGGCGGTGCGGTGGGTGTCGTCGCAGGGACGGGCTACACCGGTGGTGACGGGGTGGAGCTCGCTGTTCCCGCAGAGGTCGCTCCGTCGCTGTGGACGGCGGTGCTCGACGCCGGTGTGACACCGGCGGGACTCGGGGCGAGGGACACCCTCCGGCTCGAGGCCGGGTTGCCGCTCCACGGACACGAGCTCGGCCCCGGCATCACCCCGCTCAACGCCGGACTCGACTGGGTGGTCGGCTGGGACAAGTCGGACTTCCGTGGCCGGGACGCCCTGGTCCGTCAGCAGGAGGCCGGGGTCGATCCGGTCCTGCGCGGGTTCCGGGCCGAGGGCCGACGGCCGCCGCGTGATGGTTTCGAGGTCGTGGTCGACGGGTCTGCGGTCGGCCGGGTGACCTCGGGGAACTTCTCGCCGGTGCTCGGGTGCGGCATCGCGCTCGGCTACGTGCCCCCGGGGGTGGTGGTGGGGGACGAGGTGGAACTGACCGGTCCGAGCGGGTCCATCGCTGCGGTCTGCGTCGACCTGCCGTTCACCTGAGTCCGCAGGACCGCCGCTGCGGATCCGCCGGGTCCGGTCCGTCGCACCGTCCGGATCAGGTGAACTCGCTGAGCGGGGGGCAGCTGCAGACCAGGTTGCGGTCGCCGTGGCCGCCGTCGATCCGGCGAACCGGCGGCCAGTACTTCGTCCGGGCACGGACTCCTGTCGGCCAGCCGGCGACCTGCCGGGAGTACGGGTGGTCCCACTCGTCGGCCCCGACCGCCGCTGCGGTGTGGGGGGCGTGGACCAGCGGGTTGTCGTCGGCGGGCCACGTCCCGTCGGCAACCGCATCGATCTCGGCGCGAATGGCGAGCATGGCGTCGCAGAACCGGTCGAGCTCCGCGAGCGACTCCGACTCGGTCGGCTCGACCATCAGCGTGCCGGGCACGGGGAACGACATCGTCGGGGCGTGGAACCCGTAGTCGATCAGCCGCTTGGCGACGTCCTCGTTGGACACGCCCGTCCGACGCTCGATCTCGCGGAGGTCGAGGATGCACTCGTGCGCGACCATGCCGTTCCGTCCCCGGTAGAGGACCGGGAAGGCGTCGCCGAGACGGTGGGCGACGTAGTTGGCCCCGAGGATCGCCACCGCCGTGGCACGGGCGAGGTCGTCGCCCATCATCGTCACGTACATCCACGGAATCGGGAGGATCCCCGCGGACCCGTAGGGCGCACCCGAGACGGCGCCGACGCCGCGCTCCTCGGCCGGACGCTCCAGCGAGCCGTGACGGGGCAGGAAGTCGACGAGGTGCGCTGCGACGGCGACCGGACCCACGCCCGGTCCACCGCCGCCGTGTGGGATGCAGAACGTCTTGTGCAGGTTGAGGTGGCTGACGTCGGCACCGAACCGGCCGGGTCCCGCCACACCGACGAGCGCGTTGAGGTTGGCCCCGTCGACGTACACCTGGCCGCCGTGGTCGTGGACGATGCGGCACAGTTCGGAGATGCCCTCCTCGAACACGCCGTGGGTCGACGGGTACGTCACCATGATGGCGGCGAGACGGTCACCCGCCTCCTCGGCGAGCCGTTCGAGGTCGACCAGGTCGACGTCGCCACGCTCGTCGGTGCCGACGACGACGACGCGCATTCCCGCCATCACGGCGCTCGCGGCGTTCGTGCCGTGCGCGGAGTCCGGGATGAGGCACACGTCGCGTTGGGTGTCCCCCCGGCTCCGGTGGTAGGCCCGGATGGCCAGCAGACCGGCGAACTCGCCCTGGCTCCCGGCGTTCGGCTGGAACGAGACCGCTGCGTACCCGGTGATCCGGGCCAGCGCGGACTCCAGTTCGTCCACCATCCGCCGGTAGCCGGCTGCGTCCTCGTCAGGGGCGAACGGGTGGATCCCGGCGAACTCGGGCCACGTGATCGGCATCATCTCCGAGGCGGCATTGAGCTTCATGGTGCAGGAACCGAGCGGGATCATCGTGCGGTCCAGCGCGAGGTCCAGGTCGGAGAGGGTCCGCAGGTAGCGCATCATCTCGGTCTCGGAGCGGTACCTCGTGAACACCTCGTGTTCGAGGAACGACCCCTCCCGCCGGAGTGCCACCGGCAGGCCAGGGAGCACTCGCGACGCTGCGTCGGCCTCGGCGTCCACGTCGGACTCCTCGACGATGAGCCCGAACGACGCCAGGACGTCGCACACCGTCGCAGCGGTCGTCGTCTCGTCCAGTGCGATGCCGACACCGTGCCCCTCGACCCGCCGGAGCAGCACGTCCCGGTCCCGTGCGGCGGACACGACGTCGTCGGCGTCCGGGCAGCGGACGGTGACGGTGTCGAACCACGAGTCGCCGACCTCGAGGCCGGCAGCGGTGAGACGAGCCGCCAGGACGGAGGCGAGGCCGTGGACCCGCCCGGCGATCCGCCGGAGACCGTCGGGCCCGTGCCACGAGGCGTAGAGACCGGCGATCACCGCCAGCAGCACCTGGGCGGTGCAGATGTTCGACGTCGCCTTCTCCCGACGGATGTGCTGCTCCCGGGTCTGCAGGGCCAGTCGGAGGGCGGGGGCGCCGTCGGCGTCCACGGAGACCCCGACGAGCCGTCCCGGGAGGGACCGCTTGTGCGCGTCACGCACGGCCATGAACCCTGCGTGTGGGCCGCCGTAGCCCATCGGCACACCGAACCGCTGGGCCGAGCCGACCACGACGTCCGCTCCTGCAGCGCCCGGCGGTTGCAGGAGACAGCACGCGAGCAGGTCGGTCGTCACCGCGACGAGCACGCCCGTGTCGTGCGCAGCGTCGATGGTCGCTGCGAGGTCGCGGATCCGTCCGCTCGAACCCGGTTGGGCGACGAGCACTCCGAACGCCTCGTGGGCGCCCAGGTCGGCGGCCGGATCGCCGACGACCACCTTGAGGCCGAGTGGTTCGGCCCGGGTGGCGACGACCTCGATCACCTGGGGGTGGCAGTCGGCGTCCACGAGGAACACGTCACCGGCGACGCGCGAGGCGCGTCGCAGCAGGGTCATGGCCTCGGCGGCGGCGGTCGCCTCGTCGAGCAGGGAGGCGTTGGCCATGTCCATGCCGGTGAGCTCGGCGACCATGGTCTGGAAGTTGAGGAGTGCCTCGAGCCGACCCTGGGAGATCTCGGGCTGGTACGGCGTGTACGCCGTGTACCACGCCGGGTTCTCCAGCACGTTGCGCTGGATGACCGGCGGGGTGACGGTGTCGTGGTAGCCGCACCCGATCAGCGACGTGCGTCGCGTGTTGGCCGATGCGATGTCCCGCAGGCGGTCCAGCGCCGTCCGTTCGTCGAGTGCCTCGAGTCCGAGCGGCTCCCGCTCCCGGATGTGCTCCGGCACGACGGCGTCGAGGAGCTCGTCGAGCGAGCCGAGTCCGAGCTCGCCCAGCATCGCATCCACGTCGGCCTGGGCAGGCCCGATGTGCCGAGCGGGGAAGTCGCTCGAGGTTCGGTCGGGTGCGTGGTGCTCGGTCACGGGGTCCTCCGGGGCGCGACGGGAGTGCGGTCACCCCCCGCTGTCGTGGGACCTGAGAGTTTCACCCGGCATCCGGCCGGACTTTCCCCGTCGGTGAGCCCCCGGGAGGGCTGCTCTCCAGCGTGTCCTGACCCGCTCGGTACCGGTGCCTGAGAGATTCCGGGGCGGTTGCTCCTTCGGCGGCCACTGCAGCACGGAGGCTCCAGCGACGCTCTCCCGAGCGGGCTGAGGTTCGGTTGTGTCCCGGAGCGTACTGCGCGCGTCGACCCACCCCCGACGACCCGGGTCCCTGCGGATCCGGGGCCGTTTACCGGGAGGCTGAGGCGTGCGGAGCGCTCAGGCGATGGGTCGACCGAACGGCAGGGTGTCCTGCCAGGTCGAGAGGAAGGACTCCGCCCTCACGCAGGCGCCGATGAGCGGGCCCTGCTCGTGATCCCGCACCTCGGCGACCACTCCGGCCACGGTGTCGGTGGTGGTGCGGAGGAGCAGCTCGGGATCGGGCGTGTCGGTGACGGCGGCGACGAGGGGACCGACGGTGGTGACGAAGTCGGGGAGCACCTCGACCCCTCGGCGTCGGGCCACGGCGAGCGCCCGGGTGGTGACCGGCATGGGGCCCCACGGGACCACCAGGGCGCACTCGAGCGACGCAGCGGCCTGGTGGTCGACGAGCCCGACGGCCGATCCGCAGACGAGCAGGTCCGCCCCGACGGCGGCTGCTCCGGCCAGCGTGGTGTCCTCCTGCTCGAGCACCGTGGCGCCCGCCTCGGTGAACGCCCCGGTGAGCACCGGGACGACCTCGGCCGGACCCTCGATGGCGACCGTCCGGTCGGCGAGCTCACCGAGCTGCGCCCTGGCTCCGGCGACGGCACCGGTGGCGACGAGCTGCAGTCGCAGGGGCGCGGGGTCGGTGCGCAGGACCGCGTTGCGCCAGTCCGCAGCGGTCCGGGAGGGCAGGTCGTCCCAGCCGACGCCCTTGCCTGCGTCCAGACCGAGCCGGGTCTCGCCCGGGGGGGCCGCATCGAACTCGGCGAGCGCTGCGTCACGCGACTCCGGGACGGCGCTGACACCCGCGGAGGCACCGCTGACCTGCTCGCCGAGCGTCGCCCAGCCGTAGGTCCTCGATCGAGCGAGCCACCTCGCCCCGTCGAGCAGGATCTTCCGGGCCCAGCGCACCACCCCGTCGGCCCTCACGGCGCCCTCGAGGTCGATCACGACGAACGAGTCGGGAGTGGGTCGCTCGACGGGCACGCCGCAGTCTGTCCCACCGGACCCGCCGGGGCACGGATCTGGCGGTCGTGTGGGACGGAACCCCCCGACCCCGTCCCACACGACCTGCCGGTATCCGGGAGCCGGAGCTCGACCGGAGATCGTGCGGTCACCCTACCGGCCGGAGTGCCACGTGTCACGCGGGACGTCTGGGCGAAGCTGCCTGCGCCGGCGTGGACGGAACCATCGCGTCCCCGCCACGGAGCGTGGTCAGGCCGGGCCCACCTCGTGCTGCACCGCGGCCCGGGACACCAGGACCGGGGCGATCAGCTCCTCGATGACCGCGACGTGCGCCGGGTGGTCCCGGTACGCCTCGAAGCCGGCGACGTCGTCGAACTCGGCGATCACGGCCACGGTGGCGTTCGTCGGCGCCAGACCCAGGTCGAGTCCCACCTCGTAGGAGCGCAGCTGTGGGATGACCTCCGGGAGTTCCCGGAGCGCCTCGACGATCCCTGCCGCTGCCGTCGGCGCCGTCGGGTCGATGGTGAGCACCACCACGTGCCGGATCACGGACGCAGGCTACAGGTTGCGGTGCGGTCGGCGAGCGGGGAGCATGCGGTGTGCAGCACTACGACCGCGGTCACGGCGTGCTCGTCGTCCTCCACGGCCACGACACCGAGCCGGACGGCGTCCGCCGCTGGGGTCGGCGGGTGGCCCCGCCGGGGTGGGAGGTCGTCGCACCCGGGGGGCCCCGGGATGGGCAGGGGGTGCGCACCTGGTTCGAGCAGACGGACCGCGGTCCGACCGCGTCGTCGGTGGGGGAGTCCATCCGGAGGGTCGTCGACCTCGTCGATCGCCTCCGGGGCGGGTCCGACCGGCCGGTGGTCGTCGCAGGGCACTCGCAGGGCGCCGCGCTCGCCCTCCGGCTGGCGCTCGCGGAGCGTCCGCCCGACGCCGTCGTGGCCGTCTCGGGATTCTGGCCGGACGTCGGCGACGAGGAGCTCCCGGGCGCGGACGGGGTCCCGGTGCTGGTGGTGACCCGGACCGAGGACGAGGTCGTCCCGGCGTTCCTGGGGGCGGACGCCGCAGCGATGCTCGCCGGCCTGGGTTGCGAGGTGGAGGTGGTGGAGCAGCCCGGCGGGCACGGTCTCGACGATGCGTCCTGCGCCGTGACGCACGAGTGGCTCGCCGGGCTCGGCAGGCCTCCACTCAGGGTGTCGCTGGGCCTCCCCGTCGACCGGCCGGGCCCGGTGGGGGAGTTCCGGACCGCTGGGGCGATCGCCGAGCTCGCCGCCCTGTGGGAACGTCTCGGATACGCCGCCGCCCACGTCACGGACCACCCTGCGCCCGACGACCGCTGGGTGGCCGGTGGCGGTCACCACGCGCTCGAGCCGACCGTGGCGCTCGCGGCGGCAGCGGTGGGCTCCACACGACTGCGCCTGCACACCAACGTCTACGTCCTCGGCTACCGGAACGCCTTCCTCGCCGCCAAGGCGCTCACCTCGCTCGACGTGCTCTCGGAGGGACGGCTGCTGCTCGGCGTCGCCGCCGGGTACCTGCGCACCGAGTTCGAGGCGCTCGACGCTCCCTGGGCGGACCGGGGACGGCTCCTCGAGGAGCGGCTCGAGTCGGTGCTCTCCATCATGTCGGGTGATACCCAGCACGTCGGTACCCGGACCGTCACACCCGAACCCCGCCCGGTCCAGCGCCCGCACCCTCCGGTGTGGATCGGCGGGAACTCCCCGGCCGCCCGTCGGCGCGCCGTCGAGTACGCGGCGGTCTGGTCGCCGTTCCCCACCCCCTCCGGGCTCGACACGGTCACGGGGACGAGCGCGATCGCCGACCTCGACGACCTGGCGTCGGCGATCGCCGACCTCGGTCGGCGCTCGGACGAGCACGGACGGCCGGAGCCCCCGGAGGTCGCATTCGTCCCGTTCTCGCTCACGCAGTACCTCGACCGGCCGGACCGGGCGGTCGACGGGCTCGTCGCCGAGGTGGACGCCCTCGGGGACCTCGGGGTGGGGTGGCTGTGCCTCGGCGTGCCGGGTTCGAGCAGGCTCGAGGTCGCCGAACGGGCGACCGACCTCGCGGAGGCGCTCGGCCTGCGCGCGCCGGTGTCCCGCCGCTGATCGGGTGCGGGCGCCCTCCTGACGGCCGTCGGCGAGGGGAGAGCGAGGAGGACGACGGGCTCAGCGAACGTCCGGGCCGTCCTGCGCTGCCCAGCGGGACAGGATCGTCTCGACGTCGCTGAGGGTGGCGACCGCTGCCAGCGTGTGACGCAGCACGAGGTCCCCGTAGTCGACGGGCACGCCGACGACGGCGTCGGTCGGGACGACCACCTCGTAGCCCAGCTCGGCCGCTCCGAGGCACAGCCCGAGCACACCGACGTTGAGCGAGACCCCGCAGGCGACCACCGTCCGGACCCCGGCGGCGCCCAGGAGCTCGGCCAGGTCGGATCCGGTGAACGGGCCGAGGCCATCGGTCCGGATGCTGCGCAGGTCGGAGCTGCAGTCCCCGAGCTCACGGACGAGCTCCACCGCTGGAGTGCCCTCCAGGATCTGGTCGGCACGGCCATGCAGGGACCGGACCAGCGGCGTGTTGAACGTCGTGCCGCTCCGGTCGGCCCGCCACTGGGCGATGGCGTGGACCACGGTGACGCCTGCAGCGCGCGCACCGGCGACCAGCCGGCCGCACGCCTGCAACGTCGACCGCTCCGCGGCTGCGGCGGCGAGCGACGGGATCCCGGCGAGGTCGCCGACCACGCCCCGCTCGAGCTCCATCGTGACCACTGCCGTGCGGTCAGCGCCCACGAGGTCGCCCAGCTCCACGGGTGGAGCGTACCGGTGGGAGAGTGGGGCGGTGGACCTGGTGCTCGCATCCTCGTCGACCTACCGCGCCCGCGTCCTGCGCGAAGCCGGGTACCGGGTCACCACCGTCGCCCCCGACGTGGACGAACGCTCCTTCGACCACCTGCTGGCCGAACGGGGTGCCGAGGCCCTGGCGCTCGAGCTCGCCGAGCGCAAGCTGCGATCCGTGCTCGACCGCGTCCCGGCGACGGCCACGGTGCTCGCCGCGGACCAGGTCGGCGTGCTCGGGACGTCTCGTGGTCCGGTGCTGTTGACCAAGGCTGCCGACGCCCCGGCAGCGTGCCGACAGCTGCGCGGGCTGTCGGGGACGACGCACCTGCTCCACAACGGTCTGGTGGTGGCCCGCGGGGATCGGACGGTGACCGGCCTCGACACCCAGGCGGTGACGTTCCGTGAACTCGCCGACGACGAGATCCACGACTACGTCGAGCGGTTCCGACCGTTCGACACCGCCGGTTCGTACCGCCTCGAGGACGACCGTGTCCGTGGTGGCCGGCCGTTCGTGGTGGGTGTCGAGGGCGAGGACCCCTCGGGTGTCCTCGGGCTCCCGCTCCCGCTGCTGCGACGGATGCTGACCACGATCGACGGAGGGGCGCCGACGACGCCGTGACGCTCGGGGACGCTCAGTCGATGTCCAGTCGGAGCGACGCGTGGTGGTCCCGGGACGAGCGGGACACGTGCAGCGTGTAGGCGCCCTGGGCAACGACCCACCGCTGCGCAGCGGTGTCCCAGTGGGCGAACGCCCGGGTCGGCAGGTCGACGGCTGCGTCGATGCGTTCGCCCGGTTCGATGTGCACCGAGGTGAACCCGACGAGTTCGACCGGAGGACGGTCGGACCCGGGTGGGTGCGTGAGGTAGACCTGCACCACCTCCCGCTGGACGAGGCGACCGAGGTTCGTCAGCGGGACCCGGACCACGACCGGTCGATCGTCGAGCTCGGAGGTGCGCAGCGAGGTCCGGTCGAGCGCCGCGGTGCCCCACTCGACGGGGGAGTACCCGAGCCCGTGCCCGAAGCAGAACGCCGGTTCCACCCCGAGGGCGTCGAGCCCGCGGTAGCCGACGTGGAGTTCCTCGTCGTAGCGGACCACCCCGTCGTGGCCGGGGTAGGTGGCGAATGCCGGGTGGTCCTCACAGCGTCGGGTGATCGAGGTGGGGAGTCGACCCGAGGGTGACACCTCACCCAGCAGGAGCCCGGCGACGGCGTCACCTGCCTCCTGGCCCGGGTACCAGATCCACAGGAGCGCACCCGCCGCATCGATGTCGCCGGGATCCACTGGCGCACCGGCGTTGACCACGACGACGGTCCTCGGGTTGGCGGCGACGACCGCCCGGACGAGGTCCCCCTGGCCGCCGGGCAGGGCGAAGTCGTCCCGGTCCCGTCCCTCGGTCTCCCAGTCGGCGTTCAGGCCGACCACCACCACGGCGGCATCGCAATTGGCCGCGAGATCGGCGGCCCGGGAGACGCCGTCGTCCCCGACGGGCCGGAGCACCCCGACCTGCAGTCCTCCGCCGGCGAGGTTCTCGTAGCCCCGGTAGTCACAACGCAGCTCGTGTTCGGTGCCGGCGACGAGGTCGATCGTCGTCCGGATCTCCTCGGTGCCCATCCCGAAGAACGAGGTCCCGGGCACGGGGTCGTCGGTGTTGTCGAGCAGGAGTTCGCCGTCGAGCCAGAGTCGACCGGTCCCGGCGGTCGTCAGTCCGAAGGTGTGGGGGCCGTCCTCGTCGACGGTGAACGTGCCCGTGACCCTGGCCGAGAAGTTCGACCCCGGGACCGTGTCGTCGTCGATCCAGGTGAGCCGTGACGAACTGGCCACCTCGGTGTGGGCCGGCTCGCCGCTGAACTCGCGATCAGCGAAGTACTCGACCTGCAGACCCGGCACACCGTGCGCCGTCCGCAACAGGCGATCGGGGATCGGGGGGCAGGTCAGGCTGGCGTCGACCCCGCGCTCGTGCACGATCGACGTGCCGGGGAGACGGGAGCGCAGACCCTCGAGCACCGAGGTGTGTCGGTGTGCGTTCACCCAGGCGGAGCCCCCTCCGAGGATCGAGGTGTCAGCGGCGTTCGGGCCCAGGACGGCGAGGCTGCGCAGGGCCGTCGGGTCGAACGGCAGGATCGGTTCGCCGTCGACCGGATCGTTGCGCAACAGGACCGCTGCCCGCTCGGCCGCCTCACGCAGCACCGCCCGTGTGCCGTCGAGCTCCTCTGATGACTCCACGCCCGCCGTTGCGTCCACGGCCCCCGTGCGGGTGGCGACGCCGAGGATCCGGGTGGCCTGCTCTGCGACCGCTGCGGCCGGGAGCTCTCCGCTGCGCAGCCGGTCGACGCTCGTCGGGCCGAGGTGCACACCGGGACCGGGCATCTCGAGGTCGAGGCCCGCCGTGGCCGCACCGGGACTCATGGTGCCCCACCAGTCGGAGACGACCAGCCCCTCGAATCCCCACTCGCCCTTGAGCACCCCGCGCAGGAGCCACTCGTGCTCGGCGCAGTACGTGCCGTTGAGCCGGTTGTAGGCCGACATCACCGCGGCGACCCCGGCACGCCGCACCGCAGCCTCGAACGGCACCAGGTACAGCTCCCGCAACGCCCGTTCGGAGACCTCCGAGGAGATGGTGTGGCGCTCGAACTCGCTGTCGTTGGCCACCAGGTGCTTCACGCAGGCGGCCACCCCCGTCGACTGGACGCCCTCGATGAACGCGACGGCGGACTCCGCGGTGAGGTGTGGATCCTCCGAGTAGCACTCGAAGTTGCGCCCGGCGAGTGGCGTCCGGTGCAGGTTGACCGTCGGAGCGAGCACGACGTGGACGCCCTTGGCGCGTGCCTCCCGGCCGATCACGGCGCCGACCCGTCGGATGGTGTCCGGGTCCCAGGTGGCACCGAGCGCGGAACCGCACGGAACGCACGCCGAGCGTGTCCCGACGAAGCGCGCGCCCCGGACGCCGGCCGGGCCGTCGCTGACCTTGAGCGCCCCGAGTCCGGCGACCGACTCGCCGTGCCACATGTCGCGCCCGCTGGTGAGCCGGGCCCGGTCCTCGTCGTCGAGACCCTCGAGGATCGCCGTGACGCGATCGGTCACGGCTGCAGGGTGGGGGAGGCTCACGTCGTCGAACGTCGGTTCCTGACCCACCAGTGCTCCTCGCTCACGGGTTCTGCGCCCAGCGACGGTACAGTCTTGGCGCACGACCCGCAGGGTCGGGTCCGACCGTGGAGGTGTCGTGGAGCCTGAGCAACTCGTGGGACCCGAGCAACTGGTGGAGATCGAGCGGATCAAGCGACTCAAGTACGCCTACCTCCGCTGCATCGACCAGAAGGACTTCGCCGGACTCTCCGGGCTCTTCACCGAGGACGCGACCGCCGCCTACAGCGGCGGCAGGTACGTCTACGAGGGACGGGCGGCCATCACGACGTTCATCGAGACCAACATGGGGCGGACCACGATGCACTCGTCGCACCGGGTCCACCACCCCGAGATCGACCTCGACGGTGACGACGCCACGGGGACGTGGGCCCTCGAGGACACCATCGTCGACACCGAGTGGGACTTCGTCCTGCAGGGGGCGGCGTTCTACGAGGACCGCTACGTCCGCCGCGACGGCCGGTGGCTCATCGCCCACACGGGGTACCGGCGGACGTTCGAGTACCTGCTCCCGACCACGGCCCTGAGCGGATTCCGGGTGACGGCCAGCTGGTGGGCGACCGACGGCCAGAGCTCCCTGGCGGTCCAGTGAGCAGCGGCCCGGTGAGCAGCGGTCATGTGAGTATCGACACCGGCGCGGCGCCGACGGCAGCGGGTCCGGGGGGACCGGAGCACGCGGGGGAGCAGGAGGTCGACCTCCCGCTGATCGTGAGCGTGGACGACCACATCGTCGAGCCCCCCGACCTGTGGCAGCGCTGGCTGCCCGCCCGGTTCCGGGACCGGGGGCCGCGGATCGAGCGGCACGGGATCGCCGACCTGCAGTTCACCGGGGGGACGACGTACCAGATCGCGTTCGACGACGATGCTCCGCCTGCGGACTGCTGGGTCTACGAGGACCTGCTGGTCCCGCACAAGCGGCACGTCGCAGCCGTCGGGTTCGACCGGGACGACATGACGCTCAGTCCGATCACCTACGACGAGATGCGTCCCGGCTGCTACGACCCCTCGGCCCGGGTGGCCGACATGCTCGCCAACCACGTGGAGGTCTCACTCTCGTTCCCCACGTTCCCGCGGTTCTGCGGGCAGACGTTCCTCGAGGCGAGCGACCGGGAGCTCGCGCTCGCGTGCGTCCTGGCGTACAACGACTACATGGTCGAGGAGTGGTGCGGCGACTCCGACGGCCACCTGGTTCCGCTGATCATCGTGCCGTTGTGGGACCCGGAGCTCGCTGCGGCCGAGGTCCGTCGCAACGCTGCACGAGGCTGTCACGCGGTGTGCTTCTCCGAGGTGGTCGCCCACCTCGGCCTGCCCAGCATCCACACGGGCCACTGGGACCCGTTCTTCGCTGCGTGCGCCGAGACGGCCACGGTCGTCTGCATGCACATCGGGAGTTCGTCCCGGATGCCGTCGACCTCACCGGACGCACCTCCCGCCGTCCAGGCGACGCTCAGCTTCAACAACGCCATGGCCTCGCTGTCGGACTTCCTGTTCTCCGGAGTCCTGATCCGGTTCCCCGACCTCAGGCTCGCGTACTCCGAGGGGCAGATCGGGTGGCTCCCGTACATCCTCGAGCGTGCCGACGACGTCTGGAGGGAGCACCGCGCCTGGGGCGGCGTCGCCGACCACATCCCCGAGCCGCCGTCCACCTACTACTACCGCCAGATCTTCGGGTGCTTCTTCCGGGATCGACACGGCATCGAGAGCCTCGAACGGGTGGGCGTCGACAACGTCACGTTCGAGACCGACTACCCGCACACCGACTCGACGTGGCCGAACTCGGCGCAGGTCGCCCGGGACCTCCTCGGCCACCTCTCGGTCGAGGACCGCTACAAGATCATCCGCGGCAACGCCATCCGGATGCTCTCGCTCGACCTCGACTGAGCACCCGTGGACCGCTCCGATGGAAAGCCGGCCCGGGAGTCGACGTGACGGACTCGACGCACCGCCTGCTGGTGTCGGTCCCGGAGCTCGGCGATCCGAACTTCGAGCAGTCCGTGGTGTTCATCGTGGAGCACAACGACGACGGTGCCCTCGGGCTCGTCCTCAACCAGCCCGACGGGACCGATGTGCTCGACCACCTGCCCTCCGTCGACATCCCACTGGTCGAGCCGGCCGTGTGCTTCCGGGGTGGGCCGGTGTCGCCGGGGTCGGTCCTGGCCCTCGGTCGTCGTTCGGTGACGGGGGAGCTGCGGCACGCCGTCGCGCTCACCGGCCCGGTCGTGCTCGTCGACATCGAGCAGCTGTTCGAGGGACACGTCGGGGGCGTCGACGGCCTGCGCATCTTCGCCGGGTACTCCGGCTGGTCGCCCGGCCAACTCGACGCCGAGCTCGACGCCGGGGTGTGGTTCGTGGTCGACGCCGGACCCGACGACGTCCTGTGCTCGGACCCAGCAGGGCTCTGGCGCAACGTGCTGCGTCGTCAGGGGGGTCGGCTCGGGGCGGTCGCCCGCTACCCGGAGGACCCGAACGTCAACTGAACGTCCGAGGACGGGCCGTCGGTCACGGGCCTCAGCCCACGTTCCGGCCGCCGGGTGCCGGCGGCGTGTCGTCGACGATCTCGGCGTCGAGGATGATCTCCTCGATGACCTCCACGTCGATGACGTCATCGTCGTCCCAGACGGCGGAGCGTTCCGATCCGCCGGGCCGGTCGGCCGGGGGACCGAGGTTGGTGAAGTACTGCTTCGCCGAGCGTCCGACGGCCTGGGCCAGTGCGGCGTTGCCTGCTGCGCCGATGCCGGCCCCGATGCCGTAGGGGAGCAGGGCGGCCAGGCTCCACGGGCCCCGGCCCGAGGCCACCCGGGCCACCGACGACCCGGCCCGGGCGAACCGTCCGGCGCGTGCGGCGCCACCACCAGCCGCCGGGAGCCGGGAGATGAGGCGGGCACCGCTGCGTGCTCCGAACCTGGCGGCGAGCCCCGTGACCCCGACCGCCGCACCCTCGGTCACGCCGAGGGCGGCGGCGACCCACACGGCACGCTCACGACGGGTCGCCTCGTCGTGGCCGTAGATGATCCCGATGCCCATGACCATCTCGCCGAGGCGACCGACGCTCCACGTGGCATCCGCGCCGGCCGAGGCCGCAGCGACGGCGATGCCGGCAACGGGGGAGGCGGCGGCACCCCCGGTGACGGCACCACCGACCGCCATGTCCCGCACGCAGCGGCGGATCAGCAGGTCGGCGAGTTCGTCGGGGTCGGCGTCGGGGTGCTCGGCCCGCAGGCGGGCGACGGCGTCGACGGCGTCGTCGTGCCGTTGGGCGACGAGACGCTCGATGGCGTCCGGGAGGCCACTGGCATCCATGGCGGGAGGCACGCGCGCAGCGTATCCGTCGTCGGCCCACGGCCGGGGGCGGTGGGGTGCGGAGCTCCTGGGTGCGGACTCAGGCTGCGCCGGGCCGCGCCCAGTCGGCGGCGCGGGCGCGACGGGCGTTCGTGCGTCGCTTCCAGAACGGCTGCTTCCAGTGGCGGACGGTCCGACGCGGAGCCGCCTCTCGGTGCGTCGACGGCGAGTCGTGGTCGTCGCGGTAGCCGTGCGTGTGGTGCGGGAGGTCGAGCACCAGACCGTCGGTGTCGTCGGCGAGCGCTGCGACGTGGAGTGCCTGGTTGACGTTCCTCCGGAGTCGACGGTGCTCGGCCTTGCGGCTCGGCCGGTCCTCGGGGAGCACCGAGGACGCTCGACGGCGGTGGCGGTTGGACATGGACGTCTCCTCTCGTGCCGGGCGACCGGCCCGCCGGAGACGACGGGTGCCGCTCGCTGCTCTCATCAGACACCCGGAGCACCCCCGCTGTACAGCATCAGTTCCGTGACGGTTCGGCGACGATCGGGGGACGTCGACTAGAATCGTCACGTGACGAAACAGGCCGCACCATCGGACCCGACAGCTCCGCCGGGACCGGACTCGGGGGCCGACCCCGGGGTCGAGCGGCACACGGGGCGCACGTCACCGGACCGTTGTGCCTGGTGCCGACGGATCCTCGAGGAACACCGTGGTCCCGGGCGCCCGAGGACGTACTGCCGCAGGAGCTGCCGGCAACGGGCCTTCGAGGCCCGTCAGGCCGCTCAGGGCGTGGACTGGGCGGCGGAGCGCCTGCGGGGTCAGGCGTCGGTCATCGACGAGGTCACGGTCCTGTGGCGGATGCTGGGCGACGCACTGGAGCCCAGGAGCCTCGGTCCGCTCGACGAGCTCGGACCGGCCGAGGTCGGCGAGCTGGTCGACCGGCTGCGGGTCGTGGTGGCCGAGCTCGGGGCGGTGGTGCAGTCGTCGTCGGATCCGGAACCGGCGGGCCGGACCCCGGGCGTCGGTGTCCCTGAACGGACATAATCACACTTTCCGGCGCAAGGGGGACCTCCCACGAGGTCCGGTAGCGTCGTGCACGTGCGTTGCAGATCCACTCTCGTCGTGTGTGCCCTGGTCCTCACCCTGACCCCCGTCGTCGCCTGTGGAGGGGGCGGGAGCTCGTCGACGACCGCCGAGGTCGGTGCCGGCGGCGGTGGTCAACCGGCCCCGACGACCTCGAGCACGTCGAGCACGACGACCACGCCCGACCCGACAGGCGGCGGCTGCCCCGAGGGCGTCTACGAGCTCCGGGACCCGGGATCGGGGCTGCCGTTCCAGATCTCCTCCGGTGGCACCGGATCGGTGCTCACCATCACGGACGACCGGGTCGAGTTGTCCTTCGACGACTACGTGACCGCGAGCGGGACCGCCTCGGGCGGCACGTTCTCGATCGACGCCAGCGGGGTCATCACGGCCCGGTTGGTCGGACCGTCGGCCGATGGCAACTGGACGCTGGCCGACGTGGACGCGTCGGGCATCACCGGCGAGCAGACGATCACGCTCGACGGCGGTGAACCGATCACGATCTCCGGACCGGAGTTCACCGAGCTCGCCACCGGGCTCGCACCGGTCGGCCCCGGGGCGACGCTGTCGTGCTCGCCGTCGGGAGACATCGACGCGACGGCCGGACCGATCACACAGACCTACGTCCGCAGGTGAGCCCGGAGCCTCGCTGAGCGGCTCCTGCCACCGGTTCACTCCTGCCACCGTTCACCCCTGCCACCGGGTCCGGGGACGCCGGACAGCGGTGTGGGGTCCGATCAGGTCGAACCCTCGGCGATCAGCCGGCCGAGCTCGCTGAGCTGCGGCGTGGCACCGCCGAGCTGGAGCTCGAGTTCCTTGGCGAGCAGGAAGCTCCGGTGCAGCGGGTAGTCCCGGTCCACCCCGACGCCGCCGTGGAGGTGCTGCGCGGCGTGGACGACCCGCTGACCACCCCAGGCGGCCCAGAACTTCGCGACCGCCACGTGCTCGGAGGCGTCGAGGCCTGCGCCGAGTCTCCACAGCGCCTGCCAGGTCGTGAGCCGGATCGCCTCGGTGTCCATGTAGGCGTCGGCCGCCCGGTGCGCCACCGCCTGGAACGAGGCGATCGGGACGTCGAACTGCTTGCGCTCCTTGGTGTAGGTCGCCGTCAGCGCGAGCGCCTGCGCGCAGGCGCCGAGCATGACCGCGCACTGGGTGGCGACCGCACGCTCGTAGGTCCAGCGCAGGGACTCGTGCCCCTCGGCCACGAGCACGGCCGGCGCCTCGGCGAGCAGGAGCGCCGCCTGGGGGTCGCCGAGCGTGGTGTGGACCGGCTCGATGCCGACACCCTCATCGCCACGTCGCACAGCGAACAGTCCGACCGATCCGGACTCGATCGCCGCAGGGACGAGGATCACGTCGGCGACGGCGCCGGCGGGGACGCACACCTTGGTCCCGGTGACCGACCACCCGTCAGCCGTGCGGGCGGCGACGGTCGTCGGCCGGAGCGGGTCGCTCCCCTGCTCGTGCCACCCGGCGGTCAGCACCAGTGCCCCCTCCGCCACTCCGGTGAGCACCTCGGACCGCAGCTCACCCGGTGCGAACTCGGCGATGGCCGGCACTCCGAGCCCGAGCGTCTCCCACAGCGGTACCGGTGCCGTCGTGCGGCCGGCGTGTTCGAGGACGGCACCGAGGGCGAGCAGGTCCAGGCCCGCTCCCCCGGCGTCGGCGGGCACGAACGCTCCCAGGATGCCGGTCTCCGCGAGCGCCGACCACAGCGCAGGGTCGAACCGGGGACCCCCGGAGCGTTCGAGGTCACGCAGTGCCTCGTGCGTCGCCCGGTCGCCGAGCACCTGCCCGGCGAGCGCCGAGATCGCCTCGGCCTCCTCGTCGTGGGTGAAGTCCATCGTCGTCGCTCCTCAGCTCCGCAGTGCCCGGGGCAGTCCGAGGCCGAACATGCCGATCAGGTCCCGCTGGATCTCATTGGTCCCGCCCCCGAACGTGAGGATCAGGAGGCTCCGGTAGTTCATCTCGAGCCGACCCCGGAGCACGCTCCCGGGGGATTGCCCATCGAGGTAGGCGGCCGGGCCGAGCACCTCCATGAGCAGCCGGAACGCCTCGAGGTAGAACTCGGTGCCGAAGGCCTTGATCGTCGACGCATCGGCGACGTCGAGGTGCCCCTCGGTGGCCGTCCAGGCCACCTTCCAGTTGATGAGGCGGAGGAACTCGAGTCCGGCCCGGACCCGGGCGAGGTTGACCTGCACCCACTCGGCGTCGATGACCCGTGTCCCGTCCGCCCGCATCGACGAGGCCGCCCACGTCCGGACCTCGTCGTAGCTCTGCTGGAGCAGGCCCGGCGAGCAGAGTGTGACGCGCTCGTGGTTGAGCTGGTTGACGATGAGTGTCCACCCGTTGTTCTCACCGCCGACGAGCCACTCGGCCGGGGCGCGCACGTCGTCGTAGTACGTCGCGTTGATGTCGTGCGTGGAGAGCAGGTGGAGTGGTTCGACCGAGATCCCCGGGGCGTGCATGTCGACCACGATGATCGAGATGCCCTTGTGCTTGGGGGCGTCGGGGTCGGTGCGGACCGCCAGCCAGCAGTAGTCGGCGTCGGACGCGAGGGACGTCCACATCTTCTGGCCGTTGATGACGTACTCGTCCCCGTCCCGGACGGCCTTGGTGCGCAGCGCGGCCAGGTCGGTGCCGGCCTCGGGCTCGGAGTACCCGATGCAGAAGTGGATCTCACCGGCCAGGATCCTGGGCAGGAAGAACTCCTTCTGGGCGTCGCTGCCGAACTCCATGATCGTCGGCCCGACCGTGTTGATCGTCAGCATGGGGACGGGCGCGCCGAGCCGCATCGACTCGTCGAAGAAGATGAACTGGTCGAGCTGGCTCCTCCCCTGCCCCCCGTACTCGACGGGCCAGCCGATCCCGAGCCACCCGTCGGCGGCCATCTGCTTCACGATCTGCCGGGTCACGGGTCCAACCCCGTGCTCGTGCAGGAGCGCGTGACGGACCTCGTCGGTCAGCAGTCCCCCGTAGTAGTCACGGAGTTCGTCCCGCAGCTGTTGCTGCTCGTCGGTGTAGGCGATGTGCACCAGGAGCCTCCTCGTCGGGTCCGCACGCGGACTGTAACGCGTTCCAGTCCGCCCCCACCGGTCGACCGGACACGCTGCGACTCGACGCTGCCGGCGTGCCTACCGTGTCGGTGTGGACGACCTCGACCTGCTCGTCGTGGGCAGCGGCTCCGGCAACTCGATCCCGGAACAGGAGTTCGCGGGGTGGGAGGTCGCCATCGCAGAGGAGGGCACCTTCGGTGGCACCTGCCTCAACGTGGGGTGCATCCCGTCCAAGATGCTGGTGCTGCCTGCGGACCGGGTCGTGGAGGCCCGCGAGGCGACCCGCCTCGGTGTGGACCTCCCCCCGCCGGCAGTCGACTGGCCGGCGATCCGGGACCGCGTCTTCGGTCGCATCGACGCGATCTCGGCGGACGGTCGCGTCTACCGCGCCACGGGCGAGCGGGTCGGCCTCCTCGAGGGCCACGCCCGCTTCACCGAGCGAGGCACCGTCGTGGTGGGCTCCACCGAGGTGCGAGCGTCCCAGGTGGTGCTGGCCACCGGTTCCCGACCGCACGTCCCACCGATTCCGGGACTCACCGAGGTGGGGTTCCACACCTCGGACACGATCATGCGCGTCGCGTCGCCGCCGGAGCAGCTCATCGTGCTCGGCGGGGGCTACATCGCAGCCGAGCTGGGGCACGTCTTCAGCGCGCTCGGCAGCCGGGTCACCGTGGTCACCAGGGGCGACCGACTGCTGCGCGCCGAGGACGTCGACGTGTCGGCCCGATTCACCGAGGTGTTCGGACGGCGGGTCGAGTTGCACCTCGGTGCCGGCGTCGAGCGGATCCGGGGCACGGCAGGGGACGTCGAGCTCGACTGCACCTTCGGGACGATCAACGGGGACGCGCTGCTGGTCTGCACGGGCAGGGTGCCGAACTCCGACCACCTCGGCCTCGAGCACACATCGGTGCGCCGCTCCCCCAGCGGACTCGTCGTCACCGACGAGTACCTCCGGACGGACCAGCCCGGGATCTGGGCCATCGGCGACGTCCGCTCACCACTCCAGCTCAAGCACGTCGCCAACCGCGAGGCCGATGTGGTGTGGCACAACCTCCTGCACCCGGATGCTCTGCGGCGGGTGGACCACACGGTCGTGCCGCACGCGGTGTTCGGCAACCCGCAGGTCGGCTCCGTCGGCCTGCGTGAGCAGGACCTGCGGGCATCGGGAACGCCGTACCGGGTCGGCCGTCGGGACTACGGCGGCGTCGCGTACGGATGGGCGCTGGACGACCGGACGGGTTTCGCCAAGGTCCTGGTGTCCCCAGACGATCTCCGGATCCTGGGCGCGCACGTCATCGGCGACCAGGCAGCGACCCTCGTGCAGCAGCTCACCACCGCGATGCAGTTCGCCATCCCGGCTGATCGTTTCGCCCGGGAACAGCTCTGGTGTCACCCCGCCCTGAGCGAGGTGGTGGAGAACGCTGTGCTCGACGCGCTCGGATGAGGTCCGGCGTCGGCCGGTTTTCCGCCGACCCACCGCTTCGGTAGCGTTCCCGACGTGGCCTCCCGACTCGAGATCGAGCTGACCTCGCGCCGTGACGACGGCGTGTGGACGTGGCGGGCCGCCGGCGCCCGCCAGCCGAAGGGTGAGCTCGACGGGGCGATCCTCCCCGAGGGTGCCGCAGTCGGTGACGTCCTCCGGGCCGAGGCCGAGTTCGGAATCGACGGGATCGAGGTGACCTCGGTCGCCCCACCGAAGGCCGCCCGGAGCGAGCCGCAGCGGATCGAACTCCTGGGCTCCGGTCGCGAGCAACCGCTCGTCACCACGACGCTCGTCGGCAAGGGCGACCGCGGTCGACGTCGACGGGACCGGGACGACGACGGCGATCCCCGAAACCGGGGCCGGGGCGACCGGGGCCGGGGCGAT
>CAINRS010000023.1 GCA_903852755.1 uncultured Actinomycetes bacterium | reverse complement strand
GCCCGCTCCGGTGCCTGCTCCGGTTCCAGTCGCTGCTCCTGCTCCGGTCGTGCCGCCGCCGGCGCCGCCCGCTCCGGTGTTCGTTCCGCCGCCCGCTCCGGTGCCTGCTCCGGTTCCAGTCGCTGCTCCTGCTCCGGTCGTGCCGCCGCCAGCGCCGCCCGCTCCGGTGTTCGTTCCGCCTCCTGCTCCTGTTCCGGTCGCTGTTCCCGCGCCGGTCGCGCCGATCCTCCCGCCGCCCTTCGCTCCCCCCGGACCGCTCGGAGTTCCGGAGCCCACACCCGAGGTGGAGCTGCCGTTCGCCCCGGCCGCTGCAGCTCCGATCCCGGATGCCCCGGACCTCCCGCCCGTCCCGGAGGTGCCGCTCGTGTTCGGCTCGCCGATCGTCCCGTCGTCGCCGGACGTGGTGGGGGACGTCCCGCCCCGCCGCCGTCGCAGGGTGTTCGACCGCCGGGCGGCATCGACGACCCGTCGTCGTCGTGAGCGGAGTGGTGTGGGTGCGGCGGAGGGCTTCCTTCGGACGGATTCCGGTGACACGGACTCCGGAGTCGAGGTGTCATCGACGGTCGAGGCCCCGTCGGTCGTGCCCGGGATCGTTCCCGGCGCGGTTGCGGGATCGGGTGAGGTCGCTGCGTTCGGCTCGTCGTGGGCGGGGGGACCCGGTCCATCCGAACCCGGTTCGTCCGTCCCGCCGCCGTTCGTCCCGCCGCCGGTGGTACCGCCGCGGTTCGTCCCGCCGCCGGACGAACCCGCACCGACCTTCCCGGGCGGCGAACCGGAACCGGTCGGCGCTGCGGTGCCGGCGCTCGACACCCTGGCCGGTGCACTCGCCCCCGGCGAACAGGTCCGGCACGTCGTGGTCGGGCGCACCTCGGGTGTGGAGTGTGCGATCGCCCGGACCGATCGCCGGATCCTCGTGGTGGCGGCTCGTCCCGGTCGCCCGTTCGTCCAGAGCCTCCACCCGACCCGGACCGTCGTCACGGTCCTCGGCCCGAGGTCGTTGCCCGCCACGGTCGTCGTGATCGACGGGACGCAGCGCCTCGAGATCGTCGGAGTCGCCGACAGGGACCAGGCGGTCAGGCTGGCGAACGGCTGATCGACACCGACACGGGGAAGCCGTCGGTGGACCCGGCGGTGGGTGCCGTTCCGGAACCGTCCTCGACGTCGACCTGGAGGTCGACCGCCAGCACCTGTGCGGCGATCCACTCGCGGTGCGCCAGCAGCGCGTCGGCGACCTCGGTGGTGGAGCCGATGCGTGCGGAGATCCGGTCGGTCACGTCCAGTCCTGCGTCCTTGCGGGCCTGCTGGACGAGCCGGACCACGTCACGGGCCCGACCCTCGGCGACCAGTTCGTCGTCCAGGGTGACGTCCAGCTCGACGACCCCGTCGTGCGAGCGGAGCGCACCGGCGACGCTCCCGTCCCGAGGCCGGAACGACAGGTCGACCTCATCGGTGTCGAGGACCTCGCCGGCGACCCGCACCCGTCCGTCGTCGAGCTGCTCCCACTCGCCGGCACGGGCGGCGGTGAGCACCGACTGCACGGCGGCTCCGAGTCGGGGTCCGAGCCGGCGGGCATCGGGCCGCAGCACCACCTCGCCGATCGCTGCCGGGTCGTCGGACAGGACGACCTCCTTCACGTTGACCTCGTCGCGCAGCAGGTCGATCAGGTCGCGGATGCGGTCCGGTTCGGCCCCTGCGAAGGTGAGGCGTCGCAGGGGGAGCCGGCTCCGCAGCCGGTGTTCCTCCCGGAGGCCGAGCGCCACCGAGCACGCCTCACGGACGCGGTCCATGGCCTCGACCAGCTCCGAGTCGTGGGGGAGGGCGGCGGGGTCGGGCCAGTCCGCCAGGTGGACCGAGTCGGTGTCGTCGGTCGAGGTCGGGCGGCGCAGGCCCGTGTGGACCTCCTCGGTCACGAACGGCAGCAGCGGCGCCGCGACGCGGACCAGGACGAGGAGCACCGTGTACAGGGTGTCGAACGCATCGCGGCTCGCCGCCGGGGTCGCCTCGTCGCCCGGGGCCCAGAAGCGCTCCCGGGAGCGGCGGATGTACCAGTTGGTCAGCGCGTCGAGGAACCCCTGGATCGAGCTGCACGCGCCGGCGATGTCGTAGTCGTCCATGCGGGCCGTGACGTCCTCGACCAGCGACCGGGTCTTGGCCAGGATGTACCGGTCGAGCAGTCCGGTGGCGTCGGTGCGCTCGACGGCGGTGACGCCCTCTGCGTTCGCGTAGGTGGTGAAGAACGAGTAGGCGTTCCAGATGGGGTTGACCACCAGGCGCACCACGTCGCTGATCTCGGAGGCATCGGTCGAGATCCGCAGGTCACCACCCCGCAGGATCGGGGAGGCCATGAGGTACCACCGGAGCGGGTCGGAACCGATCGTCTCCATCACCTCGAGCGGGTCCGGGTAGTTGCGGAGCTTCTTGGAGAGCTTGCGGCCCTCGTGGTCCAGCACGACCCCGTGGCAGATGACGTTGCGGAACGCCGGCCGGTCGAACAGCGCGCCCGACAGGACGTGCATCGTGTAGAACCAGCCACGCGTCTGGGCGATGTACTCGACGATGAAGTCGGCCGGCGCGTGGGACTCGAACCACGCTCGCTGCTCGAACGGGTAGTGGACCTGTGCGAACGGCATCGAGCCCGACTCGAACCAGCAGTCGAGCACCTCGGGCACGCGCCGCATGGTGGACCGGCCGGTCGGGTCGTCCGGGTTGGGTCGGGTGAGTGCGTCGATCGTCGGCCGGTGGAGGTCGTCGGGTCGGACCCCGAAGTCGGCCTCGATCTCGTCGAGTGACCCGTAGACGCCGGTGCGCGGGTGGGCGGGGTCGTCCGACACCCAGACGGGGATCGGGGCGCCCCAGAACCGGTTCCGGGAGATCGACCAGTCACGCGCGCCCTCGAGCCACTTCCCGAACTGGCCGTCACGGACGTGGCCGGGGATCCAGTTGACGTCCTGGTTCAGCTCGACGAGGCGGTCGCGGATGGCGGTGACCTCGACGTACCAGGAGGTCACCGCCTTGTAGATGATGGGTGTGTCGGTCCGCCAGCAGTGCGGGTAGTTGTGGTCGTAGGTGTCGTGGCGGACCACGACGCCGCGCTCCTTGAGGTCCGCGATGATCAGGGGGTTGGCGTCGAAGACGTTGGTTCCGGTGTAGTCCGGGACCTCGTCGGTGAACGCACCCCGGTCGTCGACCGGACAGACCAGCGTGATGCCGGCCGCCTCGCAGACCCGCTGGTCGTCCTCGCCGAACCCGGGGGCCAGGTGGACCACTCCGGTGCCGTCGTCGTCGGTGACGAACGCGTCGGAGAGCACGACGAATGCGTCCGGGTGGTCGGCGAAGTAGGGGAGCAGCGGGCGGTAGGACGCGCCGGCGAGGTCTCCTCCGGGAATCGTCCCGATGGTGACGGGGTCTGCACCGAGCTCCCGTTCGTAGCGGCTGCGTGCCCGGGCGCCCAGCACGATGCGTCGCCCGGCCCACGGTCCGTCGGTGGGCTCGACGACGTCGTAGTCGACCTCGTCGCCCACGGCGAGGGCCAGGTTGGACGGCAGCGTCCACGGGGTGGTGGTCCACGCCCACACGACCGCCGGGCTGTCACCGAGCAGGTTGCCCAGCCGGCCCGGTCGTTCGTCGCCGACCTCGAACGCGACGGTGATCGCCGGGTCCTGTCGGGGTCGCGTCGCGTCGTCGAGACGGATCTCGAAGTTCGACAGCGGTGTCTCGGCGCCCCACGAGTACGGCATCACCCGGTAGGCCTGGTAGAGGAGCCCCCGGTCCCACAGCTGCTTGAACGCCCAGATCACGGACTCCATGTACGGGAGGTCCATGGTCTTGTAGTCGTCGGCGAAGTCGACCCAGCGGGCCTGACGCGAGACGTACCGTTCCCACTCGTCGGTGTAGCGCAGCACCGAGGTGCGGCAGTGGTCGTTGAACCGGTCGATGCCGAACTCCGCGATCCGTGCGTGGCCCGAGACGCCGAGCTCCTGTTCGGCCACCATCTCGGCGGGGAGACCGTGGCAGTCCCAGCCGAAGCGGCGCTCCACCCGCCGACCCTGCATGGTCTGGTAGCGGGGTACGACGTCCTTGACGTACCCGGTCAGCAGGTGCCCGTAGTGGGGGAGGCCGTTCGCGAACGGTGGGCCGTCGTAGAACACGAACTCGTCCGCCGTCCGTTGCTCGACGGAGCGCTCGAACGTGCGCTGCTCGTCCCAGCGCTGCAGCAGCCGCCGTTCGATCTCGGGCAGGTCGGCGCGGGTCGGGACCTCGGGGTAGGGGCGTACCGGCTGGGAGTGACCGGACCGGGGCTGGTCGGACTGGGGCTGGTCGGGCATGGCCGCAGCAGGTTAGCGGTGGCCGGGGCTGCCCACTCCACGTCCTGCCGGTGCGACCGGGAGTCGGTTCACTCGACGACGACGTCCCAGCGGTCCAGGCAGTCGGCACACCGGTACGCGACGACGTCACCCGGGCGGAACCCGACCTCGCCGTCGTCGGCGAACGGTGTCGTGAGCAGGTGGCAGGTGCCGCCGCAGTCGACGCACGTCAGGGTCGTGGGGACCTCCACCACGCCCAGGTCGTCCGGATCCTCAGTCGACTCCACGTCCGCTCCGTTCGTAGGTCCACGTCGGTCCCATCACGAGCCGGTGGCGCGGCCCCGGCCGGTGGACATCGGTCCTGTTCCCACCGGCCCCGCTGCCGTCGTCGTCCTCGTAGGCGACGTCCCCGTGGTACCGGGCGATCCACACGTCGCCGTCGACGGTGATCCGTGTGGCGAAGTGCTCGACCGGCGAGGATCGGGCCCACTCGAGTGCGTCGGCGACGGTCGGGTGCACCTCGAGCTGGGTGAGGGTGATGAACGTCGGTGGGGCCAGGCTGATCTCGCCTGCGGAGCGACGGTCGATCACCTCGCGGGGCCGCATCCACCGGTGCTCGCGGATCTCGCCCCCGTCGACGGTGACGGTCGCCGATGCGCCGTCGACCCCGACGCAGAAGAACGCAGTGGAGAACCGGTTGCCCGCTCGTGGCGGTGGGGTCCAGTGCGACCACCGGACCAGCTGCGTCTCGTCGAGGGCGATTCCCGCCTCCTCGGCAGCCTCACGCACGGCCGCTCGCCGGGCGGCCCGCTCCAGGTCGTCGTCCGGGTCGTCCACGGCATGGGTGTCACCGTCCCGGTCGGTGTCGTCGATCCGGCCCCCGGGGAACACCCACATCCCGCCGGCGAAGCTCAGGTTGGTGTCCCGGCGGAGCATGAGCACCTCGGGTCCCTGGGGTTGGTCGCGCAGCACGATCACCGTCGCTGCGGGGACGGCGACGGGGTCCCAGAGGGGACCCTCGGCGGATCCGACCCGTGCGCCCATGGCCGGAGCGTACCCACCGGGGCCGAGATCCCCGTGATTGCAGGGGTTCGCGCTCCGCGGCCGGAAAATCTCGCTCCGTGGACCCTGAAAGCATTGACAGGGACGTAGTTCCATGACTGTAATTACGACCCTGTCCCCCCAGATGTTGGGGGTGCAGCGCAAGGCGAACACAACATCTGGTGGGAGACGCCGGTCTGGGGGGCGTCTCCGGTGACGAGTGCCACAGCGGCGTCGCTGCGGTGCGGTGAGCCGCCCACCGGGTCGAGTCCTCGCCCGATCCGCACATCCGCAGCAGCAACGAGGGGAACACAGGTGGCACTTTCCGAGGACATCCGACCGGTCCAGATCGTCGACGACGAGGCCGAGGGGGCCACCCGGACACCGGCCCCGGGCGACGCCGGTACCGGCTCGTCGATGCGGGTCCGCAAGCGCGACGGCAGCTTCGAACCGGTCGACGTCAACAAGATCGTGCGGGCCGTGGCCCGCTGCGCCTACGGGCTCGACAACGTCGATCCGATGCGTGTCGCCACCAGGACCATCTCGGCGCTCGTCGACGGCGCCACCACCGAGGAGCTCGACGAGTTGTCGATCCGTACGGCGGCGGCCTTCATCGCCGAGGAGCCGAACTACTCGCGGCTCGCCGCCCGCCTGCTGTCGACGGTGATCGACAAGGAGGTCCAGAACCAGAACATCTACTCCTTCAGTCAGTCGGTTGCGATCGGCCGTGAGCAGGGCGTCATCAACGACGCCACTGCGGAGATGGTCGAGGCCAACGCCCGCAAGCTCAACGACGCCGTGCTCACCGACCGCAACTGGCTGTACGAGTTCTTCGGGCTCAGGACCGTCTACGACCGCTACCTGCTCCGCCACCCCGAGAGCCGGCAGGTCATCGAGACCCCGCAGTACTTCCTGCTCCGGGTGGCCTGCGGCCTGTCGACCGGTCCGGACGAGGCGATCGAGTTCTACGAGCTGATCTCGAGCCTGGCCTACCTGCCCAGCTCGCCGACCCTGTTCAACTCGGGCACCACGCACCCGCAGATGTCGAGCTGCTACCTGCTCGACTCGCCCGAGGACAACCTCGACGCCATCTACGACCGCTACCGCGACGTCGCCCGGCTCTCCAAGCACGCCGGCGGCATCGGCCTGTCCTACAGCCGGATCCGGTCCCGCGGCTCGCTGATCCGCGGGACCAACGGCCTCTCCAACGGCATCGTGCCGTGGCTCAAGACCCTCGACTCGTCCGTGGCGGCGGTCAACCAGGGTGGGCGACGCAAGGGCGCTGCGTGCGTCTACCTGGAGACCTGGCACGCCGACATCGAGGAGTTCCTCGAGCTCAAGGACAACGTCGGCGACCACGCCCGCCGCACGCACAACCTCAACCTCGCCAACTGGGTACCCGACCTGTTCATGGAGCGGGTCGAGCAGGACTGGCAGTGGTCGCTGTTCGACCCCAAGAAGGTTCCGGAGCTCGTCGACCTGTACGGCGAGGAGTTCCGGGCCGCCTACCTGCAGGCCGAGGCCGAGGGGCGCTACGAGCGGCAGGTGTCGGCACGCGCGCTCTACAGCCGGATGATGCGGACGCTGGCCGAGACGGGCAACGGTTGGATGACCTTCAAGGACGCGTCCAACCTGAAGTGCAACCAGACCGGGGCCCACCGTGCCGACGGCGCCCCCAACGTGGTGCACCTGTCCAACCTGTGCACCGAGATCCTCGAGGTCACCAACCAGTCCGAGACGGCGGTGTGCAACCTGGGTTCGATCAACCTCGGTGCGCTCGTCACCGAGGGGTCCGACGGGGCGCTGCGATTCGACTTCGACCGGCTCGGTGAGGTCGTGCGGATCGCCGTGCCGTTCCTCGACCGGGTCGTCGACATCAACTTCTACCCGACCGACGAGTCGGGCAACTCCAACGCCAAGTGGCGGCCGGTCGGCCTCGGACTCATGGGGCTCCAGGACGTCTTCTTCAAGCTGCGGCTGCCGTTCGACAGCGACCCGGCTCGGGAGCTCTCACGACGCATCTCCGAGGAGATCTACTTCCACGCCCTCTCGGCGTCGGCCGACCTCGCCGAGCAGCACGGTCCGCACGGAGGGTTCGACCAGACCCGGGCGGCCGCTGGACGACTCCAGTTCGACCTGTGGGGTGTCGAGCCGACCGACGTCGCCAGGTGGGACGACCTCCGGGCGCGCATCGGCCGGGTCGGACTGCGCAACTCGCTCCTGATCGCGATCGCCCCGACGGCCACCATCGCCTCGATCGCCGGGTGCTACGAGTGCATCGAGCCGCAGGTGTCGAACCTCTTCAAGCGCGAGACCCTCTCGGGCGAGTTCCTGCAGGTCAACAGCTACCTGGTCCGGGAGCTCAACTCCCTGGGCCTGTGGACCGAGCCCGTCATCAACGCCATCAAGCGGAACGAGGGGTCGATCCAGGACATCGAGGAGATCCCCGTCGAGATCAGGGAGGTCTTCCGGACCGCCTGGGAGATCAAGATGCGTTCGCTCATCGACATGGCCGCGGACCGAGGCGCCTTCATCGACCAGTCGCAGTCGCTGAACCTGTTCATCGAGGCGCCGACCATCGGCAAGCTCAGCTCGATGTACGCCCACGCCTGGAAGTCCGGTCTCAAGACCACCTACTACCTGCGATCGCGGCCGGCCACCCGGATCAACAAGACGACGACGTCCGCGACGACGTCGACGTCGCCGGACGGCCCGGGCGGTGGCGTCCCCGCTCCGGCACCGCAGTACACCGACGCCGAGGCCGTGGCCTGCTCCCTCGAGAACCCGGAGAGCTGCGACGCCTGCCAGTGAGCGGGCCCGCAGCGACGCCGAACCACCCCGGACCGTCCGAACCGGACGGTCGATCCCGAACCCTCTGATCCGAAACCCTCCGACCCTGATCCGGACGTCCTCCCCGGACGACGTCCCCCACGCACAACCGAGGTGACCCCGTGGCACTGACCGACCCCATCAGCCCCCTGGCCCACGAGCCCGTCGTCGACCTGTCGACCGGTGCGGCGGCACCCGACGCTCGTCACGACAGCGGACGACTGCTCGATCCGGGCTTCAACCTGACCCTGCGGCCCATGCGGTACCCGCAGTTCTACGACATGTACCGGGACGCCCTGAAGAACACCTGGATGGTCGAGGAGGTGGACTTCTCCGACGACCTGGTCGACCTGGACCGCAAGCTCGTCCCGGCCGAGCGGCACATGATCAACCGACTGGTGGCGTTCTTCGCGACGGGCGACTCGATCGTGTCGAACAACCTGGTGCTGAACCTCTACAAGCACGTCAACTCGCCCGAGGGGCGGATGTACCTGAGCCGGCAGCTCTTCGAGGAGGCCCTGCACGTCCAGTTCTACCTGACGCTGCTCGACACCTACATCCCGGACCACTCGCAGCGGGCCGAGGCCTTCGCCGCCATCGAGAACATCCCGTCGATCCGGGCCAAGGCCGAGTTCTGCTTCAAGTGGATCGACTCGATCCACACCCTGCACGAACTCCGCACACGCGAGGACCGTCAGGAGTTCCTGCTCAACCTGATCTGCTTCGCTGCCTGCATCGAGGGGCTGTTCTTCTTCGCTGCGTTCGCCTACGTGTACTTCCTCCGGGACAAGGGCCTGCTGAACGGCCTCGCTGCGGGGACCAACTGGGTCTTCCGCGACGAGAGCGGGCACATGAACTTCGCCTTCGAGGTGATCAACCAGGTACGTGCGGAGGAGCCGGACCTGTTCGACGCCGAGATGGGGGAGCGGGTCACCCAGATGATCCGCGAGGCCGTCGACGTCGAGTACCAGTTCGCCGAGGACCTGCTCTCCGAGGGCATCCCGGGCATGTCGCTGCCCGACACCAAGGAGTACCTGCAGTTCGTCGCCGACTCCCGGCTCGCGATGCTCGACCTGCCGCCGGTGTTCGGCTCCAAGAACCCGTTCAGCTTCATGGCGCTGCAGGACGTCCAGGAGCTGACCAACTTCTTCGAGCGGCGCGTCTCTGCCTACACCAAGGGCATCGAGGGCGCCGTCGACCTCGACGACGACGACTTCTGAGTTCCGCAGTCGAGGCCGGACCCCTCCGGCGTCATCCGGGCCCGACGGCGATCGACTGACCGCCTCGGTCGGCAGACCGCTGTGCGGCGTCGAGGAGTGCGACGACGGTACGGATCTGCTGCGGGTCCAGGGTCAGGTCCTCGTCGGTCCCCAGACGAGCGAGCTGGTCGACGTACCCGGTCGCAGCCAGTGGGTCGGCGCTCCGGCCCACCTCTACGGGATCGCCGTCGCGCTCGAGGCCCGGGGCGGGTGAGAACTCGACCCGCAGGACTCCGTCGTCGCTGGCGGCCTGGAACCACACGTTCGCTGGATCGGTGAACGCCAGGTCCAGGTGGACCGCCAGCCCCTCTGTGGCGAGCTCGATCCACCCCTGCGGCCCCGAGCGCTCGGCGCGCACGCTGTCCACCACCGGCCACACGGCGCCGACCAGATCGAGTGCGAGCGGCACGGCGGTGCTGCCGAGTCGTTCGAACGGGTTCGGTGCGGCCGCCTCCGCAGCCAGGTGCCCCCAGTCCGGCAGGGGCTGGTGGATCGCACCCGAGAGGTGCCGCGCCCTGCCGAGCGCGGTCCGTTCCGACCGGGCCCGTCGCCACAGCGGACTCGAGCGAAGGTTCGCCGCGCCGCGCAGCCGGCCGGGTCCGATGCGGTCGACCTCGACCGCCGTGTCCGCCTGTGCGAGGTCGGTCCACCAGGGCGACTCGACGAGCACGGTCGCGCCGGCCCGGACCCCACGGGTGGCGAGTTCGAGGTGTGATGGTGAGGGCGTGGCGACGACCAGGACGTCGGCACCGGCCGGCAGGTCGGAGGGATTCACCCGCCGGGCGCCGGCCTCACCGGCCAGTGCCCGGGCGGATCGACCGGTCTCCGAGGCCACTGCGTGGACGCGGAGACCGGCCGCAGCCGCAGCTGCGGCGTGGACACCGGCCGCACCGCCTGCGCCTGCGATCGCCAGTCGGCGCCGTCGCAGGCGCG
>CAINRS010000022.1 GCA_903852755.1 uncultured Actinomycetes bacterium | reverse complement strand
GGGGTGCGGTTGGTGGTCAGGCGGCGAGTGTGGGTGGGTCGCTGGTGCGGTGTCTGGTGTGTTGATGGCCGACGCTGGCGTTGCGGAGTGCGGCCCAGGTGGTGAGGTTGAGGAGTTGTCGTTTCCGGCCGACGGCTTGGGCTCGTTCGCGGAGCATGGAGTCGTCGAGGAGTCGGTTGCCGGATTCGGTGTCGTTGCGCCACCCAGCTCGACGTCGGCGGTGAGGTCTCTTGCGCCGTGATCGACGACGGTCGGGTCCTGTGCTGGGGTCAGGGCAACCCGGTGGCGCTGGCGGTCCCGGGCGTCTCGAACGCCGTCGACGTGAGCGTCGGTGACGGCGACGCCTGTGCGGTGGGTGTGGCCACCGGTGCGCTCAGCAGCACGGACACCCGGGTCGCCTGCTGGGGCTCGAACTCGAGCGGTCAGCTCGGCAACGGAACCTTCACCTCGACGACCCGAGCGGTGGCCGTCCTCGACTGAGTTCCCCCGCGGAACGGGTCGGACGGGTCGGCCGGGCCTCCCGGGCGGCCCGTTCCGCCGCGGGATTCCCGGGAATCCGGGGCCTCATAGCGAGGTGGTTGCTCGCCACCACGGAAGGTGCTGGACTGACCACGACAGTGAGGTGGTGCGACCGGGTGGGTCGCAGGGGGATGGTCGTGATGGCTCGGTCGGTTCGTGTGTGGGGAGCCCTGGTGGGAGCACTGGTCCTGGTGGCGGGGGCGTGTGCCCCGACGCCGGGGACGAACCGACCGCCGGTCGCGGTGATCTCGGCCACCCCAGACGCCGGGGAACCACCGTTGGAGGTGGCGTTCTCCGGTGCCGCGAGTTCCGACCTGGGTGGACTGGTCGTCTCCTACTCGTGGAACTTCGGTGACGGCACCACCGCCACCGGGGTGGACGTCACGCACACCTACGCCACCAAGGGCATCTACACGGCGCGCCTGACCGTCACCGACAACCAGGGCGCGACCGGGACCACCACCAGGCTGATCCAGGTGGGTCCGCCCAACCAGGCTCCTGGGGCGATCGCCAGCGTGGTGCCCGGCTCGGGGAAGGTGGGACAGTCCTTCGGGTTCACGTCCGTCGGCTCAGCGGATCCGGACGGCACGATCGCCACGTACTCCTGGGACTTCGGGGACGGGTCCACGGGTTCCGGTGCGTCGCCGTCGCACGCGTACGCCGCCCCCGGCGCGTACGTCGCGACCCTCACCGTCACCGACGACGTCGGTGCCACGGGCAGTGACACGGTCACCGTCGTCGTCGCCGCCAACCAGGGGCCGACGGCCTCAGCTCGAGCGACGTCGTCGACGGTCGGCAAGGAACCGCTGACCGTCGGGTTCTCCGGTGCCGACTCGACCGATCCGGACGGCGGCGTGGTGTCGTACGGGTGGGATTTCGGTGACGGCGCAACCGGCTCGGGAGAGGCCACCTCGCACACCTACGCCGCACCCGGCTCCTACGCCGCTGTGCTCACCGTGGCGGACGCCGAGGGGCTGACGTCGACGTCGACGGTGAACGTGACCGTCAACGCCAACCAGGCACCGACCGCCGTCGCGAACGCGACACCCGCCGCCGGCCAGGCCCCACTGATCGTTGCGTTCAGCTCAGCGGAGTCATCGGACCCGGACGGGTCGATCGTCGCCCACGAGTGGACCTTCGGCGACGGGAACAGCTCGAACGCACCCGATCCCACCTACACCTACGGCGTGGCGGGCACCTACTCCGTCACGCTCACCGTGACCGACGACAACGGGGTACAGGACACGAGCTCCCTGACCGTCGAGGTCTCGCCCGTACCGAACGTGCCGCCGACGGCCGTACTGGGGGCGACGCCGACCTCGGGCAAGCAGAACCTGACGGTGTCGTTCACCTCCAGTGACTCGAGTGATGCCGATGGGGTGATCACGTCCCGTTCGTGGAACTTCGGTGACGGCACGGGCTCGACGGACGCCAACCCGACCAAGACGTACACGACGGCCGGCATCTTCACGGCGACGCTCACGGTGACCGACAACGCGGGTGCGGTCTCCACGTCGTCGACCACGATCACGGTGACACCCAACCAGCCGCCCACGGCCGTGATCACCGGTGGTCCGCTCACCGGCAAGGCGCCGCTCCCGGCGTCGTTCTCGGCGGGCAACTCGATCGACCCCGAGGGTCTCCCGCTCAGCTTCGCGTGGGACTTCGGCAACGGTCAGACCGCCACGACCTCGAACGCGTCGGCGAGTTTCACCCAGCCGGGCACCTACACGGTGCAGCTCACGGTGACCGATGACGCCGGTGCGACGTCGACTGTGACCCGAACGGTGACGGTCGTCGCGAACCAGTCACCGGTAGCGGCTGCCAACGCAACGGTGCAGTCCGGTGCCCGGCCGCTGGTCGTGAACTTCTCCTCCTCCGGTTCGGTCGACCCAGACGGAACGGTCGCCTCGTACGACTGGAACTTCGGCGACGGCACCACCTCGAGTGCGGCGAACCCCACGACGACGTACACCACCGCCGGTACCTTCACGGCGACACTGGTCGTGACCGACGACGACGGCGCAGTGAGCGCGGCGTCATCGCTGACCATCACCGTGGTGATCGACGACGACGGAGACGGAGTGAGCCCGCCGACGGACTGTGACGACTCGGACCCACTGACGCGACCGGGAGCGGCCGACGATCTCGATGCCGCCGGCATCGACACGAACTGCGACGGATTCGACGGCGTCGTCGCGGCGACGGTCTTCGTTCGCGCTGCCGACGGTGTCGACGGAGCGACCTGCGGGACTCCCGCAGCTCCGTGCGCATCGATCACAGAGGGACTCGACCGTGCGGCCGCCCGGGGGAGCACCACCGTGCTCGTCGCCGGTGGCATCTACCCCAGGTTCACCCTGTCCTCGCCGGTTCTCGTGGCCGGTGGCTACGGCCAGAACTTCCAGCGGGGATCGAGTGCCACGAGTCCGACCACGGTGACGGTGAACGGCGGCACCGACTCGGGCACCGGACTGTGGTCGTCGATCACGGTGAACGGTGCGGGTGCGGGGGCCACCGTCCAGGACCTCTCGGTCCGCGGCGGGGACGCCGGGAGCTCGGCCACGCACGGCGTGGTGGTGACAGGCGCTTCGAGCGTCGTGCTGCGCAACCTCGACGTCGGCGGCGGCACGGGTGCCGGGGCGACCGGGGTGCTGGTGCGGTCGTCGTCCACCGCCACGATCACCGGTTCGACCGTCGACAGCGGGACGCCGACCGGCGCAGGCAACAGCGCCTACGGGGTCCGGTCGGTCGGTCAGTCCACGGTCACCGTGACCTCGTCCCAGGTGGTCGCCCAGGCCGGAGTGGCCGGGACGAGTGCTCCGGGCGGACCCGGACAGGCCTCCGGCGGTGCCTCTGGCAACGGCGGCGGCACCGCGTGTGGTCCGTCCTGCCCGGGCGGCGGCGGGAGCGGCGGCAACTTCACCTTCACCGGGGGGAGTGGCGGCGGAGGAGGCAACTACAGCGGTGGTGGTGGCTCCGGGACCAACGGTGCCGGGCCAGCCGGTGGCAGCGGCGGTGGTGGCGGTTGCGGCTCGCTGTTCGGGTGTGGCGGTGACGCCGGCGGTGGTGGAGCCGGCGGTGGTGGGGCGGCCGGATCCGCCGGCGGCTCCGGTTCGAACACGCTCTCCTCGGCGCCCGGGTCCGTCTCGGGTGAGGTCTACGCGCCGACATCCGGCGGTGCCGGCAGCGCCGGTGCCAACGGCAGCGGTGGGGGTGGTGGCGGCGGCGGCAAGTCCGCCAGCGCCTCCGGCGGCGGTGGCGGCGGTGGTGGCGGCGGCGGTCAGGGCGGCGCGGCCGGCACGGTCGGTGGCACGTCGGGCGGTGGGTCGTTCGGTGTCTACGCGTCGAACGCCAGCGTCGTGGTGGTCTCGTCGACCGTGACCTCGTCGGCCGGAGGCGCCGGCGGCGCAGGTCAGTCCGGTGGTCGGGGCGGCACCGGTGGGAACGGCGGTGCCGGCGGCGGCAAGTCGTGCTGCGAGGCCGGCGGCGGTGGTGGCGGCGGCGGTGGTGGTGCCGGAGGTGGTGGCGGCGGTGCCGGTGGAGGTGCCGGCGGCCACTCGATCGCGGTCCTCCACGTCGGGAGCGGCACGCTCTCGGTGAGCGGAGTCCAGCTGAACCGGTCGACCGGCGTCGCTTCCGGCGGTGCCGGCGGCGCTGTCGCAGCATCGGCCAGCGGTGGTGCCGGTGGACCGCGCGGGAACTGCGCCCTCGTCGGCGGCTGCAACAGCGGAGCCGACGGCGCGACGGCCGGGAGCGGCAACGCAGGTCCGGCCGGCACTGCCGGCCCGAACGGACTCACGCTGCGGGTCTGGGACAACGGCACCACCACCAGCTGAGCGATCGGTCCGAACAGCCGCCCGGTCCTTGCGAGCAGGCCGCAGCCCGGTCGGAGTCCGGCGGAGCGCTCGGGTACCGTCCCGCAGTGTGGAGCGTTCCGTGGACGACGATCCGGAGCGGTCGCTCGAGCGCATCCGCTCGGAGCTCTGGGACCCGACCCTGTGTCTCGAGCGGGTCGCACCGGGGGTCACGCCGCACCTCGACCTGTCGTCGCTCGGACTGCACTCGGTGCGGGAGTCGGCGCTCGGGGCGTACGCCGATCTGGGCAGAGGTGAGGTCGGCCGGGCCGTGGTCACGCTCCGGACGGTGCTCACCCACCAGTACGACGCTCCGGGCCGGCCGTGGGACGGCACGTTCCGGGCCACCGCTGAGCAGGCCGACCCACCGGGGGACCTGGCGGTCGAGTGGCTGCACTACGACCCGAACTGGCGGCAGTTCCTCGGGGTGATCCTGGCGGTGACCCTGCTCGACCACGGTGGCGACCTGCCCGGCGACGTGGTCGAGGGGGCGTCGGCCGCCGTGGTGCGCTGCGCGCTCGGCGAACCCGAGGACCGGATCCCCGAGTGGTACACCAACCCGAACCTGTTGCACGCGTGGGTGGCCGCGCACGCCGGTCTGCTCGCCGGCGACGACGCACTCGTCGAGCGCGGCCGTCGCCGGGCACGTCGGACGATCGACCGCTTCGAGCACTCCGGTGACGTCGACGAGTACAACTCGCCCACCTACGACGGTGTCGACCTGCTCGCCGCTGCGCTGTGGGTGGCGCACCCGCCGACGCCGGAGTTCGCAGCGTGGGGCCGGTCCCTGCTCGACGGTCTGTGCGCCCGGATCTCGAACCTCGTGGATCCGCAGCTGGCCTGCATCTGCGGGCCGTACTGGCGCGCCTACGGCGTCGCCCTGGACCGGTACGTGTCACTGCTCGGGCTGTGGCTCCACGTCGCCGGAGTGGAGCACGTGCTGCCGTCGGTGCTCGACTCCGGCACCGATCACGTGCACGACCTGTCGTTCCTGCCACTCGTCGCTCGTCTCGCCGGGATCGTCCCGCTCCGGTGGCAGGTGCGTCCGGTCGTCGCTGAGCGCCGTCACGTGCAGCGTTTCGACGACGTGGTGGCGACCTCGATCCTGCGACCGGGTCGGAACGTCGGCTGGGCGACGGGCCCGGTGCCGGCCTTCGCTGCGGACCAGTACCTGCCGTTCGTCGCACACTGCGCACGGCGTGACGGCACGGTGGCACATCTCGGCGTGCATCCCGGTGACGGGGTCGACCGGGTGTGGGCAGACGAGGTGGCCCCCGACTCCTTCACCCTCGGGCTGCGGTCGGACACCGCCCCGGGGCGACCAGCCGGGCAGTCGGTGGAAGTCGTCCTGGTCGGCGCCGACCTGCAGGTCGAGGGGGACCTGCTGGTGGACCGGGAGGGCGCGGTGACCGTCGAGTTGCTCGGGTCCGGCCGCTGGACGACGACCCCGGACGGTTGGTCGGCCGTCGGGGTCGATCCAGAGCTACGGATCACCCTGCGGCCAGTGGGCTGAGCGGTCCTGCACGTCCCGGACGGCCGCACCCCTCGGGGCGTTCGGTGTTCGTGACGGCGGGGACAGCTGACATGGTGTCGGAGCAGCACGCCGTGTAGCATCTGTTCGGTGTTCGTGACGGCAGAGATGTCGGACACCGGTGCCGGACAGCGGTGCCGGGTACCGAGAACGGACACCGAGAACGGAGGAGTCACGTGGGCACACCGGACAGCCCCGACGACGACGTCAGCGATCTGCTCGACGAGCTCGAGAGCGCCCTGACCGCAGTCGGTCTGTCGTGCAGTGTCGACGGCAGCACGCTCGTCGTCGACGGCACCCGACTGGTTCCGTTCCTGGTCGCACGAGCGCACCCGACCCCGGCCGACCTGGCCCAGCTGGTCGGTGAGCACCGCCGACGCGCGCCTGCGCTGGTGGTCGCCGACCGGATCAGCGAACCCGGACGGAGCGTCCTGCGTGATGCAGGGTGGGGGTGGCTCGACCGCCGTGGGCACGTGCGGCTGTGGGTCAGCGGAGCGCGGGTCGACACCACGGTTCCCGGAGTGACCACCGAGCGACGTCGTCCGAGCAACCTGTGGACCCAGGTCGGCCTCGAGGTCGCGCTCGCAGCGCTCGTGGAGCCGGAGCATCCCGTCACGGCTCGTCGTGTCGCTCCCGTGATCGGACGGAGCGTCGGTGCGGTGCACGAGCTGCTCGCCCGGTTCGCACACGACGGGCTGGTGGGGCCGAACTCACACCTCCCGCTCATGCCCGATCTCTTCTGGGAGACCGCGGCGCACTGGCCCGACGACGGGTGGACCCCGCTCGCCGTCCCGGTCACCGAGGTCGGCAACGAGGTCGGCGCCCAGGCCGTGGTCCGGGTCGACGAGCGCGCCGCGACCCTGGGTGGCGCGCGCATCGCCGCCGCCGGCGACCTGCCGGCGCGGTGCTACGTGCGCTCCGCCGCCGCGTTCCGTCGGGTGCGCCGCTTCGTCGACCGCGAGCAGCCGACCCGGACCTGGGTCCGAGTCCCTCCGGTCCGGTGGCTGCCGCTCAACGACGAGCACCCACCCGACGAGGCGCACCCCTGGGAGGTCGCCCATCCGGTGGTCTGCGCGCTCCGACTGGCGTCCGATCCGTCCAGGGGTCGGGAGATCGTGGAGTCCTGGGGCATCGTGTCGTGAGCAGCCCGGTGTTCCTGACCGGCCGACGGGGTGGGACCACCCACCGCGAGGTGCAGATCCTGGCCTCGCTGCCGAGTGAGCTCGCCCTGATCGGTGGACTCGCCGTGCTGTGCCGGGTGGGCGTTCCCCACCGGACGACGGTCGACCTGGACGTGGTCACCCGGGGCCTCGCCGAGCGGGACCGTGCGCTCCGGCGGCTCGCCGCCACCGTCACCGACCCGAGCAGGTACACCTTCGACGACGGGGTGGATCTCGACGTCATCGAGGTGGCGCCGCAGTCCGCCGAGGAGGTGGAGGCGGCGTTCGTCGCCGCCGGTGGACCCACCGACCTGGAGCTGAGCGTGGTCGCCCACACCTGGGCGCACGACCACGCGACCCGCCTCGACGTGCTCGCCGTCGACGACGACACCGGCGAACCGCTGGCAGAGGCCCATGGCCGTCTCGTGGCGACCACCGTGGGTCTGGTGGCCATGAAGGTGGTGGTCGTCCCGCTCCGGGCCGGACTCAGGTCGGAGAAGCGGGCATCGGACCTGTACGACCTGGGCCGGCTCCTCGCCACCGGTCGTCTGCAACCACGCGACCTCGAGCTGCTGCCGGCCCGGCTCCGATCGGTGACCACCGACCGGCTCGTGGAGTGGTTCGTCCACCCGGCTGGCCGCGACCGAACCTACCGGTCGGTCCGACGGTTCGACGATCCGGTGCTCGATCTGGACGAGCTGGCTGACCTGGTCGAGCACCTGGCCCTCGGGTGAGGTGCCGGCGCTCGGGCCGAGGGTGCCGCTGCGCTCCCGCTGCGTCCTTCGGAGCGGGAGCGGGGGGCCCGAGCAGCTGACAGACCGGGCCACACCGGTGGAGAGTGACAGGAACTCCGGTTCAGGCGTTGGTACCTTGCCCGGGTGCGAGAGATCCCCTTCACCTTCCTCCGGGGCTTCGTCATGGGCGCAGCGGACGTCGTTCCCGGTGTGTCCGGAGGCACGGTCGCCCTGGTCTTCGCGATCTACCACCGGTTGATCGACGCCGTCCGGACAGGGTCGACGGCGCTGGGCCGGTTCCTCAAGTTCGACATCAGGGGCGGGATCGAGGCGCTCCGCTCCGTCGAGTGGGTGTTCTTCCTGCCCCTCGTCGCCGGGATCGGCGTCGCCGTCGCCATCATGGCCGGGATCATCGAGGCCGCCCTCACCGACTACCCCGTCGAGATGGCGGGCCTGTTCCTCGGGCTGGTCGCCGGGTCGGTGGTGGTCGCGTGGCAACTGCTCGAGCGTCGGGACGCCCCACGACTGGTGATGCTGCTCGGCGTCGGAGCGGTCACCTGGGTGGTGCTGGGGCTGCGGGAGGGCACCTCGGACGAGAGCGTGAGCCAGGTGGCCGACCCCGCCACGTGGACCTACTTCGGTGCCGGAGCGATCGCGATCTGCGCCATGATCCTCCCTGGGATCAGCGGGTCGTTCATCCTGGTGATGCTCGGGATGTACGGGCCGATCCTGGCGGCGGTCAACGATCGCAACCTGGTGCCGGTGGCGCTCGTCGCGCTCGGGTGCGTCGTCGGTCTCGCGCTGTTCTCGCAGGTGCTCCACTGGGCACTCGCCGAGCACTACGACTCGGTGATGGCCGCGATGATCGGCCTGATGCTCGGTTCGCTGCGGGTGCTGTGGCCGTGGCCCGCCGGACTCGACAGCACGTCGATCGGTGCGCCCAGCGACCCGTGGGTCTGGCCGACGGCGTTCGCCGTGGGAGGAGCGATCCTGGTCGTGGGGTTCAACGAGGTCGCCAAGTTCCTCGAGCGCCGGACCTCCGCCGACGAGGCAGCGGAGCTCAAGTCAACCTGACGAGCCGTCGACCGGGTCGTCCCCGGCGCCTGCGGCTCAGGGCGTCGCGGTGCCGTTGTCCCAGATCCGCAGGATGGCACCCGAGGGCCCGCCGGTCCCTGACGGCCCACCGTTGCCACCGGCACCGCCGATGCCCGGGAAGCCCGAGCCGTTGTTCGGCCCTGCTCCGCCTGCACCGGGGCTCGCTGCGGCTGACCCAGCGCCACCGGCACCGCCGACCGCGCTGATCGCCGAGCGGTTGAGGACGCTGTTCGTCACCACGACCGTCCCACTCCCGGCGTGGAACACGGCGATCGAGTGGCCGCCGGCGCCACCGCCGGCGCCACCGCCACCCCCGCCGACTCCGCCGCCACCGCCACCGGCGCCACCGCCGGCGTTGCCGCCGGACTTGTCGGCACCCTGGCCGCCGCTGCCGCCGTCACCACCACGGCCACCGCCCTGTCCAGGGCCGCCGACACCGCCGGTCGACGAGGTCACCGCCGAACTGGCGATGGTCACCGAGGAGGCGTTCGCGTAGATCCCGAAGGAGCCGCCGCCCGACGTGCCGCCGATCGCCCCTGCGGCGCCGCCGTTGCCTCCGGCGCCGCCACCGCCACCACCGCCGCCGTTCTGGAACGCAGTGGTCTTGCCGCCACCGCCGCCACCACCGCCGCTGCCCGGCTGCCCGGCCGAGCCTGCGGTCCCGGTGGTCGGCGCGTACAGGTCCGTGGCGCCGAGGGCGTTCGACCCCGCTGCGCCGGCGCTCCCCGGGGATCCGGCGCCACCGCCGCCCCCTGGCTGACCGTCGAAGTTGCAGGTGAAGAAGTTGGCGCAACCACGGGCGCCGCCGGCACCGCCGGCAGGACCTTCTCCGTTGCCGCCGTCGGATCCGAGCGAGGTGCCGACGCCGCCGCCGCCGCCCTGGCCACCCCGGTAGGTCGTGCCGCTCCCACCGGGGCCTCCGGATGCGAGACCGGACTGCCCGCCGCGCTCCCCGGCGCCACCGGCCGCCGCTTGCGCCGGTGCGGTCGGTGTGCCCACCCCGGCGCTCCCGGGCTGGGCCGTCACGGTGGTGTCGGTCAGCGTGACGGCCGAACCGCCGATGGCCCGGATGCCGTAGGTGCTCGTCCCGGGGCCACTCGTGGTGCCGCTGTTGACGCTCGAACTCGCGATCACGACCTGTGAGGCGCCGGACACGAGGACCCCGGTGGCGTTGGGTCCGACTCCACCTGTGATGTTGGTGAGCGGTGCGTCCGGTGAACCGATGCGCACGCCGGTGGAGCCACCACTCACCTCGACGGCTGCGGTCGTTCCCGACGTGCGGGTGCCGCCGGTGATCGTGAATCCGGCGAGGGATGCGTTCGACACCCCGGTGAAGCTGACCGCTGGAGTGGTGCCGGTTCCGGTGATCGAGGAGACCGCGCCCACGGGGAAGTCGCTGAAGCTGTTGTTCCAGCCGCCGGTGATGTTGATGCCGCCTGCGACGTTGATGGGTCCGGTGTAGTTGCCGGTGGCGACGCGGATGTTGCGGATGTCGGGTGTGGCGAGGGCGTTGGTCTGGGCCTCACCGAT
>CAINRS010000021.1 GCA_903852755.1 uncultured Actinomycetes bacterium | reverse complement strand
TCTTAACACTCTTTCCCTACACGACGCTCTTCGATCTGCCGGGTGGTCCGGGGGGTCCCGGTGGTGGACCGGGCGGTGCGCCCGGGCGTGGGCGCGGCCCCGGCGGTCCGCAGCAGCGCGGACCGCGGCGCAAGGGACGTCGCCGTCGCAACCGTGAGGAACTCCAGCCGATGGACGTTCCCACCTACACCCCGGCGGAGGCCCCGGTCCCGGAGGGCGAGATCGTGGTGGAGCGGGGCTCGACCCCTCAGCAGCTGGGTCCCAAGTTCAACCGGACCGCTGCGGACGTGGTGCGGTTCCTGCTCCAGCAGGGCGAGATGGTGACGGCGACGCAGTCGTTGAGCGACGACATGATCGAGCTCTTCGCGCTCGACGTCGGCGCCGAGGTGTCACTGGTCGACCCGGGCCAGGAGCAGGAGGTCGAGCTCCAGCGCGTCCTCGACATCGAGGACGACGAGGACGTCGACACCTCGGATCTCCCGCACCGGGCACCGGTCATCACCGTGATGGGTCACGTGGACCACGGCAAGACCAAGCTGCTCGACCAGATCCGCAACGCCAACGTCGTCGCCGGCGAGGCGGGGGGCATCACCCAGCACATCGGTGCCTACCAGGTGCACCTCGACGGGCACGACCTCACCTTCATCGACACACCCGGGCACGAGGCCTTCACCGCGATGCGAGCCCGTGGGGCGGAGTCCACCGACATCGTCGTCCTGGTCGTGGCGGCCGACGACGGGGTCATGCCCCAGACGATCGAGGCGATCCAGCACGCCAAGGCCGCCGAGGTGCCGATCGTCGTGGCGGTCAACAAGATCGATCGTGAGAACGCCGATCCGAACCGGGTGCTGCAGCAGCTCACCGAGCACGACCTCGTCCCGGAGGCCTGGGGCGGCGACACGGTCGTCTGTGAGGTCTCGGCGCTCGAGAACATCGGGATCGACGCCCTGCTCGAGAACCTGCTGGTGGTGGCCGAGGTCGAGGACCTCCGGGCGACCGCCGACGGTCGGGCGCGGGGCGCCGTGCTCGAGGCGCACCTCGACATGGGTCGGGGACCGGTGGCCACCGTGCTGGTGCAGCGGGGAACCCTGCGCGTCGGTGATCCGCTCGTCGCCGGCCCGGCCTGGGGTCGCATCCGGGCACTCGTGAACGACCGGGGGGAACAGGTCCGTGAAGCGGGACCGTCGACCCCGGTCGAGGTCCTGGGCCTGTCCGACGTCGCGCAGGCGGGCGACTCGTTCGTGGTGGCGCCGGATGAGCGCAAGGCCAAGGCGGTCGCGGAGACGAGGGAACGCTGGCACCGTGAGGCGAGTCGGGCCCGCGACGCGTCGGTGATGTCACACGGTGCCCGACTCGAGGACATCTTCGCCCAGATCCAGGCCGGCGAGCAGGCCACCTTGAACCTGATCGTCAAGGCCGACGTCCAGGGTTCACTCGAAGCCGTCATCGAGAGCCTCCGCAAGCTCGAACGTCCCGAGGTCCGGATCGGTTTCGTGCTCCGCGGGGTCGGTGGCATCACCGAGTCCGACATCCAGCTGGCGGCCACCTCGAGCGCGACGATCATCGGCTTCAACGTCCGACCCGGTCGTCAGGCCCGGGAGCTCGCCGAGCTCGAGGACGTCGAGATCCGGACCTACGAGGTGATCTACAAGCTCCTCGAGGACATCGAGGCGGCCATGGTCGGCATGCTCGCACCCGAGTTCGAGGAGGTCGTCACCGGTGAGGCCGAGGTCCGGGAGGTCTTCCGGGTCCCGCGCATCGGCAGCGTCGCCGGGTGCTTCGTGCAGTCCGGCACGATCTCCCGGGGCTCGAAGGTCCGCTTCCTCCGGGACGGCACGATCATCTGGAAGGGCGAGATCAGCTCGCTCCGCCGCTTCAAGGACGACGTCAAGGACGTGGCGTCGGGCTTCGAGTGCGGCGTCGGTCTGTCGGACTTCCAGGACCTCAAGCAGGGCGACGTCATCGAGACGTTCGAGCTGCGTGAGATCCCTCGGGTCTGAGTCGGGGTCACGGCCCGCCCGGCCGGCGCGGTGCTGACCGCGCTCGCAGTTCTGCTCGCGATCGTCCGGTCACCGCACCGGTCCGTCACCCGGGACGCGACGAACCCCCGGAGCCGATGGCCCCGGGGGTTCGTCGTCGAAGGGGATGGGTTGGCTCAGACCACCTGGATGGTGGCGGTTCCGGTCCCGGTGCACCCGACCGAGTTGGCCGTGACCTTCCAGTTCCCGACCGTGACGGTGTTCGGGATGGTGATGGCGGTCGCCCAGCTGCCCGACGGTGAGACCGTCGTCGTGGCCAGGACCCCGGTGGCGGTCCCGGCGCCGACCGGAACGAGCTTCACCTCGATCTGCGAGCCGGCGACACCGAAGCCGAGGACCGTGATCGAGTCGCCGGCCGAGACCAGGTTGTCGCTGACGCCGAGGCCCGTGGGGGTGTAGCCGACGCACCCGGGAGCGATGGTCGTGGTGGTCGTCGACGTGGTCGTCGTGGTCGTGGTGGTCGGTGCCGGTGGCGGCGGGCACGCCGTCAGCACGAGCGCGAACCCTGCGACCATCCCGAGGGCGAGGACGCCCCTGACCCGCCCCTGCATCGCCTGGACCTTGTTCATGAATCCCCCTCTGAGATGACCCCGGCGGGGCCCGAGTGCACCGGCGATGCTCCTGTCCGCCCCGCCACGGATCAGTGTGCCGACTGTGGCCAGTGATTTCCACTCTCCCGGGGGATTTCCCCGCCGTGCGAGCGCCCAGAGCGACGTTTCGGCACGGTACGTGAGATCGCCGCCACCCTCGGCTGCTCCGGCTGCGGTCAGCCCACGGCCGGTGACGACCCGACCCTGATGGTCCGGTCCTCGCCGGCGGGGAACGTCGTGACCGAGACCTCGTCGCCCGCCGGGTCCCGCTCGACGTCGTGGACACGCACCGTGGTCGGTTCGTTGATGAGCAGGGGCTGCCCGATCCAGTGGAGCTGGTAGGTCCCGGCGTCGACGATCCCCGAGAGGTCCAGGCGCACCTCGGTGCTCTGGCCGGGTGCGAGCTCGACCCACACCGAGTGCCGGAAGATCGACGGCGTCTCCGGCTGGGTCGCGAACGCCGCCCGCTGGCCGTCCTGCTCGGCGAGCACTGCAGCGAGTGGCGTGAGGATGGAGAGCTGGGTCCGGTTCGTGCGTTCGGGTGTCGTCGGAGGGCCCTGCGACTGCACCGGGGCGAGTCCCTCGGCGGGTGCCTCGTTGGTGAGTCGGACCGTGACCGTTGACCGAATCTGGCCCGTCGACCGTTGCCAGTCGACGGAGTAGTCCACCTCGCGCCGCAGGAATGCGTCGATCTTGGAGGGGTTCGCGTTGCGGTTGACCACGGCGAGCAGGTCCTCCTGGTTCCGGCGCTCCAGGGTGCGGCGCAGGCCGGTCCGGTCGAGGAGGTCGTTCACGCCGTCGTCGAAGGTGCTGACCTGGAGGTGGCCCCCGGCGACGACGTCGCTGAACAGGTCGACCAGCCGGCGCGGCGCAGGCAGCGGCGCGTCGGTGAACCGGCCGATCGCCTGCTCGATCGCATCGCCGAGCGGATCGGTCCCGGGGGCCACGTCGGTGAGCGTGACGAACTGGCCGACGGTCAGGAACTGCACGGCGTTGTCGGCGGTGAGCACGACCTCGGTGGTGGGGACCTCGACGCCACCGGTGAGCTCGAGCAGTGCGGCGAAGGCGGTCGGGTCCGCGTAGATGACCCCGTCGACCGGTGGACCCGGCCGGGCCTGCGGGTACAGCCCGGCCGCCATCCGGGCGACGGCGTCCATGTCGGGGGTGCTGCCCCAGTTCTGGGGGAAGTACTGGGGTCGGATCTCGAGGAACGAGTCGGAGAAGGTGCCGTCGATCCGCGGTGGGACCACCTCGTTCGGGGTGAACAGGTCGTAGGGGGCGCCGACCTCGACGAGTTCGAGCCGTCCGTCGTCGGCGACGATCTCGGCCCAGTTGCCCAGGTGGCCACCGACGTCCCGCAGCTCGGCGGGGTTCCCGAGGAGCAGCAGGTAGCGCCGTGGGCCGTCCGCGCCGAGCATGCCGGGCAGGACCTCCGCGGCCCGGGCGACGGTGTCGGCGGATCGCTGCGCGTCGTCGAGCGACGTCGCGATCTCGTCCAGTCGGGACTCGAGCGGCGGGAGGACCCACGGCGAGTTGGCGGCCGCCAGGTCGTCCTGGGCCTGCGCCACCGCTGCGGCAGCGTCGGTCGCCGGAGTCGCGAACGAGGCGAGCACCGTCAGGTCGACACCCCCGTCCGGCCTGCTGAGCGCCGACTGGTCGACGTTGACCGCCAGGTCGGCGGCGGTCCGGTTGAGCTCGGCGCCGGCGGCGAAGGCGGTTCGGGTGAGCTGCACGTTGTTGCCGACCACCGGGACGATCCGGGCCGGGAGGAACCACGGGCGGTCCGCCGTGGACCGCAGAGCCGCGAAGTCGTCACCTGCGGCCCGGAACCCGGCGGCGGTCGCAGCGGTGTCGTCGCCACCCGCCCGTGCCACGGCGGTGTTGCTCGCCTCGACGGCATCGACGGCCGCTGGTGCGGTCAGGATCGCCAACGCCACGGCGCAGGCCGTGCCGACGGCGCACAACCCGGTGAGCACGGCGAGGGCCCTGACAGCGACCCGACGTTCGCCCCGTCGGGCCCGACGCCACGCCGTCCACACCACTGGTCCGAGGGCCAGGACCGTCAGCAGCGCCGTCGCCCCGGTGAGCCGGACCCCGCCGGGGAGTTCCATGCTCAGCAGCGCGGTGCCGGCGAGTCCGCCGACGGCCGTTCGGACCCGACGATCCCGGATGGTTCGCCACAGGACCACCACGGCGGCGGCGAGCGCGAGCACGCCGGCGATCCGGCCGGCTCCGACGCCCAGGGCGGCACCCGGCACCGCCATCCACAGGAGCGTCCACCGTTGCGCCCGGGAGGCACACAGGGCGACGACCGTCACGACGAACCACACCCAGCCCAGGTCGGCGGGTCGCCAGCCCGTGGGCGTGGCCGTCGACGTGGCTGCGGCGAGCACGCCGCTCACCGCCGCGATGGCCAGGACCGCCGTCCGCTGGCCCGGAGTCGTCCGGTGCCGTCGTGGATCCGCCGGCGCCTCCGGGTCATCCGAGGACCCGGGCGGCCGGTAGGGCGGTGGCGTCAGCTGCATGCGCCCACCAGTGTGCCCGGTCGCCCGGCCGACGCGGCTGCGGCGCGCTCGGGTGGCTCCGCACGCAGGCCGGCCGCGTGGTACCAATGCGCCGTGGCCCGCCGAGCTCGACGACCCCCTGCGTTCTCCCGGACCGATCGCGTGGCCGAGCTGGTCAGGGAGGTCGTGGCATCCGAGCTCGAGCGCATCGGTGACGAGCGGCTCGAGCTCGTGACCGTCACCGACGTCTCGGTGGACGGCTCGCTCGAGCACGCGACCGTGTACTACTCGGCGATGCAGGCCGAGGCCGAGGGTCGCCTCGACGAGGTCGCCGAGGCCCTCGACGAGCTCCGGTGGCGGATCCAGCAGGTGGTCAACCGTGAGGTCCGCCTGCGCAAGACCCCGCAGGTGACCTTCCGGCCCGACGACGTGCTGTCCTCGGCGCTCCGGGTGGAGGAGATCCTCCGGGGACTCGACGAGGGGTCGTGAGCCCGGCCGACCCGGCCGCCACGCCCGTCGGACTGTGCGTGGTCGACAAACCGGCGGGCTGGACGAGTCACGACGTGGTCGCCCGGTGCCGACGTCTGCTCGGGACTCGCAAGGTCGGACACAGCGGGACCCTCGACCCGATGGCGACCGGGGTGCTGGTGCTCGGCGTCGGTCCGGCGACCAGGCTGCTGCAGTTCCTGAGCGGTCTCGACAAGGACTACGAGGCGGAGTTCCTGCTCGGTGTCGAGACCGACACCCTGGACGCAGACGGCAGCGTCACGGCGACCCACGACACGCCGGTCGACCCGGACGACCTGATCCGGGCATCGCGGGACCTGGTCGGGGCGATCGACCAAATCCCGCCCATGGTGTCGGCCGTCAAGATCGACGGCGTGCCGCTCCACCGACGGGCCCGGGCAGGGGAGGTGGTCGAGCGTCGGGCGCGTCGGGTGACGGTGGATCGCCTCGACCTGGAGCCGACCGGGGACGCCGACCGCTGGCGTGCCCGGGTGACCTGTTCGAGCGGCACCTTCGTCCGGGTGCTGGCCGCCGACCTGGGACACGCCGTCGGCTCGGGCGCCCACCTCACGGCGCTCCGGCGCACGCGGGTGGGCCCCTTCGCGATCGACGAGGCCGTCCCGCTGGACGAGGTCGCCCCGGAGGTCCTGCTCCCACCAGCGGCGATCGCCCGGGTGCTCGAGGCGGCACCGGTCGACGCCGCGGTCGCCGCCGAGGTCCACCACGGCAGGGTGCTGGGGCGCGACCGCCTGGGGGCGGTCCCACCGGGGTCGCCGGGACCGTGGGCGGTGCTCGACCCGGACGGCGACCTGCTCGCCGTCTACCGGGACCACGGCGAGGGTCGGGTGAAGCCGGTCGTGGTGCTGGCCCGGCAGTAGGTTCCCCGACGGCCATGGATGTGATCCACGACGACGAGGAGTGCCGGCCCCCCGACGGGGGGAGCGTCGTCACGATCGGTGCGTTCGATGGTGTCCACCTTGGGCATCGCACCGTCATCGCCGAGGTGGTCGACCGGGCGAGGTCCGAGGGCCGCCGCGCCGCACTCGTCACCTTCGACCGCCACCCCGCCCAGGTGGTCCGGCCGGACTCGGCCCCCCTGCTGCTGTGCGACCTGGACCACAAGCTCGAGCTCCTCGCCGGCACCGGGCTCGACACCGTGGTCGTGGTCCACTTCGACGAGGAGGCGGCCCGGGAGGAACCCGAGGACTTCGTCCGACGGGTGCTCGTGGACTGCCTCGCGGTCGACCACGTCGTGGTGGGGGAGGACTTCCACTTCGGCCACCGACGCCGGGGCCACGTCGACCTGCTGTCGGAGCTGGGACGCGAGTGGGGGTTCACCGTTGCCGGCCACCGTCTGGTGGGGCGTGACGGGGTGCCGGCGCGGGACGACGCCCAGGTGTCCTCGACGGCCATCCGGCGTGCGCTCGCCGAGGGGCGACTCGACGACGCCAACCGGATGCTCGGCCGACCGCACGAGCTGCGTGGTCCCGTGGTCGCCGGTGACCGGCGCGGGCGGACCATCGGGTTCCCGACGGCCAACGTGGCGATCGCCGCGGAGCTGCTCGTCCCCGCCGACGGGATCTACGCGGGCGAACTGGTCCGGGCCGACGGCACGGTGCTCCCCGCTGCGGTCTACATCGGTCACCGCCCGACGTTCTACGACGAGACCGCGGCGGTGCTCGTCGAGGCGCACGTGCTCGACTTCGCCGGGGACCTGTACGGGGAGCGCGTCGCCGTCCGCCTGGTGCACCGCATCCGGGGTGACCGCACCTTCGACTCGGTGGAGGAGCTCGCAGCGCAGCTGGCGGCGGACTGTGACGAGGCCCGCCGCCTGCTCGGCATCCGACGGCCCTGACGCCGACGCCGCGGTCGTCACCCTCCGACCGTCACGACGGTACCCGCACCCACGGCGCTACCGTGGGGCCGATGTCGTCGGTCGCCGAACCGATCGAGGGACCGGTCCTCGACGAACCCCTCGCCGAGGGTGCGGTCGAGGTGCCCCGTCTGGCGCGGCACGAGATCGAGCTCAGCGACGGCCACCGCGTGGGCGTGACCGTCGCCGGTCGGGGGGTGCCGCTCGTGGTGGTACACGGCTTCTCGGCCGAGGGGTTCCTGTACGCCCAGTCCCTGTCCCGGTTGGTGAGCATGGGATTCCGGGTCGTGGCGATCGACACGGCCGGCCACGGTGCGACCCAGGGGCTCCCGCTCTCGGGTCAGCGGATGGACGACTACGCCGAGCTGCTCGGCCGGGCGGTCGACGAGCTGGGACTGCGTCGCTACGTGCTCGTCGGCCACTCGATGGGCGGCCAGCTGGTCACCCGGCTGGCCGCTCGGCGACCCGATCAGGCCATCGCCGTCGTGCTGATCGACGCGATCGTCGGCGACACCTGGGACCGGATGGTCTACCTGTTCCGCGTCGCCCCACCGTTGCTCAGCGCCGTGGGAGCGGCCCTGGCCGTCGACTCGATGATGGTGGTGCCGGCGTTCACGGACCCGAGGCAGGCCACCAAGCTCCTGCGTCTCGTCCTGCCGACCGTGGCCGGCCACGTGGCGCGCCCGTGGCGGCTCCTCGGGCCGATGGCGTCGATCCTGCGGACGCGGTCGAGCCGGTACGCGCTCGACGCCATCGCCGATCACGGGGTCGAGGTGGTGGCGATCCACGGAGCCTGGGACATCGCCGTGCCGCACCGCACCTCCCGTGACGCCGTGCGGCGGACCACCGGGACGCTGGTGACGGTCGACCGGGCCGGCCACTCGTGGATCCTCCGGGATCCGGAGACGCTCCCGAGCATCTTCGCCGAGCTGCTCGCAGGACCGCTCGGATCGGCGATCCACCGGTCCCTCCGGGCTGCGGGGCTCCGGCACCGGACCCCGGGGATCGAGGCGATCGAGGCGGTCTGCTACGAGCCCGACGCCCGGGTCGTCTCCCTGGCGCCGGCCGATGCCCGTCGTCGGGTGGTCGGGCGGCACCGTCGTCCGCGGTACCGCTGGTCGGTGTCGTCGGCACCGGACTGACGGTCCGGCTCGGGTACCGGACTGACGGCGGTGCACGACCCCCTGGCCGTGCACCGCCGGTGCACCCGGCGGTGCCGTTGGAGCCGTGGCGTTCCCCCCGGCTACCCTGACGGCTCCGGCTCCGCCGGGTGGCTCCCGGTCTGCGCGGCGTCCGATCTCGAGGACGGCGACGATTCCGGGGGCCGGGTCAGACACCCACGGGACGATCGACGTCGTCCCCCGTACAGGAGATCCCACGTGACGAACCGTCAGCCGACCAACCTGCCCCCCAAGGCCGACACGATCGCCAAGCACCGTCAGCACGACGCCGACACGGGGTCGCCCGAGGTGCAGATCGCGCTGCTCACGGACCGGATCAACCACCTGACCGAGCACCTCAAGGTCCACAAGAAGGACCACCACAGCCGGCGGGGACTGCTGATGCTCGTCGGCAAGCGTCGGCGCTTCCTCGACTACCTGCGGTCCAACGACGTCGAGCGCTACCGCGCCCTGATCGCCGAACTCGGGCTGCGTCGCTGAGCCCGCGGGGTCGCTGAGCCCGCCGGGTCGCGGTCCTGCGTGTCCGGCGATCCGGTTCGACGCGGCCCTCGGCGAGGTGGGCGCCGGCCTCCGGTCGGCGACGGTGCTTCGTCCCGGTCGGTGATCTGGGCTAGCGTCGGGGCTCAAGCACTGCGGCTGACTGGTCAGTAACCGGTTGCCGGTGTCCGGCCCCTCCGGGAGCGATGCGCTCCGGGACCTCCTCCGGCCGGGGATCGACCACTGGGGACTGGCCTGCCGCACCGATCCGGCCCCATCGCGGGCCGACCAAGGAGGGCCACATGGCCGACCCCATCCGCGTCGCTGCACCCGTCGGCGACGACGACGCCAAGACGATCTCGTTCGAGACGGGCAAGCTCGCCGGCCAGGCCGGCGGCGCCGTGCTCGCCGGCCAGGGCGACACCCGCATCCTGGTCACGGCGACCGCGGCGAAGCACGTCCGCGAGGGCATCGACTTCTTCCCGCTGACGGTCGACATCGAGGAGCGGATGTACGCCGCCGGCAAGATCCCCGGCTCGTTCTTCCGTCGTGAGGGCCGGGCGCCGGAGTCGGCGATCCTGGCCTGCCGCCTCATCGACCGGCCGCTGCGGCCGTCGTTCCCCGACGGCTTCCGCAACGAGGTGCACATCGTCGGGACCGTCATGGGTGCCGACCAGCAGCACCCGTACGACGTCCTGGCCATCAACGCCGCATCGGCCGCGCTGATGGTGTCGGACGTGCCCTTCGACGGCCCGATCGGAGCCGTCCGGCTGGCGTACAGCCAGGAGGGGACGTGGATTCCGCACCCGACCTACGAGGAGTCCGACGAGTCCACCTTCGAGATCGTCGTGGCGGGCCGGCAGCTCCCCGACGGTGACGTCGCCGTGATGATGGTCGAGGCCGGCGGGACCGAGCGGTCCTTCGCCTACTACGCCGACGGCGCCCCCAAGGTCGACGAGGCGGCGCTGGCGACCGCACTCGAGGAGTCGAAGCGTTGGATCTCCGACGCCGTCGAGCTCCAGCAGCGGCTCGTGCAGTCGGTGACCGCCGAGCGAGGCGCGATTCCGACCATGGAGTTCACGCCACAGGTCGACTACACCCCCGAGGTCGTCGACGCGGTGCGCTCGGCTGCGGGCGCCCGGGTGGCCGAGGTCCAGCAGATCGCCGACAAGGCGGAGCGGACCGCCGCCGAGGCCGCACTCAAGGCCGACGTGATGGCGCAGGTCACCGACGGGCTGGTCCGGTCCTTCGTCGGGTCCGGCATGGGCGAGGAGGCGGCCGCCGCTGCGGTCGCCAAGCAGGCCGGCGCAGCACTCCGGTCGATCACCAAGGAGACGGTCCGCACGCGGATCGTCACCGAGGGACTCCGCATCGACGGCCGGGGGCTTGCCGACATCCGGCCGCTGTCGGCCGAGGTGGACGTCATCCCCACGGCGCACGGCACCGGGCTGTTCCAGCGGGGCGAGACCCAGGTCCTGAACTTCTGCACGCTCGGCATGGCGAAGATGGACCAGATGATCGACGGCATCGACCCGGTCACCAAGAAGCGGTACCTGCACCACTACAACTTCCCGCCGTTCTCGACCGGTGAGACCGGATTCATGCGGGGCCCGAAGCGTCGCGAGATCGGCCACGGCGCGCTCGCCGAGCGGGCGCTGTTCCCGGTGGTCCCCTCGCTCGAGGAGTTCCCGTACACGATCCGGGTGGTCTCCGAGGTGCTGGCCTCGAACGGGTCGACCTCGATGGCCTCGGTGTGCTCCTCCACGCTGTCGCTCATGGACGCTGGCGTGCCCATCGTGGCACCGGTCGCAGGCATCGCCATGGGCCTGGTCCACGCCGACGGCAAGTACGCGACCCTGACCGACATCCTCGGCGCCGAGGACGCCTACGGCGACATGGACTTCAAGGTCGCCGGGACGGCGGACGCCGTCACGGCCCTGCAGCTCGACACCAAGATCGACGGGATCCCGGCCGACGTGCTGGCGGCCGCACTCGAGCAGGCCAAGGTCGCCCGCCTCGCCATCCTCGACGTGATGGCCTCCGCCATCGCCGAGCCCCGGGACGACGTGTCCGAGACGGCACCGAAGATCGTGAGCTTCGAGATCCCGGTCGACAAGATCGGCGAGGTGATCGGCCCCAAGGGCAAGGTCATCAACAGCATCCAGTCCGAGACGGGGGCCAACATCTCCGTCGACGACGACGGCCTGGTGGGCGTCGTGGCGATCGCTGCGGTCGACCGGGGTGCCGTGGCCGAGGCCGAGCGTCAGATCAAGCTGATCCTGGACCCGCCCACGGCCGAGGTCGGGGCCACCTACGAGGGTCGGGTGGTGAACATCACCAAGTTCGGTGCGTTCGTGAACATCCTCCCGGGACGTGACGGTCTGGTCCACATCTCCAAGCTCGGAGGTGGCAAGCGGATCGACCGGGTCGAGGACGTCGTGTCGCTCGGCGACCCGATCACCGTGGTCGTCGACGACGTCGACCCGAACGGCAAGATCTCCCTGTCGCCGGTCGGCGCCGACGGCCAGCCGGTCGCCGGGTCGGGCGGCGGGTCGGACCGGCGTTCATCCGAGGGGCGTTCCTCGGAGGGCCGTTCCGGCGGCGGGTCGTCCGAGGGTGACGAGGCCAGGTTCAGCGAGTCCTTCGACGCCGAGCTGCGCGAGGAGTTCGGCGACCTGGGTCCGGCCCCGGTGCGCAACCGAGGCGGGGGCGGCGGTCGCTCCCGCGGCGGGCAGCGCCGGCGCCGCTGAGCGGTCCCGGTCACGGGTGGAACTCCTCGACGCCGGGTCGATCCCGGGAGTCGCTGCGCCGCTCGAGCGGTTGCGGCGCACCGAGCTCGACTCGGGCGTCGTGGTGCTCACCGACACGGTCGAGCACTCGCGCACCGCTGCGCTGTGCGTGTACGTGGCCACGGGCGCGCGGGACGAGGACGAGCACGTCCAGGGCGTGTCGCACCTGCTCGAGCACCTGCTGTTCAAGGGCACGGCCGAGGCGTCCGCGTCGGCCATCGCCCTTGCCGTCGACCAGGTGGGCGGTGAGCTCAACGCCTACACCACGAGCGAGCACACGGTGTTCCACGTCCGCGTGCCCGCCACCGCGGCGGACCTGGCGCTGGGCATCCTGATCGAGGTCGTGGGCCGGGCGGCCCTGCGGGCCGCGGACCTCGAGATCGAGCGGCAGGTGGTGCTCGAGGAGCTGGCGGTCGCGCTCGACGACCCCGAGGACGTCGTCCTGGTCCGGTTGTTCGAGTCCGCCTTCCCCGGTCACCCGCTCGGGCGGGAGGTGCTGGGCACCGTCGAGTCGATCGAGGCGATCGACCGCGACGCCGTGGCGGCGTTCCGGGACCGCTGGTACCGACCGGCCAACATCGTGGTGACGGCGGCCGGTCGTGTCGACCACGACGCGGTCGTCCGTCGTGTCGACGCCGCGTGGGGAGGCCTCGATCCGGGCGCCCGGCCCCGCCGGCCGACACCCGGCCCGGCGGTGCCGGTGACCGTCGAGGAGCAGCGTCCGGGTGACCTCACCCAGCTCGCCCGGGCGTGGCGGACCTGCTCGGCACGTGACGACGACCGCACGGCGCTCGGGGTGCTCAACCACCTGCTCGGGGGCGGCCCGTCGAGCCGGTTGTTCCAGACCGTGCGTGAGGAGCGGGCCCTGTCGTACTCCGTGGGGACTGCCGTCAGCCTGTACACGGATGCCGGGGTGCTCTCACTGCAGTGCTCGACGGGGTCCTCCCGGCAGGGGGAGCTCGTCGCTGCGGTCGAGGAGGTCGTCGAGGAGTTCGTCCGGGACGGTCCCGGTGAGGACGAGGTCGACCGGGCGTGCCGTTCGCTCTGGGCGGCGACGGTGCTGACGCTCGAGGACGTCGGCGCCCGCGCAGGGCGGCTCGGTGCCGCCGAGCTGATCTCCGGCTGGGTGGCGCCGGTCTCGACGTTCCGGGAGCGACTCGACGCCGTCACGGTCGACGACGTGAACCGGGTCGCCGGCGAGGTCCTCTCCGGCGGCGCCGTGACGTCGCTCGTCGTGCCCGACTGAGGCGGCTCAGCCGTCGCTCGCGTCGGCGGCCTCGACCTCGTCCCGGGTGACGCCGAGGACGAACAGCACGGCGTCGAGGTACGGGACGTTCACCGTCGTGTCGGCGGCCTGCTGGACGACGGGCCTGGCGTTGAACGCCACCCCCAGGCCGGCCGCGGCGATCATGTCGAGGTCGTTCGCCCCGTCACCGACGGCGACGGTCTGGCTGAGCGGGATGCCCTCGGTGGCGGCGAACTCGGCGAGGAGCTCGGCCTTGCGGGCCCGGTCGACCACCTGGCCGAGCACCTCGCCGGTGAGCCGGCCGTCGCGCACCTCGAGGACGTTCGCCACGGCGTGGTCGAGCCCGAGCTCCCGGGCGAGCGGATCGGTGAAGTGGGTGAAGCCACCCGACACGATGCCGACGCTGAAGCCGAGCCGCTTGAGGGTGCGGACGAAGGTGCGGGCCCCCGGTGTCAGGCGCACCCGGGCGCGCGCCCGTTCGAGCTCTGCTGCACCGAGGCCGGCGAGGCGGCGGACGCGCTCACGGAGCGCGGACTCGAAGTCGAGCTCGCCCGCCATCGCCCGTTCGGTGACCTCGCGGACCTCGGCGCCGCACCCGGCCTCGTCGGCGAGCAGCTCCACGACCTCGTCCTGGATCAGGGTGGAGTCGACGTCGAGGACCACGAGCCGCTTCGCCCGCCGCTCGAGTCCTGCGGGCTGCAGCGCGACGTCGAGTCGGTGCGCCGCTGCGGCCTGGCCGAGCCGGGTGCGCAGTGCCAGCGGGTCGGCGCCCGAGACCCGGAACTCGTACGCGTAGACCGGGTATCGGGCCAGACGGACGATCCGGTCGATGTTGCCGCCCGCAGCGGCGACGCCACCTGCGACGGCAGCGAGCTCCGCGGGTGACAGCGGTGTCTGGAACCCGTGTCCGAGCACGGTCACGGCGTCCTCGCGCGGCCGGGTGGACGCGCCGGCGGGGATGGGGGACACGAGCACCGACAGGCCGTGGATCCGTGCCGCCTGCTCGGCGACCGAGGTCAGCTCGTCGACGTCGACGGGTTCCCCGACGGCGACGGCGAGGGTCAGGCTGCCGCGCACGAGCACCTGCTCGACGTCCTGCACCGTCACGTCGAGCAGGTCGAGCGTCGTCATCAGGTCCGCCGTGATGCCGGGGCGGTCCGCCCCGGTGAACCGGAGCAGCCAGCCGGGACCGGGAGCGACGGGGCCTGGTTCGTCGGACGCCGAGCGGTCTGCCGGAGGTTCGCTCACCCCGGGTACGGTACGCACAGCGGCGGGCGCGACGTGGAACCTCCACCTCCGGGCCCGGTCGGGGCCGGAGGTGCGTCGTGGCCGTGGGGCTCGTGGAGCTGGAGACGGTGGGGGAGTCGGTCCGGGTGGTCCGCCTGGCCCGCCCGGACCGCCTGAACGCGCTGTCGATCGACCTCGCGGTCGAACTCGACGAGGTGCTCGCCGCCGTCGGCGCCGACAACGACGCCCGGGTGGTGGTGCTCACCGGCGCCGGCCGGGCGTTCTGCTCGGGGCTCGACCTCAAGGACTACGGGGTGATCCCCAACGCCGACGGACTGTCGGTCCACCGCATCGCCAGTCGGTCGATGCGCGTCTACTCGCAGCTCACCCGACGGCTGCGCTCGATCCCGCAGCCGGTCGTCGCCGCCGTCAACGGCCCGGCCTACGGCGGCGGGATGTGCCTCGCACTCGGGTGCGACCTGCGGATCGCTGCGGCCTCGGCCGAGTTCAACGCCACCGGCATCGTGAACGGTCTGACCTCGACCGAGATGGGTGCCGGCTGGCTGCTGCCCCGGCTCGTGGGTGCGGCCTGGTCCAACGACCTGCTGCTGACCGGACGGCGGATCGACGCCGCCGAGGCGCTTCGGGTCGGCCTCGTGTCGCGGGTGGTGCCGGATGATGAACTGCTCGACGAGGCGCTCGGCATGGCGGCGGCGATGTCGGCCTTCTCCCACCACGGACTCGAGGCGACCAAGCAGGCCCTGTGGGCAGAGCTCGAGATGTCCAGCCTGGACGCCGCGATCGAGTTCGAGGACCGCAACCAGCTCATGGCGGGGTTCACCGACAACCTGCCGGAGGCGATCCGGGCCTTCGACGAGGGGCGGGACCCGGTCTACCGCGACGACGTGCGCCGGGACCTGTTCGCCGTACCGTCGTCGCCCCCGTCGTCGTCGCCCGAGGGGGCACCCGACGAGGCTCCCGAGGGTGGTTCCGGCGGTCCCGTGGGTGACCGGCCCGAACCGGCCTGACCGGGGCCGAGCCGCGCCGCCTAGAATAGATCCGTGACGATCCGGGTCGGGGTGTTCGGTGCCGGGGGTCGGATGGGGTCGACGGTCTGCCAGGCCGTGGCCGCCGACCCCGAACTGCAGCTCGTCGCTGCGGTCGACCCGCACTACTCCGGGCTCGACCTGCGAACGGTCATCGGCGTGGACGCCGAGCTGAAGTTCTCCCGCGACGGCGCCGCCATGGCCGAGTCAGGTGTCCAGGTCGCCGTGGACTTCACCGAGCGCTCGGCCTGCTGCGACACCCTCGGGGTGCTCGCCGCCGAGGGGATCCACGCCGTGGTGGGCACGACGGGATTCACCGACGCCGACATGGAGCGGTTCTCCGCTGAGTTCACCCGCTCCAACTGCGTGATCGCCCCCAACTTCGCCATCGGGGCCGTGCTGATGATGCACTTCGCCGCCCTCGCGGCGCCGTACTTCGACTCGGCCGAGATCATCGAGCTCCACCACGAGCACAAGGTCGACGCCCCGTCGGGCACCGCCATGCTGACGCTGCAGCGCATGGCCGAGGCGTCGGGGGAGTGGACCCCCGACCCGACGACCGCCGAGGTGGTCGAGGGCGCACGGGGTGGTGACGGTCCGGCGGGGATCCGGGTGCACTCGCTGCGGCTCCGCGGGCTCGTCGCCCACCAGGAGGTGCTCCTGGGCACCACCGGGCAGACGCTCAGCATCCGTCACGACTCGATCGACAGGACGAGCTTCATGCCGGGTGTGCTGCTGGCCGTGAAGCAGGTGGCGGACCGGCCCGGCGTGACCGTCGGCCTGGACGCCCTGCTCGGCCTGTAGCCCGGTCCGCGGCCGCCCCGCACTGCCTCCGGCGCGTTCTCGGTGCGCTGAACGCCGTGGGCGGGGGCCGGGTGCACCGGGTTCAGTCGCCGAGGTCCTCCTCGAGTTCCTCGACCGCACCGATCAGGCCCTTGCGCTGGGTCGTCTGGTAGGCGACGTAGCCGAGCACCACCACGACTGAGGCGAGGAGGAACCACCGCTGGTAGCGGGCCACGATCTCGAGCAGGTCCTCGATCTGGTCCTCGAACACCACGCCGAGCAGTCGCATGAGCAGGATCCGCCCGACCGTCCCGACGAACGACAGCAGCAGGAACCGGGCGAAGGGCACCCGGACCACGCCGGCCACCAGGCACACGGGGTTGTTGGGCATGATGAGCAGCAACGCCGTCATGAGCCACCGGAACGACCCGTCCTGGTTCCGGGCCTGCTCGATCACCGGCGTGATGCCGGGGAAGACGCTCCCCGCCCAGCGCAGCGCCCGGTCCCCGTAGAACCACCCGATGCCGTAGAACAGCGGATCCGGCGCCATGAGTCGCAGGGTCGACAGGCCGAGCACCGTCACCAGCTCGGTGTTCACCGAGGTGGCGAGCAGGTACTTGTTCGACGAGTTGAGCGCCAGCAGTCCGAGCGGGTTGTCGATCACCCACTCGGCCCAGATGATGTTGCCGAAGTTGTTGGCGACGACCAGCGCGATGATCGCCGCGCCGGCCACGGGCAGGAACCACGACGGGTGGGCGGGGCGGTCGTCGGGGCGATCGGGTGTGAGGTCGGCGTCGGTCATCGGAGGTCGTGGCGGCCGGGCACCGGACGCCGTCAGGGGGCGCCGGCTGGTCCGCCGGGCCTACGCTGCGCCCACGCTACCGGTGGGCCGTCGCCCGGCCCGCCCCGAGTCCACCCGGGGGGACACGTGCTGGGGACCATGCAGGACCGACCGCTGACGCTCGACGCCTTCGTGGAGCGGGCAGAACGGCTCTCGCCGCGCAAGGAGATCGTGACCGCGACCGTCGGCGGGGTCGACCGGACCACGCACGCCGAGTGGGCCGACCGCACCCGACGGCTGGCGACGGTGCTCGACACCCTGGGCGTCTCGGCCGACGGCCGGGTGGCGACCTTCGCCTGGAACACCGGCCGACACCTGGAGCTGTACTTCGCAGCACCCTGCAGCGGGCGGGTCCTCCACACGCTCAACATCCGGCTGTTCCCGGAACAGGTGACCTACATCGTCAACCACGCCGCCGACGAGGTGATCTTCGTCGACCGGTCGCTGCTCGGGCTGCTCGCCCCGCTCGTGCCGACGTTCACCACGGTGCGGCAGCTGGTGGTCATGGAGGACGGCGCGCCCGTGGCCGCCCTCGACGGCCTCGACGGGGTGGAGGTGCTCGACCACGAGGAGCTCATCGCCGCTGCGGCGCCGGCCGAGTTCCACGTCGTCGACGAGTACCGGGCCGCGTCGATGTGCTACACGTCCGGCACCACGGGGAACCCCAAGGGTGTCGTCTACACCCACCGCAGCACCTACCTGCACACCATGGCGGCGATGTTCACCGACTCGGTGGGCGTGTCGGAGTCCGACGTGATCCTGCCGGTCGTCCCGATGTTCCACGCCAACGCATGGGGCCTCGCCCACGCCGGGGTCGCCGCCGGGTCGACGCTGGTCATGCCCGGGCCGAACATGGTGCCTGCCGCGCTCGCCGGTCTGATCGAGTCCGAGCGGGTGACGCTCGCCGCCGGGGTGCCGACCATCTGGATGGGGGTGCTGCCCGAGCTCGAGGGGAGGGACACGTCGGCGCTCCGCGTGATCCCCTGTGGTGGCTCCGCCGTGCCCAAGGCGCTGTCGGAGGCCTACCGGGCCCAGGTCGGGCTGCCGATCCTGCAGGCCTGGGGCATGACCGAGACGAGTCCCGTGGCCTCGGTGGCCAACGTCGTGTCGTGGCTCGCCGACGGCGACGACGAGGCGCTGGCCGACCTGCGGTCCACCCAGGGCCGTCCGCTGGTGGGGGTGCAGCTGCGCATCGCCGACCAGACGACCGGGGAGGAGCTCCCCTGGGACGGCACGAGCCGTGGTGAGCTGCAGGCGGCCGGGCCGTGGATCACCGCGAGCTACCACGACGACCCCCGCTCGCCCGAGTCGTTCACCGCCGACGGCTGGCTCCGCACCGGAGACGTGGCCGTCATCACGCCGGACGGTTACGTGCGCATCGTCGACCGCACCAAGGACGTCGTGAAGTCCGGAGGCGAGTGGATCAGCTCGGTCGAGCTCGAGAACGAGATCATGGCCCACCCCGCAGTGGCCGAGGCCGCCGTGATCGGTGTGCCGCACCCCAAGTGGTCGGAGCGTCCGCTCGCCTGCGTGGTCGTCGCCCCGGGGGCCGAGCTGAGCGCTGCGGAGCTGCTCGAGTTCCTCGACGGTCGCGTCGCCAAGTGGTGGCTGCCCGACGACGTCGTGTTCATCGACGAGGTGCCCAAGACGAGCGTGGGCAAGTTCTCCAAGAAGGACCTGCGCGACCGGTTCGCCGACCACGTCCTGCCGACGGCGGGGGACTGACCGGTCACCCGTCGGCCGGGTTCAGGTCGCGAGCGAGCCGCCGTAGATCTGCCAGGCCAGCAGGGACTTGGCCACCAGGCTGAGCACCAGGTACGTGCGCTCCCCGAACAGGTAGTCGGCCCACCTGCCGACCCGCCGGTACTGGAGCCACTGGTTCAGTCCGAAGCTGAAGAACAGCACCTGCTCGGTGACGACGATCCCGTAGACGAATCCGGGGACGGTGTCGGCGCCCACCACGTTGATCCAGATGGCGACCCACGGTGCCAGACCGGCGATGACGCCGAACCAGAACGGCTGCATGCTCGTCGAGGTCCGCCCCGGTGGGTTGGTGCGCTCCTGGACCCATCCGAACAGGATCATCGCCACGTTGGCACCCACGATCGTCACGACACCGGTGATGTCGGTGACCCCGGAGTAGGCCGCGATCAGGACGATCATCAGCGAGGCGCTGCAGGAGTACTCGACCCACCGGAACCGGTTGATGCCCCGGGCCAGGTCGGCCTCGTAGGTGGCCCGCCCGGCCGTGGCGGTGAGGAGGTGGTCGAGGGCCGCCAGGCCGAGGAAGACCGCCACGGCGATCCCGACCGGCAGGTCGAACAGCGGCTGCGGCGCGTCGAGACGGCTCCCCGGGGGTCCGGTCGGGAACGTCGAGGTGATCGTGATCGCGAACCCGCCGCTGAGCACGAGGATGAGCACGGCCTGTGCTGCGTGCAGCACCGTGAGTCCGACGTTCCAGCGCCAGAGACCGCGCAGTCGCTCGGGGGAGGTGTCGACTGCGGGGACCGGCGTGGCGGTCGTGGGGGACGGAGGGTGATCCACGCCGCCACGCTAGGCGGGGGGCGCTGTACCGTCGGCGATCCGGTCCACGTAGGGTGCTGGTCGGTGTGGGACTTCGCCCGACGGCCGGCCTGGATCGTGAGCCACGTGCTCGTCGTGGTGGGCGTGATCGTGCTGATCGTGCTCGGGTTCTGGCAGCGGGACCGGTTCCTCGACGAGTCCGCCCGGGCCGAGCGGATCCAGGCCCGCTCGGAGGGGGAGCCGGTGCCCCTCGACGAGGTCGTGGCGCCCGGGACCCCCGTCGGATCGGTCCCGGCCGATGCCGAGTACCGACGGGTGGTGCTGTCGGGGACGTGGGACCCCGCCGGTGAGGTCGTCGTCCGGAACCGCTCGTACAACGGTGCCCCCGGTTCGTGGATCCTGACACCGCTCGTGCAGGCCGACGGCACCGCCGTGGCGGTGGTGCGCGGGTGGGTCCCGAACGTCGACCCCGACCCGCCGGGGCCCCCGTTCCCGGGCGCCGAGCCACCCACCGGACCGGTCGAGGTCGCCGGGGTGGTGCAACTCAACCAGACCCGGGGCGGCCTCGGCGCGGTCGACCCCGAGGGTGGGCGGCTCGAGGTCCTCAACCGGGTCGACCTGGAGCGCTTGGGTGCGCAGGTGCCCTACCCGCTCGCCCCGGCGTGGGTGCTGCTCGACGCCCAGGTGCCCCGACAGTCCACGGCGCTCCCGTCCCGGGTCTCGGTCGAGGTGCCGTCGGCGAGCCAGAACCTGTCGTACATGTTCCAGTGGTGGCTCTTCGCAGCGATCGCTGCGGGGGGCTACGTGCTCGTGCTGCGCCGGCAGGCCCGCGTGCAGGCGCAGGGTGGTGAGACCCCGGTCGAGGACCACCCCGACCTGCCCCCGGCCGTGACGGGCCGGACAGCGCAGCACTCCGACCGTGGGTCGGTGGGTGGCTGACGCCGATCCGCCGACGGGTGCCCGCGACCGGATCCTCGCCGCAGCGGTCCGGTGTGCCGAGCGCAGCGGAGTGCGCCGCTTCTCGCTCGAGGACGTCGCCGCCGAGGCGGAGCTGTCGCGCACCACGATCTACCGGCAGTTCCCCGGCGGGCGCGAGCAGCTCGTCCAGGAGGCGGCCACCTGGGAGGTGGCCCGGTTCTGGCGGCGGGTCGGCCGGGCGGTGGCGGGGGAGTCCACGCTCGAGGACCGGCTCGTGACGGGCCTGGTGGTCGGCGCCGACATGATCGCCCGCAGCCGGATCATGGCGACGATCGACGACGCCGAGGTGGAGGAGCTCGCCGCCGCCCTGCGACCGTCGGACCCGCTCGTCCACGGGGTGATCCGTGACGAGCTGCGTCGCCTGCTCGTCGCGGAGCAGGTCGCCGGGCGCCTGCGACCGGGCGTCGACCCGGACCGGGCGGCCGACTACCTGACCCGCATGACGCTGTCGGTGCTCGCCAGCCCGGCGGGGATCGACCTGGGCGACCGAGCGGCCACGACCGAGCTGGTGCGGACCCAGTTCCTGGGCGGTATCGCCGCCGACTGAGCGAGCAGGCACCCGCCCGTCGGACCCACCCCGGTGTTCCCGGTGCATTCGGCCCCCGCCGGCGGGGTCTGGTGCACCGAGAACCTCGATGGTCGGGATCCGGGGCGGTCGGGAGCGGGAGTCCGGTTGCGCCGGGAGCCGGAAGTCACAGGCAGGGCGCGTTGCCAGTGAGACGGATTCGGTCTTATTGTTCCACCCGTGGTCGTGGTCGCCGGCAAGCACCCCAGCAGCGCCGTGGGCGCCCCGGTTCCATCCGGGGGACCGGTGCCATCCGGGGGACCGGTGCCACACGACGACTCCTCGGGCTCCCCGGAGGACCGGGCGCTCGATGCACTCGAGGAGTGCGTGCTGCGTTGGGGTCTGGCCAAGACGACCGTCGACGACGTCGCCCGGGCCGCCGGGATCTCGCGGGCGACCCTCTACCGGCTGTTCCCGGGTGGCAAGGCTGCGATGTTCCAGGCGGGCACCCGTCGGATGGTCACCCAGCTCGCCGGGTCCGTCGCCGCCGACGTGGCCGAGTCCACCGATCTGGGCGACGCCCTGACCCGGGCGATCGTCTCTGCCCACCGGTTCCTCTCCGGCGACGAGGCGCTGCAACTGGTGCTCGAGCACGACCCGGCGTCGATCAAGGCCCAGCTCGCCCTGGGCGGGTTCGACCAGGTGCTGGACGCCGCCGCCGGAGCGATGGGCCCTGCCCTGGCCCCGTTCGCCGGCTCCGACGAGCGGGGTGCGGCGGCGTCGGTCTGGGCCGCACGACAGATCGTCTCGCACCTCGTCGACCCGTCGGGCGACGACCTGGGTGACCCCGTCGTGGTCGGTGCGCTCGTCCACGAGTTCTTCCTGCCCGGGTTCGACCGGGAGCGGGCCCCTGCACGCCGATCGACCAACGATCCGAACACCGACCCAACCACCAACCCAACCACCAGTCCGGCGGTCACCACGCCGGGGGAGGACCAACCATGAGCACCTACGACGAGATGATCGGGCGAGCCGACGTCAACGACATCGAGGCCATCCTGGCGGTCACCAATACCGACCGTGACGAGGTCATCTCGAGCGTCGCGCAGCACGCCGAGGCGATCTTCACGTGGGACTACACCAAGGGCGCCCGGCCCTCGCTCGACAAGCTCTACGAGAAGGCCAAGGTCTCCATGTGGAACGGCGAGACCGACCTGCCCTGGGACACCCCGGTCGACCAGGAGCAGCTCGTCATCACCAACGCCGAGCAGAACGCCGCCCAGGGTCTCGGTCTCGCCGACTTCGACGTGACCGGGACGCCGTTCGAGTCGTGGAACGAGTCACAGTGGATCCAGCTCGGGATCGAGTCGCAGAACTGGACCCTCAGCCAGTTCATGCACGGTGAGCAGGG
>CAINRS010000020.1 GCA_903852755.1 uncultured Actinomycetes bacterium | reverse complement strand
ACGATGTGGGTGGACCCGTCGGGCGCGCTCGATCGGAGGATGCGCTCGAACAACGAACCGTGGTCCGGACCACCGGTCGGCGAGTGCCCGGCCGACACCACCTCGTTGACGTACTGCGACCGCCAGGTCGCCCACAGGTGGTCGAGGCTCACGATCCGCTCACCGGTCTGCTCACCGCTTGGACTCGACGTCACCGTGGAGCCGCTCGGCGAACGAGCCGAGCGGGACGTCACGCTCGACCTCACCCCCCCGGGGGTTCACCCCCACGGTGCGGTGCGCGACGTCGTCGTCACCGACCACGAGCACGTACGGCAGCTTGTCGCCCTTGGCGCGGCGGATCCGGTTGCCGAGCGTCTCGTCCGCTGGAGCGACGTCCACCCGGAACCCTCCTCCACGCAGTTGTGCGGCGACCTCGAGCGCGTAGTCCAGGTGGGTGTCGGCGACGGGCAGGACCCGGACCTGCTCCGGGGCGAGCCACGCCGGGAAGGCCCCGGCGTAGTGCTCCACGAGCACCCCGAAGAACCGCTCCACCGATCCGAACAAGGCCCGGTGGATCATGATCGGGCGGTGCCGCTCGCCGTCGGGACCGACGTAGGTCAGGTCGAAGCGCTGCGGGAGCTGGAAGTCCACCTGGATGGTCGACATCTGCCAGGTCCGTCCGATCGCATCCCGGGCCTGGACCGAGATCTTGGGGCCGTAGAACGCCCCGCCGCCCTCGTCGAGCACCAGCGCGAGGCCCATCCCCTCGGCCGCGCCGCGGAGGGCCTCGGTGGCCCGCTCCCACTCGGCCTCGGTCCCGACCGCCTTCTCCGGGGGCCGCGTCGACAGTTCCAGGTGGAAGTCGTCGAGGCCGTAGTCACGGAGCAGGTCGAGCACGAACGTGAGCGTCCCGGCGAGCTCATCGGGCATCTGCTCCTCGGTGGTGAAGATGTGGGCGTCGTCCTGGGTCATCCCGCGGACCCGGGTCAGGCCGTGCACGACCCCGGACTTCTCGTAGCGGTAGACGGTGCCGAACTCGAACAGGCGGAGCGGCAGGTCGCGGTAGGAGCGCATCCTCGAGCGGAAGATGAGGATGTGGAACGGGCAGTTCATCGGCTTCAGGTAGTAGGTCGTCCCCGCCGCCCCGTCGTCGGCCCCATCGGGGACGTCGACCTGCATGGGCGGGAACATCCCGTCGGCGAACCACTGCAGGTGCCCAGAGGTCTCGAACAGGTCCGCCTTCGTGATGTGCGGCGAGTAGACGAACTCGTAGCCCGCCTCCTCGTGGCGACGCCGGCTGTAGTCCTCCATGAGGCGCCGCACGATCCCGCCCCTGGGGTGGAACACCGCGAGCCCTGATCCGATCTCCTCGGGGAACGAGAACAGGTCGAGTTCGACACCGAGCCGACGGTGGTCACGGAGCTCCGCCTCGGCCTGGACGCGCAGGTGCTCCTCGAGTTCCGCAGCGGTCGGGAAGGCCACGGCGTAGATGCGCTGGAGCATCGGGTTGCGCTCCGACCCCCGGAAGTAGGCGCCGCCGTGACGGGTGAGCCGGAAGTTGCCGAGGCCACCGGTCGAGGCGACGTGCGGGCCCAGGCACATGTCGACGAAGGTCGGCGTGTTCCGGTAGAAGCTGATCACGCCGTCACCGGACACCTCGCCGTCGGCGTCGTCACCGCTCGCTGCGAGATCCATGAACGCCCGCTTGTACGGGTGGTCGGCCATGAGCTCCCGGGCATCGTCGAGCGGCAGCTCGAAGCGTTCGAACGGTTGGTCGGCGGCGATGATCTCGCGCATCTTGGCGTCGATGCGCTCCAGGTCGTCCTCGGTGAAGGTCCCGCCGTCCGGGAGCTCGAAGTCGTAGTAGAAACCGTGCTCGATCGGGGGACCTCCGGCGAAGGTCGCACCCGGCCAGAGCTCGAGCACCGCCTGGGCGAGGACGTGGGCCGTCGAGTGCCGCAGGTGCTCCGCCGACGCCGGATCCTGAACCGTGATGATCCGCACCCGGTCGCCGTCGTGCAGCGGTGCCGACAGGTCACGGGGTGCACCGTCGACCTCGACCACCACGGCGTCACGGGCCAGTCGCTTCCCGATCGACGCCGCCAGGTCGGCGCCGGTCGCCCCCTGGGGCAGAGTCCGTTCCGAGCCGTCCGGCAGGCTCACGGTGATGTCGGCCATGGGGGGCGAGACTACCGGCGCGCCCGGGCGAGGTTCGCTACCCTTTCACCCCGTGGCGGGGCGGACGACTGCGGCGATCACCGGGATGCTGCTGTGCGTGTCCGTGATCGTGGCCGCCTGCAGTCCGACCCCGACGGTGCCGCTCGCACCGGACTCGCCAGTGGTCGACGCACCCGCTCCCGACCTGCTCGGGCCGATCCGGCTCGAGGGGTCCCGGTTCGTCGACGCCGCCGGACGGGACGTCATCATCCACGGCCTGAACTCGGTGGAGAAGTCCCCGCCGTTCCTGAGCGAGCTCACGCCCACCGAACTCGGCGGAGCCGAACTCGACCGGATCACCCGGGACGGGTTCAACGGCATCCGGCTCGGTGTGTGGCCGGCCGCGGTGATGCCGTCGCCGGGCGTCGTCGACCACGAGTACGTCGATCGGGTGCGGTCGGTGGTCGACGCACTCGGCGAGCGTGGTCTGTGGGTCCTGCTCGACTTCCACCAGGACGTGTTCTGGGGCATGCCGACGTGGGCCACCTCTCCCGGTGCCGCCGCGCTGTCGGCCGACCCGCCAGCCGGGCTCGACATCGGCTGGGCCGCCGCCTACGCCGCACCCCGGTCGAACCGGCAGTGGGACGAGTGGTGGGCGAACGCCCGGACCTCCCCCGGGAGCGACCTCGGGGTGGTCGACGCCTACGCCGTCGGCGTCGCCGCCGTGGCCGCCCGCCACGCCGATGCGCCCAACGTCATCGGCGTCGAGGTGATCAACGAGCCCTACCCCGGGAGCGCCCTGCTGGCCTGCGGTCTCAGCAACTGCCCGGACCTCGACGCGGCAGCGACACGGGCCAACACCATCGTGACCGAGGCGGTCCGGGCAGTGGCACCCGACATGCCCGTGTGGTGGACGCCCCAGGCGCTGTTCCCCATCTACTCCGACACGACCATGGCACGCCCCGGTCCGACGGGCGGCCCCGGCGGACTGTCCTTCCACACGTACTGCCTCTACACCGACGGCGGCACGCCCGAGGCACCGCCACCCGCGGCGAGCGCCCTCTGCGGCGGCGTGTTCGAGCAGGCCTTCGACCGGGCCGAGCGGCTCGCCGGGCGGTGGCAGGGACCGGCGATGCTCACCGAGTTCGGCGCCTCGGCCAGCCCGCTCAACGTCACCGCACCGGTCCGACTCGCCGACGAGCGCCTCCTCAGCTGGTTCCACTGGGAATCGGGCCGGTACCCCGACGTGGTGGAGTCCCAGATCGTTCGGCCGTCGGCCCAGGCCACGGCGGGCACGCCGTTGTCGCAGTCGTTCGATCCGGCCTCGGGCGTCTACCGGTTCACGTACCGGTCCGACCCCGGCATCACCGCGCCGACGAGCATCGTCGTGCCCGGCCGTGCCTACCCGGGCGGGTACGAGGTCGAGGTCGTCGGCGGCACGGTCACCTCGCCTCCCGACGCCGGCCGGGTGCTCGTCGAAGCGGACGGGTCCGTGGAGCGGACCGTCGAGGTCCTCCTGCGTCGGCGCTGACCGACCCGGCCCTGATCGGCCGGCCCTGATGGCAGGCCGGAGCGGTCGACCGACCCGGGACGCAGCTCAGGCGAGGGCGAGGTCGAGGTCGAGCGGTCGGGCGGCGAGGACCGAGGCCGACGAGCGACGCTCGACACCGTCGTCGTCGGCACCGGCGGGCACCACCGGCGTCTCCCCCACCGCTGCCGACGCGACGACCACCCGCGAGGCTGCCGCCGGGGCGGGCGCGTCGACCTCCGGTCGGATCGGGACCACCGGCGCCACGACCTCGGGAGCGGGACGACCCGGACGAGATGCGTACTCGTCGACGTAGTGCTGCCCCGTCAGGCTGCGGATCTCGTACACGACCTCGTCGGTGATCTGGCGCAGGACCATCCGGTCGTCGTCCCGGCTGGCGTAGCGACCCACCTCGACGGGCCGACCGAAGCGGATGTGCACCCTGCGGAACGGGATCGGGAACCGGGCATCGGGCGGCTGCACGCTGTCGGTCCCGATGATCCCGACCGGGACGATCGGCGCGCCCGTCCGCAGCGCCAACCGGGCCACCCCGGTGTGCCCCTTGTGGAGTGACCCGTCACGGGAGCGGGTGCCCTCCGGGTAGATGCCGAAGAGCTCACCTGCGTCGAGCAGTCCGGCCGCGGCGTCGAGCGCGGCCGCTGCGGCGTCACCGCCCGTCCGGTCGATCGGGATCATCCCCATGGCGGGGAACAGGTAGCGGGTCCGCCAGTCGTCGAGGTACTCGGCCTTGCCGACGTAGGTGATCCGCCGGGGCAGCACGAGCGGGACGAAGAACGAGTCGAGCACCGAGATGTGGTTGGGGGCGATGATGGCACCGCCGTGCGCCGGGACGTGGTGCATCCCCTCGGTCGTGACCCGCCAGAGGAACCGGAACGGCGGCGTCAGCAGGGTCCTGGCGATCCCCTGGATCTGACCGGCCGAGCGTCCCACGGGCGGGATGCTAGCGGTCGGATGCGGTCCGGCTCGGGGAGTTGCCGGAGAGTTCACACAGGCGCCGACGACGGCTGCTCAGACCACCGGACGAGTGGTCACCACCCCGAGCAGCGCCGCAGCCTCGGAGACGCCGAGACCGGCGTCGACGGCGGCGTCGATCTCCTCCACCGCCGCCGGGGTGTCGAGGTCCTCGTCGAGCGCCGCCCGGACCCGATCGAGGGCCCCGCTGCCCTCGCCGGCGGCCACCCACCGACGCAGACGCTCGTCGGCGACCCCCATCAGCGAGTCGTGCCACTCCCAGCTGTCGCGGTAGTGGTGCCCCACGCAGGCGAGCCGGATCGCCCGGGGGTCCCAGACCTCGGCGAGATCGGAGACGAACACCAGGTTGCCGAGTGACTTCGACATCTTCTCGCCGTCCATCCGCACCATCGCCTGGTGCATCCAGTGCCGGACGAGCGGCTCCCCCGTCGCCGCCTCGGACTGGGCCGCCTCGCACTCGTGGTGCGGGAAGATCAGGTCGCTCCCGCCCCCGTGGAGGTCGATCGTCGTGCCGAGCTCCCGCAGGCACAGCGCCGAGCACTCGATGTGCCAGCCGGGCCGACCGGGGCCCCACAGCGTGTCCCACGACGGTTCGTCGTCCGCCGACGGCTGCCACAGGACGAAGTCCAGCGGATCACGCTTGTGGGGGTCATCGACGTTGCCACCACGTTCGGCTGCGAGTTCCAGCATCTCGTCCCGTTCGAGGTGGCTCAGGAGACCGAAGCCGGGCGCGGTCGCCACGTCGAAGTACACGGCGCCGCCGGCCGTGTAGGCGTGACCCGTGTCGAGGACCATGCCGATGAACCCACGGATGTCGGCGATGGCCGAGGTGGCCCGGGGCTCGGACCAGGCCGGGATCGTCTCGAGCCGCACCATGTCGGCCTGGAACCGCGCCAGTTCCCCGGCGGCGAGGTCGAGGTAGTGGACCCCGAGTTCCCGGGCCTTGGGCAGGATGCTGTCGTCCACGTCGGTCACGTTGCGCACGCACCTGGTGTCGTACCCGAGGTCCCGGAGCCTCCGTTGCAGCACGTCGTAGGTCAGGTAGGTGGCGGCGTGCCCGAGGTGGGTCGAGTCGTACGGGGTGATCCCGCACGTGTACATCGTGACCACGCGTCCCCCGGGCTCGAAGGGGACGACGGAGCGACGGGCCGTGTCGAAGAGCCGCACGCCAGCGCCGCCCGGGGTCAGTGCGGGAGGCCGGTGAAGCGGATCGCCACGCGGGTGCGGTACTTGACGTTCACCTGGAGCAGCACGGCGGCGAACGCCTCGATCGGCGCTGCGTTGGAGAGCTCACCGGCGTCGACGGCCCGCAGGTCGGGGATCTTCGACACGATGTCGATCGTCGTCGCCGTCGCCGAGGGGTGGTCCGAGCACACGAGCACGTCGGACTCGACGGGGTGGGCGATGTCACCGAGCTCCTTGGCCGGCACGTGGTGCAGGGTCGCGGCCACGAGGGAACGGGGCACCGCCGCCTGCACCGATGCGGCGACGGAGCCGCGGGGAGGAACCAGGGGTTGGAACTCGTGCCCGACACGGGCGAGGGCGTTGGCCATGGACACGACCACCTTGCCGCTCAGCGCGTCGGCGCACTCCGACGCCGTCGAGGCCGCCGCGTCCCACGGTGTCGCGATGAACACGACGTCGGCCGACGAGGCGGCGTGGTTGTCACCGGCCTCGATCGAGAGTTCCCGGCCCGGGTGCTGCTCGAGCAGGCGGTCACGGACCTCCATGGCCCGGTAGCGGGACCGCGAGCCCACCACGACGTCGAACCCCACCGAGGCGAGCCGGGCGGCGAGTCCACTCCCGGCCGGTCCGGTCCCTCCGAGCACACCGATCTGCATCCGGCCACGCTACCGGTCGACCGACGCGACCGGCCAGAACCCGTGACCCTGCGCCGGGACCCACACCCGCTCCACGGCGCCGGCCGTGGCGTCGGCCGCCATCGCAGTGGTGAACAACTCGTCGATCTGGCTCGGGTAGGTGCGACGGAGGCGCCGGTGGAGCTCCGGAGTGACCGGACCCGAGACGGCGACCCGGTCGACCGGTCGGGCCAACCGGACAGCGAGCCGGTCCCCGGTTGCGGTGAGGTCGTCGGGTGGGACGATCGCGGCGTACGGACGGTCCTCGTAGAACGCCACGTCGACATCCGCGCGCCCGGCGAGGCGGGCCCCGACCTCGCGGACGACCTGGTGGTCGACGTGGTGGCCGACGGCGGCGCACACCGCCACCGCGTCCGACGCCGCCACCCACCGTCCGACGGCGTCGAGCACCACCTCGACCGTCGGGTCACTGGTGACGTCCACCGACGGGTCGAGCAGCCCCTCGAGGTCCGAGCGGCCGGTCCGCAGCATCCACTCCGGCAGCCCGAGGGTCCGGACCCGGTACCGGAACCGTCGGCCGGCCACCGCCTCCTCGCCCCGACGCCACGCCGATGCGGCGAGGATCCGCGGCGTGTCGAGCGCCGGATGGAACCACTGGGTCCAGTTGGTCCGGCTGAACACCACGACGACCGTCACGTCGTGACCACGCAGGTGACCGTCGGTGAGCGACTGCCCGAGCGACAGCGGGACGTCGTCGAAGTGCGGGGAGAGCAGCAGGACCCGGGCCACGTTCACCCAACCGTCCAGTAGCCGGGGTGCACGACCGACAGCGTGTCACGCGCGGTTCCCCGCAGCGCGTCGAGCAGCGCCCGGTCGTCGACCGACAGCGCCCCGGACCGCACCAGCGCTGCGAGACCGGCGTCGTCGGCGACACCGAACGCAGCCAGACGCTCCCGGTGCCGGAACGCGAGCTCAGGTCCCACGCGGAGCTCGCGTCCCACCTGGTCGACCACGTTGCCCGCCACCCGGGCGAGGAACCCGGTGCGACCCGGGACCTCGTCGCGCACCTGCAGCAGGAGCTCGGCGACGGCCTCGAGCAGCTCCTCGGCCGAGGGCCGCACCGCCGGACCTCCGGGCCCGCCGAGGCCCGACCAGGGCGCTCCACCGACGGCGGCCGGTGCCGGTGGATCGTAGGGGTGGGGACCGTCGAGCAGGTCGAGCAGGTCCTCGTCGACCTCGGCGACCCGGCGCCCGATCGCTGCGAGCTCGACCGACCGGGTGGAGCCGCCCTGGTGGGTGGCCGCCTGCACGAGGCACATGATCCCCCACTTGAGGGTGCCGAGCACCTGCCACCAGTGGAGGACGACCGGATCGACCGGTGCGCCCCCGGCCGCGACGTAGTCGGCCAGGAACTCCTCGACGGTGCCGAGGCCGGCTGCGGGCTCGGTCGAGCCGAATCGCCACGCCCGCAGGCAGCACCAGGCCAGGTCCTCGACGGGGTCGCCGAGGTGGGCCAGTTCCCAGTCGAGCACTGCCACGAGGCCTGCGTCGTCCACGATCACGTTGCCCAATCGGAAGTCCCCGTGGACCACCCGGTCGGCCGTCGCTGTCCGAGGGGGCCGGTTCGCGTCGAGCCACGCGAACGCCAGCTCGAAGCACGGCCGCGGGTCCCCGAGCACGTCGAGGATCCCCCGGTAGGCGGCCACCTGGTCGACGGCGGTGAGCCCGTGACGACCGGAGGGCGGGAGGCGGTGGATCCCGGCGAGCGCGCCGGCCATCTGCCGGAGGAGCGCGCGTCGCTGCGCCCGCTCCGGCCGGGCGTCGAGCACCCGGCGTGGCACGGTCTCCCCGGCCACCTCCTCGAGCAGGATCCAGGATCCGAGCGCGTCCTCGACCCCGGCGGCGCGTGCGTCCGCCCCGAGGACCGCGGCCACGGGGACGCCCCGTTCGGCGAGGTCGCCGAGCAGTGCCGCCTCACCCGAGAGCCCCGTCCTCGCGCGCGCTCCACCGGGCCGTTCCCGCTGGCAGATCACCGACCACACGCGCGCACCACGGCGGACCTCGACCCGCCAGGTCTGGCGCGAGGCGCCGGCGGAGAGGCGCTGGGCGTCGAGCACCTCGGTCCCGTCACCGAGCGCCGCGGCGACCACCTCACGCTGCTCCGCCCTCACGACCGGCCCGTCCGCCGGTCGCTCTCGTCCCGGATGTCCCCCACGATCGCCTCGACGACGTCCTCGAGCGTGATGAGTCCGCCGAGTCGTGGAGCGGCGCCGGGGGCCAGCGGCTCGACGGGCACCACGGCGAGGTGGCGTCGCCGGGCGCGCAGGTCGGCGAGCACCTCGGTGAGCGGGGCGTCAGCAGGTGCCCACACCGGGGGGATGACGACGGTCGCCGGCAGCGGCCGGGACCGCCGCTCCTCCGGGATCCGCAGCAGCCCCTTGGCGTGGACGAACCCGGCGACCTCGCCGGTCGCCCGGTCGACGACCACCACCCGGGAGTGACCGGACCCGTGCACCACCTGCTCGACCTCGGACACCGTCGCGCCCCGGTCGACGGTCACCACCCGTTCCACCGGCACCATGTGGTCGGCGACGGTCCCACCCAGGTACCCGAGTGCACCCGACAGGAGCAGGTGCTCCGTCGGGGCCAGGCCACCGCCGGCGACCGACTCGTCGAGGAGCACCCCGAGCTCACTGGCGGAGCGCGCCTCGCTGAGCTCGTCGGTCGACTCGATGCGCAGCAGACGGGTCCCCCACCGTGAGAGCCGGTCGAGGACCACCACGACCGGCCGGGTGAGGAGCACCACGGCCCGCTGGATCGGGGCGAGCGTCGTGGCGACCCGTTCCGGGGCGGTCAGGGCCACCGACTTGGGGACCATCTCCCCGAGCACCATGTGGAAGCAGGCGACGACGAGCAGGGCGAGGCCGACACCGACCGCGGTGGCAGCGGCCGGTGGGACGGGCGACGACGCCACCCACCCCTCGACGAGGTGGCCGACCGACGGCTCGACCAACCAGCCCAGCAGCAGCGACATGACGGTGATGCCGAGCTGGCACGCTGCCAGCTGGACGTTCAGGCTCCGCATCTGACGCAGGGCGGTGACGGCCCCGAACCTGGACTCCTCGGCGAGCTGTTCGACCCGGCTGCGCCGGGCTGCGAGCAGGGCGAACTCGACCGCCACGAAGAACGCGTTGCCGGCGAGCAGCCCGGCGGCCGCGAGCAGCACCCACCACCAGCTCACCCGTCCACCTCGACCGGTGTCGGTGGCGGCGGTTCCAGACGGACGCTCGCGACACGCCGACCGTCGAGCTCCACGACCGTGAGCGTCCACCCGTCGTGGGAGCACGACGCCCCCACGGCGGGGATGTGTCCGAGCAGCGTGAGGACGAAGCCGGCCAGCGTGTCGAACGGACCGGGCGGCACCACGAGGCCACTGGCCTCCTCGACCTCGTCGGGGTGGAGCCGCCCGCTCAGGACCACCGGACCGCCCGGGACGACCGGGCGGGCGGCCACCGGGGAGGACTGTGCGGGGTCGTGCTCATCGTCGATCTCGCCGACGATCTCCTCGATCAGGTCCTCGATCGTGACCACACCGGCCACGGACCCGAACTCGTCGATCACCGCCGCGAGGTGCAGGCCGTCCTCGCGGAGTTGACGCAGGACGTCCTCGAGCGGCGCCGTCTCGGGGACGAACGGCACCCGCCGGGCGAGGTGGACCGCCGGCGAGCTGCGCCGGTCGGCGGCGTCGAGGCCGAGCACCTCCTTGACGTGCACGACACCCCGCAGTTCGTCGATCGACCCGTGGTGGAGCAGGATGCGCGACAGGCCGGTCCGGACCGACGCGTCGATCACGGCGCCGGTGTCGCTGTCGTCCGGGACCGACACCACCTCGGGCCGCGGGGTCATGGCGTCGGCCGCGTTCTTGTCGAGGAAACGGAACGCCCGGGCGAGCAGCTGGTGCTCCGCCGGTGCGATCGACCCCTCGGCACCCGATGCTGCCACCATCCTCCGGAGCTCCTCGCGGCTCCGGACGCCCGAGAGCTCGTCGGCGGGCTCGACACCCACGAGCCGGAGCAGACCGTCCGCGACCCGGTTCGACGCCCAGATGACGGGCCGGAACACGGTGTTGAACGCCGCCATGGCGGGTGCGAGGCGGGTGACCGTCGTGACCGGGCGTGCGACCGCCACGCCCTTGGGGATCAGCTCACCGACCACGAGCTGCACCACCGTCGTGAGCGCGAGGGCGAGCACGACCGACCAGGTGAGCCCTGCGGGAGCGCCGAGCAGCGGTTCGAGCACCGGGGCGACGATCGGGGCGAGGACCGGCTCCGCCAGGACCCCGAGGCCGAGGCTCACGACCGTGATGCCGAACTGCGCGCCGGAGAGGTGGAACGAGAGCCGGTCGAGCAGTCGGGCTGCGATGCCTGCGGTCCGCGAGCCCAGCTCGGCGCGTCGTCGGAGCTCCGAGCGGTCGACGGCCACCATGGCGAACTCCACGGCGACGAAGCAGGCGTTGGCGGCGATCAGGGCGACGATCGCGATGATGCCGGCGGCGGTGCCCACCGTGTGATCAGCCGGATCCGGCCGGAGTGGACGCCACGCGCACGACCGCACTCTATTGACTCCCCCGTGTCGATCGAGGCCGGACCCGCCCCGCCCAGCTACTTCGATGACCGAATGACCGCGTAGGCTCCTGCGGTGCCCCAACGACAACGGCGACACCAGCGCCGGAATGCCGACGCCGTGCGGGCGGCCGCCCGCCTCGCCAAGGTCGCCGGAACGGCCCTCGCCGAGGACGACCTCAGCCTGGCGCAGTACCGGGTCCTCGTCTTCCTCGACGTTGGCGACCGACCGGCGTCGCAGGTGGCGCAACTGCTCGACGTGACCCCGCCGACGGTCACCTCGCTGGTCGACGGGCTGGCCCAACGGGGGCTCGTCACCCGCAAGGCCGACCCGGCGGATCGACGTCGCGTGATCTGTTCCCTCACCGCTGCGGGACGTCGAGCGCTGCTGCGGGGCGACGCACTGGTGGCCGAGCGACTCGGGCGCCTCCTCGACCGCCTCTCGCCCGACGAGGCGGAGCAGGCGGTCACCGCCCTGTCCGCACTGAACCGCGCCATGGAGTCCGCGCTGGAGGACCGTTTCGGTCGGCCCGACGGCGATCGACGACCGTGACGGACCTGCTCCCGGGTGGCGGTGGCGCCGCAGCAGCCCTGCCGCCGGTGCGAGCGACGGAGGGACTCCGGCTCGGGTGGATCCGACGGCTCTGGCCCGTGCTCGGCCCACAGCGGTGGGTGGTCACCGGCTCGTTCCTGGTCGGTCTCGTGGCCCTCACCATCAACGTCGCCGTCCCCACCGTCGTCGGGGTCACCATCGACGACGCCATCGCCTCCACCGGGTCGCGGCTGGAGCCCTTCCTGGTGGGACTGGCGGCTCTCGCGATCGCCCGCGGCCTGCTGAGCGTCGTGTACCGGTACGGGCTCTACCGCACGGCCTACCGGGTCGAGGTCGACGTTCGGGGACTGCTCTTCCGGCACCTGCTCGACCAGTCGGCGAGCTTCTACGACCGGGTGCAGACCGGCCAGCTCGTCAGCCGGGCCCAGTCCGATGTGCGGTCGGTCCAGCTGTACCTGGCGGTGGCGCCGCTCATCCTCACGGCGCTCCTCTCGTTCCTGCTCGCCGTCGTGGTCATGCTCGCGACCAGCGTCCCCCTGACGCTCGCCGCTGTGGCCGCGCTGCCCGGCGTGTACGTGATCGGTGTCGCCCTCCGCAACCGGCTGTTCCCACTGAGCTGGATCATCCAGGGCCGGCAGGCCGAGGTCACCGGCGTGGTCGCCGAGAGCATCGCCGGCGTCCGGGTCGTGCAGTCATTCGGGGCCGAGTCCCGGCAGGTCGCCGAGATGGCCCGGGCGGCCCGGCGCCTGCGGTGGGCGAACGTCGAACAGGGCACCGTCCGGGCCCGGCTCGCACCGCTGCTCGAGAACCTGCCGCGGGTCGGCTCGGTGCTGGTCCTCCTGCTCGGCGGCTGGCTGGTCATCGAGGGACGGCTCGAGATCGGCGCGATCATCGCCTTCAACGCGTACATCGTCCTGCTGCAGGTGCCCTTCCGGTTCCTCGGGTTCTTCCTGATCCTCTCCCAGCGGGCCCGGGCGTCGGCGGAGCGGATCTTCGAGGTGCTCGACGAGGTCCCCGAGATCACCGACCCCGACGACCCCGTGACGGTGCGGTCGCACCGGGGACACCTCGAGCTGGAGGACGTCCGGTTCGGCTACGGCGACGGCCCGGACCTGCTCCGCGGGGTCGACCTCGTCGTGGAGCCGGGTGAGACCGTCGCGATCGTGGGGTCGAGCGGGAGCGGCAAGTCGACCCTGGCGCGCCTGTTGTGCCGCGTCTACGACCCGCGCTCGGGCACCGTCAGGCTCGACGGGGTCGCGCTGTGCGACCTGCCGGTCGCCGACGTGCGGCGGTCGGTGGTCGTCGTACCCGACGAGCCGTTCCTGTTCTCCACGACCCTGGGGGAGAACCTGGCGTTCGGACGACCGGACCTGCTGGGTCTGGGTCCGGCCGAGGAGGTCCGGCAGGTGGCGCAAGCCGTGGACGCCGCCGGGTTCATCGAGGCGACCGAGGCCGGGTACGACACGCCTGTCGGCGAACGCGGGTCGACCCTCTCCGGCGGCCAGCGCCAGCGCCTCGCCCTGGGCCGGGCGCTCCTCGTCGACCCCGAGGTGCTGATCCTCGACGACGCGACGAGCGCCATCGACGTGCACGTCGAGGCCAGGATCCACCGGGCGCTCGATCGGCACCGGGCGGGACGGACCACCATCCTCGTGGCCCACCGGCTCTCGACCATCACCCTGGCCTCACGGGTCGTCCTGCTCGACGACGGCGTGGTCGCCGACACGGGGACCCACGCCGAACTGCTCGCCCGCTCGGCCCGCTACCGCGAGGTGCTCGCCACCACCCTCGACGCCGACACCGGGACCGACGCCGAGACCGACACCGGGACCGATGTCGGGGATCCGTCCCGGGACGACGGAGCCGCACCGTGAGCATGGGGCCGCCGCCCGGCTCCCCGCTCGGCGGTCCCGTCGCCGGAGGCGTCCCCTTCGCCGGGATCCCACCGGAACTCGCCGACCGCGCCCAGCGGATCCTCGACCGCGAACCGGAGCACGACCTCGTCGTCCCCGCCTTCAGCCACCGACCCGGCCCGGCCGAGCCGTTCACCTTCCGGCGGTTCCTGTGGCCGAGCCGCTGGCCGCTCCTGCTCGCCCTCGTCCTGGTCGCCGCCGAGACCGCGGCACTGCTCGCCGGGCCGCTGCTCGTCCAGGTGGGCGTGGACCGGGGCATCACCGCCGGCGACCTCCGGGTGGTGGTCCTGGTGTCGCTCGCCTACCTGGGCGTGATCGTCGCCAACGTCCTGCTCGGCTGGGCCCGGGGCAACCTCACCATCCGCATCGGGGAGCAGCTCATGGAGCAGCTCCGCAACCGGGTGTTCACGCACCTCGAGCGGCTCTCACTGGACTACTTCGAGCGAGCACCCGCCGGGGTCATCACGACCAGGATGACGAGCGACGTGGAGCAGCTGACCGCGCTGTTCCAGGAGGGGCTCGTGCAGATGGCCGTCCAGGGCCTCACGGTGGTGGTGATCGCCGGCCTGATGCTCTGGCTCGACCTCACGATGGGACTGGTGATCCTGCTCGGAGTGGTCCCCGCACTGCTGGCCGCGTCCCTGTGGTACCGGCACGCATCGAACCGCAGCTACGACGTCGTGCGGGATCGCGTCGCCCTGGTCTTCGCCGACCTGCAGGAACACCTCGCCGGGATCCGGACCGTCACGGCCTTCCACCGACAGGAGCACAGCCTCGCGGGACACGAGCGACTGTCGGAGTCGTACTTCCGCTCCAACCTGGTGACCTCTCGACAGGGTGCGGTGTTCGGGTCGATCGGCGAGACCCTCGGAGTCCTGGCCCAGGTGCTCGTCCTCGGGGTGGGGGGACTGCAGGTCCGGGCCGGCGAGTTGAGTCTGGGACGCCTGTTCAGCTTCCTGCTGTTCCTCGGGCTCCTGTTCGCTCCCGTCCAGCAGCTCGTCCAGCTCGCGACGACCTACCAGCAGGGTCGCTCGTCATCCCGCAAGCTCGCCGAACTGCTCGCCGAGCAGCCGGGGGTCACCGAACGCCCCGATGCCGTCGCCCTGCCACCCATCACCGGACGGCTCGAGCTGCGGGACGTGAGCTTCGCCTACCGGACCGGGCCCGACGGATCCTCCGGACCGCTGGTGCTCGAGCACCTCAACCTGCTCGTCGCACCCGGCGAGACCCTGGCCGTCGTGGGGCCCACCGGGGCCGGCAAGTCGACCGTGGCGAAGCTGCTCGCCCGGGCGGACGACCCGACCGACGGGGCCGTGCTCGTCGACGGCATCGACGTGCGCACCGTGACGATCTCGTCCCTGCGCAGCCAGCTCGGCGTGGTCCCCCAGGAGCCGTTCCTCTTCCACGGGACCGTGCGCGACAACCTCACCATCGGCCGGCCCGGGGCCACCGACGCCGACCTGGACCGGGCGTGCGCGGCCGTCGGCGTCGCCGAGCTCATCGACCGGCTCGCCGAGGGCTACGACACCCCGGTGCACGAACGAGGCGTGTCGCTGTCGGCCGGTGAGCGGCAGCTGCTCGGTCTCGCCCGGGCGTTCCTGGCCGAACCCAGGGTCCTGATCCTCGACGAGGCGACCTCCAACCTGGACCCCCAGTCGGAGCACCGCGTCGAGGCGGCACTCGAGACCCTGCTCGACGGACGGACGGCCGTCGTCATCGTCCACCGCCTCTCGACGGCCCGACGGGCCGACCGCATCGCCGTCGTCGACCGGACCACCCCGGCTGGTGCCGCACGGGTGGTCGAGATCGGGAGCCACGACGAGCTGGTGGCGCTCGATGGTCGGTACGCAGCGATGTGGGCCACCTGGGAGTCGCACCTGCACCACGAGGGCGAGGGACGGTGAGCGACACGACCGTGCTCCGACTGACCGGGATCTCCGTCCGCCGCGACGGTCGGGACCTCCTGCGCGACGTCTCCTGGACGGTGCGACCGGGCGAGACCTGGGTGGTGCTCGGACCGAACGGCTGCGGCAAGACCACCCTGGCGAGGATCGCCACCCTCTACGAGCACCCCTCCAGCGGCACGGTCGAGGTCCTCGGTGAGCGACTCGGCCGGACCGACGTCCGGGCGCTGCGGCGCAGGACGGCGCTGGTCTCGGCGGCCATGGCCGACCAGATCCGTCCGGACCTGGACCCCGTCGACGTGGTGGTGACCGCGCTCCACGGTGCCCTCGAACCGTGGTGGCACACCTACACCGCTGCGGACCGGGCCCGGGCCCGCAGTGAACTGGAACGGCAGCACGTCGGGCACACCGCCGGACGACGGTTCGGGTCGCTGAGCTCGGGAGAGCGCCAACGGGTGCTCCTGGCCCGGTCGCTCGTGGCGGATCCGGCGCTGGTCCTGCTCGACGAGCCGGCGGCCGGACTCGACCTGGGCGGTCGCGAGGAGCTCGTGGAGCGACTCGACGCGCTCGGACGCGAGCCGACCCCCACCCTGGTGCTCGTCACGCACCACGTCGAGGAGATCCCTCCCTCGGCGACCCACCTGCTGGCCCTGCGTGCGGGGCAGGTCGTCGCCGCCGGCCCGATCGACGCGGTGCTCGACGCCGGACTACTGCGGAGGACGTTCGGTGTCGAGGTCGGACTCACGCGCCACCGGGGTCGGTGGGCGGTGCGTCCCGGGGACGCAGGCCTCGAGCACCCAGGGGACCCCGAGGTCTCAGGGATCCCCGACGGCACCCAGGACCACGACGGCGGCCGCCGCCAGTGACAACGCGGCTCCCGCCGGGTGCGTCACGCCGGGCCCGTGCACGTCGGTGGTGTCGAGCAGCACCTCCCACACCGACCCCCAGCGGTCCTCGGGCAGGCGGAGCGCCTGCTCGCTCCACGAGGCGTTCACGGCGACCACCACGGACCGGCCGACCACCGGCTCCCGGCGACGGTCGGTCTCACCGAGCACGCCGTTCAGCCACACCACCACCCCGCGACCTCCGTCCGCCCAGTCCGCTGCCGCCATCAACTCGCCGTCCGGCCGGAACCAGGCGACGTCCGGCCGGCCGGCGTCGTCGACCGGCGCACCGGTCAGGAACCGGCGTCGGTGCAGCGTCGGCTCGGCGGCCCGGAGCGCGACGACCCGGCGGGTGAAGTCCAGGAACGAGGAGTCGACCGACGTCCAGTCCAGCCACGAGACCTCGTTGTCCTGGGCGTACGCGTTGTTGTTGCCACCCTGCGTCCGCCCCAGCTCGTCCCCCGCGAGCACCATGGGCACCCCCTGGGACAACAGCAACGTCGCGATCAGGTTCCGCCGCAGCCGGTCCCGTCGGTCCAGGACCTCGGGATCATCGGTCGGACCCTCCACCCCGCAGTTGGTCGACCGGTTGTCGTCGGTGCCATCACGGCCGTCCTCGCCGTTGGTCTGGTTCCGCTTGTGCTCGTAGGCGACCAGGTCGGCGAGCGTGAACCCGTCGTGGGCGGTGACGAAGTTGATGCTCGCGTGCGGTCGGCGACCGTCGTGCTCGTAGAGGTCCGATGACCCGGTGAGCCGCGAGGCGAACTCACCGAGCACGGGCTCCCCCCGGCACCACAGGTCACGCACGCAGTCGCGGTAGCGGCCGTTCCACTCGGACCAACCCGGCGGGAAGTTCCCGACCTGGTACCCGCCCTCACCGACGTCCCACGGCTCGGCGATGAGCTTCACCTGGCTGATGACCGGATCCTGCTGGATCAGGTCGAAGAACGCCGAGAGCCGGTCGACGTCGTGCAGCTCACGGGCGAGCGCAGCGGCCAGGTCGAAGCGGAACCCGTCGACGTGCATCTCCTCGACCCAGTAGCGGAGGCTGTCCATGATCAGCTGCAGCACGTGCGGGTGGCGCATGTTGAGGCTGTTGCCCGTCCCCGTGTAGTCCACGTAGCGCCCGGGGTCGTCGGGGTCGAGCCGGTAGTACGCGGCGTTGTCGAGCCCCTTGAACGACAGCACCGGACCACCGGCGCCGCCCTCGGCGGTGTGGTTGTAGACCACGTCGAGGATCACCTCGATCCCCGCCTGGTGCAGCGTCTGCACCATCACCTTGAACTCACGCACCTGCTGACCGCGGTCCCCGCCGACGGCGTAGGTGTTGTGCGGGGCGAAGAACCCGATCGAGTCGTAGCCCCAGTAGTTGCGCAGACCGAGCTCCACCAGACGGCGGCTCGACACGAACTGGTGGACCGGCATGAGTTCGACGGCGGTCACGCCGAGGTCGCGAAGGTGGTCGACGACCGGCGGGGAGCACATCCCCAGGTAGGTGCCCCGGTGCTCGGGCGGCACGTCGGGGTGGCGTGCCGTCATGCCCCGCACGTGCGCCTCGTACAGGACGGTCCGGTGCCACGGGGTCCCCGGGCGACGGTCGTCCTTCCAGTCGAACCACGGGTTGACGACGACCGACCGGGGGACGTCCGGTGCCGTGTCCCCGTCCGCGTCCGGCAGCAGGGCGTCGGTCCAGCGCACCGAGCCGGACACAGCGCGGGCGTAGGGGTCGAGGAGCAGCTTGCCCCGGTGCTGGAGGTCGCCCGCTCCCCGACGGGCCGCCTCGATGCGGAATCCGTACCGGGTCCCCGGCCCGACGTCGGGCAGGTAGCCGTGCCACACCGGTCCGGCGCGCTCGGGCAGCTCGACGGTGATCTCACCCCCCCTCCTCGTCGAACAGGCAGAGCCAGACACGACCCTCCGGGTCGGCAGCCGCAGCCTCCGAGAAGACCGCGACGTTGGTGCCCGCCCCGTCCCACGTTGCGCCCAGGGGCGCGGGTCGCCCCCTCCAGAGCCGAACCGGTGCGCCGGCGACGATCACGACGCGACCAGCGCGGCCAGCCGCTCCCGCGACGAGCGGATCTCGTCGCTGAGCAGTCGGTCGAGCAGTGGAACCCACAGCGACCCGCCGTAGTGGAGGTGGACCTCGAGTCGGCTCCCGACGTCCTGGGCCGTCACCGTGGCGTTCAGCACCCAGTCGCTGTGCGTCCGCCCGTCCAGGTCGTGGCGCTCGAAGCGGATCCGCCCGGCCGTCGCGGAGCCGGGCGGGGTGTGCTCGGTCTGGACCATGCGGAGGCGCTTGGACCGGCGGAGTGGACCGACCCGCCCGACCAGGTCCACGAGCCAGGCCGGGCCGGACTCGTCGGGCCCGGCCGCGGTCGGCTCGACCCGGCCGACGATGTCGAGCCAGGCCGGGTACGTCGAGAGGTCGGCGACCACCTCGAACAGCTCGGGGGCTCCGGCGCCGGTCTCCAACTCCGCACGGACGTCCACGGGACTCAGTCTGCCGCGCCGGCGGTGCCGATCCGGCCGACCTCGCCGAGCCGGTCGACGACGAGCAGCACCGCGCCGCAGATCAGGACGAGGAGACAGCTGAGCGCCATGGCCTGACCCAGGCCCGCAGCGCCGGGACGCGAGGCGAGCGAGCCGATTGCGACCGGGACGGTGGCCCGGTCGACTCGGGCGATGAAGACCGTGGCTCCGAACTCCCCGATGCTCGCCACGAAGGCCAGTCCGGCACCGGCGGCGACCGCGCCGCGGACCGCGGGGACCTCGACGCGCCACCAGCGGGCCCGCGGGCCGGCACCGAGCACCGCGGCCGAGTCGAGCGCGTTGGTGGGGACTGCGCGGAGCGCCGGGGCGACGACCCGCACGACCAGCGGCAGCGCAACGAGCGCCTGCACGAGCGGGACCAGCCACCACGCGTCCCGGAGGTCGATGGGCGGACGACCGGCCACGAGCAGCACCCCGAGTCCGAGCGTGGTGGCCGACACGGCCAGCGGCAGCATCAGCACCCGGTCGGCCAACCGACCCGGCCGTCGGGCGGCCACCACGGCGGCCGGCACGGCGACGGCCGTCGCCAGCACTGCGGCCAGCGTCGCTGCGGACAACGAACGACCCAGCGCACCGATCGGGCTCACCGCCAGCCCCGTGCCCTCCAGCACCGATCCCAGGTTGGTCCAGTTCGACCACGAGTAGGCCCGACCGACACGGAACGAGCGGTCGAGGAGCGCGACCATCGGCAGGCCGGCGACGAGCCCGACGATCCCCACGGTGGCCGCCACCCACCAGCGGTCGCCGGCGCGCGACGGCGCGCGACGCGTGACCCGGCCGCTCGCCGCCCCCGAACGTCGCTGGAGGGCGCCCACGACGGTGAGCGCGACGACGACGCAGAGGAGCTGCACGATCGACAGGACCGCGGCGCCGGACAGGTCGAACTGGCGCGTCGCCCGGAAGTAGACCTCGACCTCGATCGTCGTGACCCGTCCGCCACCGAGCACCACGAGCACCCCGAAGCTGGTGAGGCAGAACAGGAACACCACGGCGGCCGCCGACACCACTGCGGGTCGGACCGCAGGGAGCGTCGCCCGAGTGAACGCGCCGCGCGCCGGCGCCCCGAGCATCCGAGCTGCGTCCTCGACCGACGCCCCGAGCCGACCGAACGCATCCCCGACGACGAACACCACCACGGCCAGGTTGAACGCCGCGTGTGCCGCGAGCACCGCCCACCACGTCCCACGGAGGTCGAGTGGCCCGGCGGGCCCGAGCAGCGCGGCGACGGCGGTCGCGAGCACGACCGACGGGAGCACGAACGGCACGAGCGCCACCACGCGGACCAGTCGCCGGCCGGGGAACTCGAATCGTCCGAGCGTCCACGCCACGGGGAGCCCGACCGCGAGCGTCAGGACTGTCGACGCGACGGCCTGGGCGACGGTGACCGCCACGATGCGCCAGGTCCGGTCCGAGGTGAGGACCCGCTCGAACGCCGCGGTGCTCCAGGTCTCGTCGGTCCGGAATGCGGAGAGCGCGACCGCGAGGACCGGGACGACGACGAGCACCGCGACCGCCGCCGATGTGAGCGTGCCGGCCACCGCGGCGCGGCGGACGGCCGGCGGACGACGGTCGCTCACTCGAGCAGCTCGCGCCAGCGCTCGACCCAGTCGTCGCGCTCGGCGCCGATCCGATCGGCCGGCAGGGTGAGCGGGTCGGTCGGACGGGCGGCGAACTGTTCGAACGTCGCAGGCAGCGGCGTTCCCGTCACGGCCGGCAGCACGAAGTTCGTCAGCGGGAGCTCGGCCTGCCACTCGGGGCCCAGCATGAACTCGACGAGCTGACGGGCCCCTTCCGGGTTGGGTGCACCCCGGAGCACGCCGGCGTACTCGACCTGTCGGACGCAGGTGTCGACGAGCACCGTCGACGCGGGCGCGGTGCGGGTCCCCTCGCTGAAGACCACCTCGGCCGGCGGCGACGACGCGTAGGAGACCACCAGCGGTCGGTCCCCACCGGAGACCGTGTAGTCGGTGTTGTAGGCGTCGTCCCAGCTCGGCCGCACCCGCACACCGTTGTCGCGCAGCCGCTCCCAGTACGCCGGCCAGCCCTCACCCTCGGCGGCCACCGTCCCGACGAGGAACGCCAGCCCCGGCGAGGAGGTCACCGGACTCTGGACCACGAGCAGGTCCCGGAAGCGCGGGTCGGTGAGGTCGGCGAGCGTGCGCGGGGCCTCGAGCCCGCGGGCCGCGAACCACTCGGCGTCCGCGATCACGCACACGTCGCCCGTGTCGACGGGGGTCAACAGGTCGGCGAGCTCACCCGGGAGGCGGAGCGCGTCCGGAACCGCTCCGGACCCCACCGCCGCCGGGACGAACGGTTCGAGCAGGTCCTCGGCGAGCACCCGGCTCGCCGACGCGCCGTCGATCCCGAAGATCACGTCTCCGTCGGGCGCGCCGGCGCGGAGCAGTGCCGAGGTGAGGACCGAACCGGAGTCACCCCCGGTGACCACCCGGATACGGAATCCCGTGGCCTCCTCGAAGGCCGCGGCTGCTGCCTCGGGGAGGGCGAACGAGTCGTAGGTGACGAGCACCACCTCGCGGGCGGCCGGCTGGTCGGGTCCGTCACCGCAGGACGTCAGCAGCAGCGTCGCGGCGACCAGGCCGGCTGCGATCCTGGTGAACGGACGACCGGGACGTGAGCTCACGTCGTACCCCCCTCATGCTGGGTGACCAGGATTCCGGTGACCGGGATCCGTTCGGCGACCGGGACCGGCTCGACGACGGACAGGATGGCGAGCAAGCGGCCCTCGGCGACGTCGATCCACGCCGGTGCCGAGTCGACCCGGTTCGACACGCCCCGACCCGCGAGCGCCTCGAGGCGTTCGTCCCGCAGCGGCCACAGCAGCCCACCGGTGGAGCGCACCTGCGCTCCGGGTCCGAGGGCGACGAGCGACACCGTGTCGCCGACCGACCCCGGCAGGTCGGTCCGGCCGGGTCCGACCACCACGACGTGGTGGTCGTCGAGGACCACGTCGACCTGCCACCGGTCGGTGGGAGCTCCGGCCAGCGTCCCGACCGTTGCCAGCAGGTGGTCGACGCGACCGGACGCCGTGCCGAGGACCACGAGCCGGTGCCGCGTCGCAGCACGCCCGTCGTCGGCCGCGACCCGGTCGCACGCGAGCGAGAGTGCGAGCTCGAAGTCGGTCCGGTCCTTGTCCGACGGGTGCTGCACCACCACGGCACCCTGGGCGCTCGCCCGGCGGAGCGCACCGGGCGACACCGAGTCGAGGTCACCGACGAGCACGTCGACGACGAGACCGAGCCGGTGTGCGACGTCACATCCCGAGTCGACGGCGACGACCCGGTCGGCCGAACGGACGATCGGGATGAGCGCCTCGGGGACCTCGGGCACGACGCCGCGGGGCCCACCGTTGACCACCACCGTCGTCGACATGCTCCCTCCGCCGGCATTACCCGGATCAGGTCTCGGGTCGGTGGCGGCCAGCCACCCTCTCAGCCCGGTCCTCCGAGCTCCCCTGATGTACCCCGGTGAGGCTACACCCCACCCCTGCGTCGCTCAGGCCACGCCGATCGACCGGGCGAGGGTGCGCAGCATCACCTCGTCGGCCCCACCGCCGATCGACCACAGCCGGGTGTCACGGAAGAACCGGGCGGGCCAGAGCTCCTCGACGTAGCCCATCCCACCGTGGAACTGGACCGCCGCGTCCGCCATGCGCCGGGCGAGCCGGGCCGACCTGAGCTTCGACACCGTGGCGTGCCGGGTGATGTCCTGGCCGTCCCGGACCGCCGCCACCGTCACCCAGTGGTGGTGACGGAGCATGTCGAGCTCGGCGGCGATGTCGGCGAGCTCGTACTGGATCACCTGGTTGTCGGCGAGGACGCCCCCGAACGCCTTCCGGTTCCGCACGTACTCGACCGTGCGTTCGAGCGCCGATTCGATGGCTCCGACCAGCTGGTACCCGGCGATCATCCGCTCGTTCTGGAACTGCGCCATCTGCTGCTGGAAGCCGTTGCCGACCTCGCCGATGGTGTTGGCCACCGGCACCCGGACGTCGACGAAGCTCAGTTCGGCGGTGTCCGAGGCCCGCATGCCGAGCTTGTCGAGCTTGCGGCTGACCGTGAACCCCTCGACGTCGGTGGGGACGACGATCTGCGACATGCCGCGGTAGCCACCCTCGTCCGAGGTGCGGGCGAGCAGGCAGAGCCAGTCGGCCTGCACCCCGTTCGTGATCCACATCTTCGACCCGTTGATGATCCACTCGTCGCCGTCGCGCACCGCCCGCGTGGCGATTCCGGCGACGTCGGATCCGGCGTCGGGCTCGGACACGGCGATCGAGGTCACCATCTCCCCGGCGATCGCCGGCCGCAGGTACCGCTCCTTCAGCTCCTGCGAACCGAACCGCGCCAGCGAGGGGGTGGCCATGTCCGTCTGGACCGCCAGCGCCATGGCCACGCCGAGGGATGCGCAGCGGCCGACCTCCTCGCCGAGGATCATGGTGAAGGCGTGGTCGGCACCACCGCCGCCGTCTGCGGGGTCGTACTCGAGCCCCAGCAGGCCGAGCTCGCCGAATCGCTTGAACAGCTCGTGTGCCGGGAACGCTCCCCGGTCCTCCCACTCGTCCGCGAACGGGTCGATCTGCTCGACGACGAGGTCCCGGACGGTCCTGCGGAAGATCTCGTGCTCCTCGGTGAACTCGACCACGGACGACGCTGCTCCTCGCTCGACGACAGACGCAGGCTACCCGCGCGGCGTCGTGACCCCCGAGGCCGACCCGGCCATCCGGTCCAGGCCCACCGCCGCGAGCAGATCGACGGAGCCGACCTTCTCGGGGAGGGGAATCCCGGGGGCACTCGCCCTGTTGGGACTATCGTCCGGCATCGCCTCGTCCTGCGCGCCGTGCCGGAACCACCCCGAGGGATCCGAGGCCACATGACCACCACCCTGATCGTCTGTTCCGCCGGCTGGCTCCTCGGGTGGT
>CAINRS010000019.1 GCA_903852755.1 uncultured Actinomycetes bacterium | reverse complement strand
GCCGACACCTCCGGCCACGAGCAGTACACGCGCAACATGGTGACCGGCGCGTCCACCGCCGATCTCGCCGTGATCCTCGTCGATGCGCGCAAGGGGGTCCTCACCCAGACCCGCCGGCACAGCTTCCTGGCGTCGCTGCTCGGGATCCGCCACGTGGTGTTGGCGGTCAACAAGCTCGACCTCGTCGGCTTCGACCAGGGGGTCTTCGACTCGATCGTCGCCGACTACACACGCTTCGCCGAGCAGATCGGGTTGGGCGGGGTGGTGCCCATCCCGCTCTCGGCGCTGCTCGGCGACAACATCACGGCACGCTCGCCCGAGACGCCGTGGTACCGGGGCCCGTCGCTGGTCGAGCACCTCGAGACGGTGCAGGTCGACGACGAGCGGTCCGAGGGTCCGTTCCGGCTGCCGGTCCAGTGGGTCAACCGGCCCGACCTGGACTTCCGGGGCTTCGCCGGCCCCGTGGTGGGTGGCCGGGTCCGTCCGGGGGACCGGGTGCGGGTGGTGCCGTCGGGGCACGACACCGAGGTGGCGCGCATCGTCACGGCCGATGGTGACCTGGACGAGGCGGTCACCGGTCAGTCGGTGACGCTCGTGCTCGCGGACGAGATCGACATCTCACGGGGCGACGTGATCGCGGCGGCCGACGACCCGCCGGCTGCGGCCGACCAGTTCGAGTGCCACCTGGTGTGGATGGCGACCGAGGAGCTGCTCCCGGGGCGGCCGTACCTGCTCAAGATCGGGACCCGGACGGTCACGGCGACCGTCGCCCGACCCAAGTACGCCGTCAACGTCAACACGCTCGAGCACACCGCCGCCAGGACGCTGCGACTCAACGAGATCGGCGTGTGCAACATCTCGCTCGACCGACCCGTTCCGTTCGACCCGTACGAGGCCAACCGCGACACCGGTGGGTTCATCCTGATCGACAAGCTCACCAACGCCACGGTGGGTGCAGGCATGCTGCACTTCGCCCTGCGGCGCGCCGACAACGTGCACTGGCAGGCGGTCGACGTCGACCGTGACGCCCGGGCGCGCCTGGCGGGTCACCGTCCGGCGCTGCTGTGGTTCACCGGGTTGTCGGGGTCGGGGAAGTCGACGGTCGCCAACCTGGTCGAGCGGGAGCTGCACGCGCTCGGGCACCGGACGTACCTGCTCGACGGCGACAACGTCCGGCACGGCCTCAACCGCGACCTCGGGTTCACCGAGGCCGACCGGGTGGAGAACATCCGGCGGGTGGCCGAGGTCGGACGGCTCATGGTGGACGCCGGTCTGGTCGTGCTCGCCTCGTTCATCTCGCCGTTCCGGGCCGAACGCCGCATGGCCCGGGAGCTCCTCGACGACGGTGAGTTCGTGGAGATCTTCGTGGACTCCGGGCTCGCTGCGGCCGAGGCTCGTGACCGCAAGGGGCTCTACGCAAAGGCGCGTCGCGGTGAGCTCGTGAACTTCACCGGGATCGACTCTCCGTACGAGCCGCCCGAGTCGCCCGAGCTCCACCTGGACTCGAGCGGCACGGTCCCGCCCGAGGAACTCGCAGCGGCCGTCGTCGAGCACCTGCGCCGCTCGGGCATCATCCCGTGAGCGACCCGTTCCGACCGCCGCTCGACCGGTGGTCGCCTCGGTCGTGTCCGTCCGTGAAGGCCGGGCGGTGACGAGTGCCGGGGTCGCGCGGGGGCTGAATCCGTCAGCGCCGGGGTCCGATGGTGACGGGTGGCTGCGGCAACGCTGCACCGGGGAGGAGTGATGGTGGAATCACCGCCGGCCGAGCGACGACGTGATGCTGCGCCGCGTGCCCGGTGGCTTCCTCAGACCTCGCTCGGTTGGTGGGCGCTCGGGCTGGTGCTGCTGGCGGCCGTGGCGGGACCGGGGTGGTGGGTGATCCTGCAGCCGTCGTTGCCGTTGGCGGACCTGGTGGACGACCCGGACGCGCGGATCCGAGTGGCGCTGTCGGTTGCCGTTGCGGCTCCTGCGATCATCGTCGGTGCTGCTCCGCTCGGGCGTCCTGACGCCCGTTCGGTCGCACTGGCCGTGACCTCAGCGGTCGTCCTGGTCGAGATCGCACTCGCCGTGGCCTGGGTCGTGGCATTCCGAACCGTGTAGCTCAGGCCTCGGCGTCGAACTCGGGGTGCCTGCGCCACAGCGCATGACGGTTGGTCCATTGCCGGGGTGCGCAGTCCCGAGGCACCAGCGACTCCCTGACAGGGAGCTTCGACGATCCGGTCGCTACGGTTGTGGCCAGGGTGGCTCGAGGAGGTTGATGTGAAGCATCGCTCGTTGGCCGGTGGGCTCATTGGGCTGGTCGGAGTCCTCGTCAGCTGCGGCGGGGTCGGTGGTGAGGCTCCAGTGCCCACCATGCCCGAGGTGGTCGGCGAGCGGCTCGACGTAGCGAAGAGCGACATTGGGCGCGCTGGCATCGAGGGCGAGACCGAGATCCTGGGTGGTGGCACGTTCGGCGTGGTCGACGACTCGAACTGGACGGTCTGTGAGCAACTTCCGGCCGCTGGCTCCCCGGTGAATGGTCCACCGAGATTGATCGTGGACCGGTCGTGCTCCACCACCGTCACCACGACGACCGCGGCCACGGACGCTCCAGCCTCGACGAGCGCGCCTCCGACCACCACGACGCCGCCTGCTCAGGAGACACTGACCGTCGACAACAGCCCGGACCTGGCGGCGCTCCTCACTGGCTCGGATTGCGGGGCCACCGTTGCGTCGTTCGTGGAGAGGTACCGAGGCCGCACCATCGAGTTCGACGGGAACGTTGCGAACGTGGCGAACCACGACGGAGCGGAGACCCGCTACGACTTCCTCGTGTACGCGGGTGACTACAGCGAGGTGACCGCAACGGGACCGAACCTCGTGTTCCGCGACGTGTCGGGGCTCGACATGAACCTCACGGGGGGTGACGGTTCGATCAGCATGGGCGACAACCTCCGGTTCGTCGCCGGAGTGGAGGACTTCGACAGCGATTCGTGTCTCCTGCTCCTCTCACCGGTCTCGACTCGGGTGCGCTGACGACGGAGTTCGCAGCGCCTTCCTCGAGCGTGCGGCGGTACCGTCTCCGCCGTGACTCCCGACGACGTGCTCGAAGCGCTGACGACGAACTTCGCCGGACTGATCCCGAAGGCGAGCTGGGGCGAGACGTCGCTGTTCTACAACCCCGACGGGATCCTTCCCAACGGTGTCTACTTCTGCACCATCAAGGAGCACGACGGGGCCAACGACCGGGCGTCCCAGCTCGACCGTCCCGGTGTGTTCAGGCTGGCGGTGGGCCTGCCCCCGGCCCGGTACGAGCAGATGTTCGGCCCACGCCCGGCGCGTCCATCCAAGGGCGGCGTCGTGTCAACGGCCGACGACTTCACCGCAACCGACGTGCTGATGCCGCACCCGGTGTATGCGTGGATGGGGTGGGTGCAGGTGCTGTCGCCGTCGGCGGCGACGTTCGCCGAGATGCAGCCGCTGCTCGCCCGTTCCTACGAACTCGCTGTTCTGAAGTACGCCGCGTCGATCGCCAAGCGGGCGAGTTCGTGAGGGGCTGAGCCTCACCGGCTCGAATTCAGGGGAACAGACCGGCGAATTCAGGGGAACAGGTCCCCCGGATTCAGCTGAATACCCCTCGGTGGGGTGTTCCCCTGATTTCGGGATCCCTACGGGCGAGCGGGGTCTGAGGGGCTTTCGGCCTCGACGACCTGGGGGTCTGCACACTGGTTGCCCGGTTCTTGCACACCGAGGTGCACACCTTCTTCCCAGGGCACGGGTCGCTCCGATCCTGGGTACCCGCTGAAGCCGACCACGGGCCGGTAGCTGTCCGTGTAGCCGATGGAGGCCAGCACCAGTAGCCCCAGGTAGTCGAGCGCGAGGTCCCGCCCGTCGTTCATGGGCTCCCAGCCGGGCCACTCGGCCTTCGACTTCGGTGGGTGGGTGAGGCGGTTGCGGAGCTGCGTGAGCGCGGCGGGGCCGTCGACGAGTTCGCCGGAGGCGAACGCACCGAGATGCGTCAGGGTGGGTGCCAGCTCGGTAGGGATGCCTGCGAGGCGGAGCGCAAGCCGCAGGGTGGACGCGGCGGGGAGCTTGCGGTCGAACTCGTCTGCGGTGATGAGCTGCTCGCGGCGACGGAGCGCGTCCCAGGCCATCAGCTCGAGTCCGATGCCGGCGATGGGGATCGAGGCGTCGAGCGTGGACGTCATGTGCGCGGTGGCGTAGATCCGTGCCATCCGGCGCAGGAACTGGGCCGTCTGTTCATCCGAAGCAGCGCTCCACCAGAGTTCGAGGAGTGACTCCAGCGGCCGCGCCGTCCGGAGCCGTGGATCCCACCAGCTCCGAGCGTGTTTCCAAGGGTCGGTCACGGTGC
>CAINRS010000018.1 GCA_903852755.1 uncultured Actinomycetes bacterium | reverse complement strand
GAGCTTCTGGGTCAGGAACCGCTCGATCCCGGCGTGCTCCATGATGCCGGGCAGCGACGCCGGGTAGCCGAAGACGTCGGGGATCCACGTCTCGGTGCAGCGCACGCCGAAGTGCTCCTGGAAGAACCGCTGGCCGTGGGTGAACTGGCGGATCAGCGCCTCACCACCCGCCAGGTTGGTGTCCGCCTCGACCCACATGCCCCCGACGGGCACCCACCGTCCCTCGGCGACCCGGACCCGGATCTCCTCGAACAGGTGCGGGTACCCCTCGAGCATCCACTCGTACTGGGCGGCCTGCGAGCAGCAGAACCGGAACTCGGGGAAGTCCTCCATCAGTCGCAGCACGTTGGCGAAGGTGCGGGAGCACTTGCGCCGGGTCTCGCGGAGCGGCCAGAGCCACGCCGTGTCCATGTGGGCGTGGCCGATCGCTGACACGCGGTGCGCCGACGCCGGGGCGGGTCGGGCCAGCACGTCGGCCAGCGCGGCGCGGGCGGCGGCCGCGCTCCCACCGACGTCCTCGAGGTCGGTCGCCTCGATGGCAGCGGTGAGGGCACCGAGGATCTCCCACCGCGGCGGCTGGTCGAGCGGGAGCTGGCGCATGATGCTCCGCAGCACCGAGACGTCGTGCACCAGTCCGTGCACCTCGTCGTCGCGCACCACCAGACGGGCCGACGACAGCGTGTGGATGGGCGTGGTCCCCGCCGTGTCGAGGTCGCTGTTCGCATCCGGGCGCCCCTCGATGATCGAGGGGTTCGAGGCCGCCTCGACGAGCAGTTCGATCCGCTCGCCCCCAACGGCGGGCCGGGCGACGGTGACGTGGTGGGCGGCGGGGTGGATCCCGCGCCAGGGCGTCCAGTCCCCGTCGGACGTGCGGGTCCAGATGAGGGCCTCGGAGGTGAAGCCCGGCATGTCGGAGTACGCGAGGTGGATCTCCGCCTGGACGTGCTCGCCGCCCCAGTCCTCGGGGATGGTGGCGCGCATCGTGAACCACGTGGTGCCCCAGGGCCGGGCGAACCCGGACCCGATGGCGAACGGCCGGTAGTCCGCTGACACCGCTTCGTCGACCGGGACCGGCTCGCCGGGCACCTCCCAGGCCTCGACCTCGAACGGGATCGAGGCCGTGAAGACCGCCGGTCGGATCCGCTGGCCGAACACGCGGTCGATCCGGGCCTCGGAGATGTTGCGGTCGTCGTGCACGTCGGCGCTCCTGGTGTCGGGCCGGAGGCGGTCGGCCGGTTGGCCGTCAGTCCACCACGCGGAGCGCCGTGCGGGCAGCCTCGAGCTGGGCGGGCCCGACCTCCAGCCCGTTGGCCACCGAGTACCACAGGCCCTGTTCCTCGACGAACGACGGCAGGCGCACGAGGGCGGCCTCCACCTCGGACCAGGCCACGCCCAACTCGCCCAGGTCGGTCCGGGCACCGGCGGCGTCCGCGATACGACGCGGCCGGTCGGGATCGTTGCCCTGCAGGGTCGACATGACCAGCACCCCCAGGGTCACCAGTTCGCCGTGCATGATCGTCCGTCCGGTGACGTGCTCGAAGGCGTACGCCCAGAAGTGCTCCGAGCCCTCCTCGAACCGGGCGTGACCGAGTTCGTGGCACAACCACCCGATGTCGCGGTGGCACTCCATGAGCATCTGCACACCCCGGTCGTCACCCGCAGCGAGGAGCGGTGCCAGTTCCTCCAGATCGTCCAGGTACTCGCGGGCTCGCTCGGCGGAGGTCTCGTCCCACGGTGCGTCCCGGCCGACGGCGGCACCGAGCGCCCAGTCGTGCAGACCGGTGTGGCACGACAGCACGTCGCCGATGCCACCGGCGACGAGCTCCCGCGGGGCCGACCAGATGAGGTCGAAGTCGACGATGACCACCTCGGGCACCGAGTCGCCCTCGTACCGGACGCCGCCGGCGTCACGCAGCGCCGTCATGCGGGTGAAGCACGCGTCGACCGACGGCAGCGACGGGACCTGCACCAGGGTGCGGCCGGTCCGGTGGTGGAGCCACTTGGCCGTGTCCATCGCCGAACCGCCCCCGATCCCCACGACGGTGGCGTCCGCCGGCAGCCCGTCGACGAGTCCGTCGAGGTGGGACGGCCGCAGGTCGCCGGACCACAGCACCTGGGAGGGCTCGGTCGGGAGTCCCGTCCGGATGCGCTCCCAGGGTTCCGGCTGGGTGACGGCGACCCAGGGACCCAGCTCCCCGAGCAGGTCGGCGAGTTGCCCGCGCCCGTAGTCGACGTCGAAGCCTCGAGCGGTGATCACGGTGCGTCGTCCTTCCTGCGCTGCGTTCCGCCTCCCGGTCCCTGCGGTCGGGTCCGGGGGCTCCGGGATGCCGGACCGGCGGTTCCCGAAGGGCGTTGCCCCCATTCGTGAGGTTACCTAACATGAAGGGGTCGGTTGCTCGGGTGTCCGGCGGGAGTGGATCGGTCCGGTTCGTGCAGTTCGGGGGAGTGCGCCGTGGGGGATCAGTTCGGTCGGGGTCGTGTTCGTCGGGTCACGCCGGCGCTCGTGGTGGTCGTGGCGCTCGTCGGACTGGTGACGGCAGCGTGCGTCTCCACGGCGCCGCCGCCCCCGGGTGCGCCGGGTTCGCCGACGGTCGAGGGGATGACCTTCATCCCGGCCACGCGGGACGTCCGCTACGTGGAGCAGGCCCCCTACAACGACGACGGCGGCCTGCTGCTGTTCCGGGTCGACAACCCGAACCCGACGGCCGACCGGATCGAGCAGGTGTTCGTCAACGGCACCCCGGTCGAGTCGATGCCGGGGCTGAAGTGGTGGCGCGTCTGGCCCCCGGAGCTCGGCCCGGCGGGGTCGCCGACCGCCTCGGCCGTGGTCACGATCAAGGGGATCTCGGCACCGCTGCGCGGTGGTGAGCAGGTCACCGTGTCGGTGCAGACCGAGCAGGGCGTCGGCGTCTCGCGGTCGGCCCGACTGCGGGGGGCGAACCTGCGCATCGGCTCGATCGTGGCCGGGGCCGACCGGTCCGAACTGGTGGTGTTCCTGCGCAACCGGTCGACCGTTCCGTTCACGGTGGACCACCTGGCGGTGAACGACGACGCGTGGGTGCCGGCGGTGGACCCGGCGGTGTCCACGCCGGACGGTGACTGGACCGTCGAACCCGGGCGCGTGCTGATCGCCCGGATCCAACTGGACGAGCCGGCACCGGTGATGGCCCCGATCGCACTGCAGGTCGGAGCGACCGGCGCCACGGGCCAGCGCGAGTGGGTGCTCGGTGCGCTCCGGCTCACCGAGCCGGAGTTCGACCTCGGTACCTGGCACAGCGAACTCGTGGACCGCGGCCCGGACGCCCGGCGGGCCACCAAGCAGGTGCCCGTCGACCAGATCGTCGGGGGCGCCGAGCCCCGTTACCAGGAGCTGTGGGACCGCTGGCGCATCCAGACCAACGCCCAGCGCTTCGCCGACCCGGCGACCGTCGCCGCCCAGCAGGGCAACCCGGGCATCCGGTCGTGGCTCATCAGCGACGAGCCCGACCTGGGCGACGAGCCGGAGGACACCTCGGCTGCGGTCGCCGCCCGCGTGGACGAGTTCCGCCAGCTCGACCCGACTCACCCGATGTGGGTGAACTTCGCGATGCAGCGGAAGTTCAACGAGTACGGGCAGGTGCCCGACATCACGGGGCACGACCACTACGTGGTGTGCGCCCCCAACGCCATCCTCGGGTCCAACTGGGCCCGGGTCGCCGACATGCGTGAGGCGCTCGACTACACCGACGTACTCAAGGACAACACGGAGCCGCTCCCCATGTGGATCTGGCCGCAGCTCGCCGCCAGCTCGGCGTGGAACTGCCAGCCGAGCGCCTGGGCCGTCAGCACCCAGTTCTGGCTGTCGGTGATGGGCGGTGCCGACGGGATCAACTGGTTCGTCTGGAACAGCGACTACCTGGGGGATCCCAAGTACGCCGCCGCCATGGCCCAGGCGCCCCGTGACGTCCAGGTGGTCCGACAGGTGCGCGACGTGCTCACCTACGGGGAGGTCGAGGAGTCGGCGTCATCCGATTCGCCGTACATCGAGACCCGGACGATCGTCGGCGAGGAGCGTCAGGTGGTCGTGGCGTGCAACCTCCGTTACACCGCCGACGGTCCTGCATGGGCGCCGACCTACCGCAACTACCCCGTCACCGGGAACGTGACGGTCGACGTGCCGGACTGGATCGCCCCCGCGGACATCCGGCGGGTCACCCCCGCCGGAACCGAGTCGGTGCAGGCGGTCGTCTCCGGACGATCGGTGACCCTGCCGGTGTCGCTCGACGACGAGTGCGCCGTGTTCACCGTCGGTGCGCCGGACACGGTCGCTCCGTCCGCCCCGGCCGGGCTCACCAGGGCCGAGACGGACACGCTCGCCTGGATCGAGGGTCGCGACGACGTCGGGGTCGCCGCCTACCGCGTCTACCGGGACGGGGTGGAGGTCGCGACCGTCCCGACGGCCCTGTACCGCTCGCCCGAGGTGGCGACGGGTTCCTGGACCGTCGCTGCGGTCGACTCGGCCGGCAACGTCGGGCCGCAGGGCGCCCCGGCCACCTGACCCGGCCGGTCCCCGGCACGTGCTGGTCGAGGCCGTCCCGGTGTTCGTCGTCGAACCGCGTGCAGGCGACGTCCGGGTCGCCTGATCGGTCAGAACCCGTAGGTCGCGGCCTTGGCCGCCCGGCAGGGGCCGGGGCCGCAGGTGTCCTCGATCCGACCGTCGGGTCGGAGGAACAGCTCCTTCTGCCGCATCGACTCGGGTGCCCGCCTCGGGTCCTCGTGGCTGTCACCGCACACCACGTCGTCGTCTCGACGATCCTCGGGCACCGACGCACACGCTGCGGTCCACGCCGGCGACCCCTTGGGGGTGGTGTTGTTCTCGGGCGGTGGGACGGTCCCCGAGTCCCAGTAGACGAGCACCGAGTCCGTCGTCGGCCAGGATCCGACCGGCTCCAGACCGAAGAACGGTGCGGTGTCGGGGTGCCGTCCCGGTTCCAGCGCCGGAGCCCGCAGGCGGGCACCGTAGGCCCTGGCCATGATCTCGGCCGAGACCTGGGGGACCTGGAAGTCGCCGAAGCCGACGTGCAGGAGCACCTGCTTGGCCGGCGTGTCCGGGTAGGGGTCGGTCGTGGTGTGCTGGGCGTACCCGTTGCCCTCGGCCCGGTCCCAGAGCATCTGGAGGACCCCGAAGATGATCTGCTGGTCGATCGGGTCGGGGTAGGCCTGCCGCAGGAACGTGGAGTACAGGTCGAAGTCCGTGCTCCGGTTCAACAGCAGCGAGTAGTTCATCCCCGGGACCCCCAGGACGGCCTTGGTCCAGTCCTGGGCGACCGCCGTGGCCGCTGCGCCGATGATGCCGCCCTGGCTGTTGCCGTCGTAGAAGACCTCGCCCGTGCGGAACACCGGGGTGCCGGTCGCCGTCCGGAACGCCGGGTCCGCAGCGAATCCGTCCGGTCGGGCGAGGAGTCGTCCGAGGAACAGGGTGTTGAGGATGCCCTGCTGGACCCGATCGGCGAGCTTCGGGAAGTTCGAGATGTCGCCGAGGATCTCGACCGCCGTCGGGAAGTCCTGCTCGCTCATCCCGATCCAGTCGGTCGCGCAGTAGACGTCGTCGTTCGCCACCGCCACCGCCGCCACCGAGGTGCCGTTCGCCTCGGTCGCCGAACCGAGCAGGCCGTGGCCGTAGACCACCGGATCCGCCGGATCGGCACCGTCGAGGGCCCGGGTCGGGATCTGGCACGTGAAGCGGGCCGGGTAGGTGGCGCCTCCGGTGACGGGGAGTCCGTCGGGTCCGAGCTGGAAGACGCTCCCCGTCGACCCGTCGCCCGTCAGGTACAGCGGGACGTCGAACCGACCGACGACCCGTCGCCCGATCCCCGGCGGCAGGTCGGTCCCGCCGACGAAGTCGACGGTGAACTCCGGCGGGTTGTCACCGAGCCGGTCGAAGGCGTCGTCGCGGATGTGCAGCATCCGGCCGGCGAGCGCCTCGGCGCTCGCCACGGGGAAGCCCCACGCCTGCTGCAGGCCGGACCGGTCGACCCCGGCGAGCGCCAGTCCGGCGAACAGCTCCTCCATCCGCCCCCGACGCTCCTCGACGGCCGGGGTGCTGGTGCTGAGTGCGTCCCGGTAGGCCCGGAACGCGACGCCGGGTTCGACCGGACGACCGGACCGATCGACCAGGTTCCGCACGGCCACGCCGATGCGGTGACCCTCGGGCAGCGGTGCGGCGGCCCGGATGATGAGCAGCTGTTGGCCGGCGGGGGCACGGGCGTCGAGCTCGGCCCAGTGCGCCAGGCGCTCACCCGTCGTGAGGTCGACGACCACCGTCGCCGATCCGGGGTCGAGCGAGCGTGCGATGTCACCGATGGGCGGGGCGCCGCTGGCCGTCAGGTCGACGTCCCCGAGCAGCGTCAGCATCGGCGTGCCCGGGCTGAAGCCGTCGAGGGATCGCCACGGTTCGACCTGGAGCGTGACCCCGGAGGTGTTCGCGAGCTGGCCTCCGGGCAGTTCGACCCGCACCCCGGTCGGGGTGCCGGGATCGGGTTCGGTGTACCGGTCGCTCGGGAAGGGGAGCAGGCACCGGGTGGCGTCGAGTTCGTCGCAGCGACCGTCGATGCCGAGCCCGTCGAGCGCCGTCTGGTCGGTCGCGGCGATCGGCGTCGCTGGTGGCGGCGGGGGAGCGGTGGGGTCGGGTGCGGCGGTCCGGTCGTCACTGCACGAGGCGGCCACCAGGGCGGCGACGACGAGCGCGCCCAGACCGCAGCGTGCCGTCCACCGTCGCAGCCGTCCGGGCCGACTCACCGGTCAGATCCGTTCACCGAACACCTCCAACAGGTCCTGCATGCCACCGAACCGCACGACCCGGAACTCCTCGGCCGACGTCAGGCCGAGCGGCGCACCGGTTGCGGCGGCCCGGGAGCGCAGCAGTGGGTCGACCAGGTCGGTCAGGTCCGCATCGGCGTCGCCGGTGACCTCGTCCAGGAGCGGGATCCGCCAGCCGCCCGTTCGGGCCTGCAGGCGCCACTGTTCGAGCAGGTTGCGCAGCGGGGTGCGGTGCGCCGCAGCGGCGGCGACCATCCGGTCGAGCGTCGCCGACGTGTCGACGACGTGGGTCACGGCGCCGGGCGGCCGGCCGAAGTACCACTGCTCGAACACCCCGTGGACCTCGAGACCCTCGGCCAGGTGGTCGGGGTGGTGCAGGTCGAACTGTGAGCACCACACCGCCTCCGCGACCGCCGCCCCCACCACCAGGTGGTCGAGGTTGTCCTCGCCGACGCCCGAGTGCGGATCGTGGGTGACGATCGTGTGGGGCCGGTGGGTGCGCACCAGCCGGACCACCTGCTCGCGGAGCGCCACCTCGCTGGCATCGCCGAGCGTGTCGGTGGGCCAGCCCAGGTCGACGACCTCGTCGACGCCGAGCAGCGACGCTGCGGTGCGCAACTCGGCCGCCGACCGGGCGATCGTCGTGGCCTCGTCCAGTCCGACCGAGTCCCACCGGTCGTCGGTGACCCTGACCAGGACCACACGCCATCCTGCCGCACTCCACGCCGCCACCGTCCCGCCGATGAAGAGCGCGGCGTCGTCGGCGTGGGCGGTCACGACGAGCACCACCCGTCCCTCGCCCGGGTCCAGCTCGCTGACGACGACCGGTGCGCTCACGTCGAGGTGATCAGGTGCTCGAGCGCGGCCACGACCCGGGGGCCGACGTCGGGTCCGGCCGAGAACGACTCCTCGTAGCTCGACCCGGGATCGAGGTAGTCCTCGGGCGCGACGAAGTCCGCCTCGGGGATGATGTAGCCGACCTCGTCGTCGGCGAGCCCGACGACGATCGGGACGTCCACCCCGGTGGCTCGCATGGCGTCCTTCAGTCCGAGTCCGAGTTCCGGGAAGATCTCGCCGGGGACGAACGCCAGCCCGGCGGAACCGATCCGCAGGTACGCGACCTCGGTCACCACCTCACCGTCCCGGCGCTCGGCGGGGGGCACCAGGCCGATCTCCATGCCGAGCTCGTAGAGCGGGTTCTGCAGCGTCACGGCCACGTCGCTCCGTGCGAAGTGGACCGGTGCCGCGTCGACGGCTGCCTGACCGTCGAGGGCGCCGGCGACGGCGTCGGCGAGCACGTCCCCGAAGCGGGCGGCCTCGTCGTGGGTGTGGACCTCGGTCCGGGGCGACTGCATCCCGCCGATCGACCCGACGGCGAAGACGGCCACCCCGCCGTGGTCGTGTTCGATCCTCCGGCACAGGTGGCCGGGGAAGTCGGCGGTGACCTCGGTGCCCTCGGGGTCGAACACCTCGGGGTGGCAGGCGTAGTCGACGAAGGTGACGATCGGCGTGCCGTCGACTCGGGCGAACCGCAGCACCGACACCTCGTCGTCGAGGATGTGCGGGTTGCGGTGGTTCTGCACGAGGTCGGGGACGGCCGTCGACCCGACCGTCAGCGTCGCCGGTTCGAGCGACGCGATCGCCGCGTCCTGCGACTCGGCGACGATCCGACGGACGCGCTCGAGGTAGTCGCTGTCGATCCCGGACACGCCCTCGAACGGCCGGCCCCAGAATCCGAGTCCGTCAGGACCGTGGTGGGTGTGGGTGCAGGCCACGACACGCCGGCCCTTGTCGGCGTGGACCCTGGTCAGTCCGACCAGATCGCAGACCGAGACGACCACCGGCTCGTCGTCCCCGCTCCGCACGGCGACGGTGCGGACCATCAGGTCGTCGTGGACGCTCTCGGCGGGCCGGTCGGGCTGGAAGCCCGCCAGGAACACGGTGTCCCGATCGAGGTCGGGGGTGATGGGGCGGGCGTCGGCGCCGGCGCTGATCCTGCTGGTTCCTCCGCCCACCTGGCCACCCCCGTCGTGTCACGGCCCTCGTCCGGCGCCGGTCCTCCGGGCCGTGCGTGTAAGCAATGCTTACTCTAGACTCCCGCCGGTGGAGGAGCCCCCCGACGTGGTGCCGAACGAGTCGCCCGGGGTCCAGTCGGCACGTCCCACCCCTGGTCCGGGAGGACCGGCGCAGCCTGCGCTGCTGCGTGAGCTCAACGAGCGGACGGTCCTCGACGAGATCCGCCGGGCCCGCAGCGTGAGCCGGGCCGAGGTGGCCCGCCGCACGGGGCTCTCCAAGCCCACCGTCTCGCTCGCCCTGCGGACCCTCGAGGCCAGTGGGCTGGTCCGGCAGGTGGGCACCGAGAGCGGGCGTCGCGGTCGGGCCGGAGTCCTCTTCGAGCCGGTGTCCGACGCCGCCCTCGGCGGAGCCATCGAGATCGCAGTGTGGGGCGTCCGCTCGGTCGTGGTGGACCTCGACGGCACCACCCTGCACGAGCACGTGATCCAGTGGGCCCGTCGACCCCGATCCGCCGACGATGTGGTCGACGCCATCGGTGAGGCGGTCGCAGCGCTCGAACGGCGCACCGGTCGCACGCTCGACGCCCTCGTCGTCGGGACGCCCGGGGTGCAGGACCCGAGGACCGGAGCGCTGGGCCGGGTCGGGACCATTCCGGCGCTCGAGGGGGCGGCCCTGGGGGACCTGGTCGCCGCTCGTGTCGGGCGCGCTCCGACGGTGTTCAACGACGTCGACCTGGTGGCGCTCGGTGAGCAGTCCGAGGGACACGGCCGTGACGTCGCCGACTTCGCCGTCCTGTGGATCGGCTCCGGACTGGGTGCGGCGCTCGTGCTCCGGGGTGAGCTGGTGGTCGGGCACGGCGGCGGGGCCGGCGAGATCTTCGACGTGCCCTTCGCCCGGGCCATCGCGGCGGCCGGTGGTGAGGCGCCGGAGTTCACGGAGCTCGGGCTGACGACCGACGGCACCGTGGCGCTCGCCCGGCGGATCGCCGGTGACACGTCGACCTGGGTGCACGCCGAGGAGGTGCTCGACGCAGCGGTGGTCGGCGACGAACCGGCCGGGCGGGTGCTCGCCGAGCTCGCCACGTGGACGTCGTGGTACGTGGCGACCCTGGTCGCGCTCGTCGACCCGGAGCTGGTGGTCCTGGCCGGACCACTCGGATCCCACGACGCGCTCCGGCCGGCTGTGGAGCAGCGGCTGGTCGAGTGGCTCGGATCGCCCCCGGACCTGGTGTCGTCCAAGCTCGGCGCCCGCTCGGTGCTCTCCGGTGCGGTGGCCGTGGCGGTTCGGGCCGCTGCCGACGAGGCGTTCGCCCACCGGATCCTCGAGCGGGATCACGACCACGGCGGTGACCGGCGGCGACCGGGCGACGGGGAGGGGACGCGGCCGTGACGACGCTGACGGGTGATCGACCGGCGATCCTGGGTGGGACGCCCGTCCGCTCCGGTGACTACCCGGCGTGGCCCGTGTGGGACGACCGTGAGCGGTCGCTGCTGGTCGGGACGCTCGACGCCGGTGGCTGGTGGCAGGGCGACGGGACCGTGGCGGCGTCCTTCGCCGATGCGTTCGCCGCCTACCACTCGGCGGCCCACGGACTGGCGCTCACGAACGGTACCCACACGCTCGAGGCCGCCCTGGCGGCGTGCGACGTGGGCGAGGGTGACGAGGTCATCGTCCCCGGCATCACGTTCATCGCCTCGGCGTCGGCGGTGCTGGCGGTCAACGCCACGCCCGTGCTCGTCGACATCGACCCGGAGACCCTGTGCATCGACCCTGCGGCCGTCGCCGCAGCGATCACCCCGGCGACCCGCGCCGTGATCGCCGTCCACGTCGCCGGTGCCGCTGCCGACCTCGACGCCCTGCTGGAGCTCTGCGCGTCCAACGACCTGCGGCTCATCGAGGACTGTGCGCACGCCCACGGAACCTTCTGGCGTGGTCGGGGTGTGGGCTCGTGGGGCGACTTCGGGAGCTTCTCGATGCAGCGGTCCAAGCTGATGACCGCCGGGGAAGGCGGCGTGCTGATCTGCAACGACGCCGGACTCCGGGACCGGGCGTGGTCCTACGCGGACTGCGGTCGTCAGGCGGGCGAGTGGTTCTACCACCACCCCAACTACGGTTCGAACCTGCGGATGACCGAGTGGCAGGGGGCCGTGCTGACCGCGCAGCTCGAGCGTTTCCCGGAGCAGAACGCCCGCAGGAACACCGCGGCCGTCGCCCTCGGCGCCGCGCTCGACGAGATCGAGGGAGTCCGGCCGCAGCGGCGCGACGAACGCATGGACTCCCAGGGCAACTACTGCTACGTCTTCCACTACGACGCCGAGGCGTTCGCCGGACTGCCGCTCCGGCGGTTCGAGGCGGCGCTCGGTGCCGAGGGCATCCCGATGGGGGTGTCGTACCCGAGCCTCAACGAGCTCGCCATCTTCCGGACCGGGAACTTCGGGCCACGCCTGCGGGCATCGGCCCCGGCGGTCGACTACTCGTCGGTCCGACTCCCCGTCTCGGAGCATGCGGCCGACTCGACCGTCTGGCTGCAGCACCGGTTGCTCCTCGCGGACGTCGAGGAGGTCCTCGACGTCGCCCGGGCCGTCGCCCGCATCCAGGAGCACGCCGCGGAGATCGTCACGAACACGGGGAGCACCACATGAGCAACCGATCCACACGTCGTACCCGGAGCATCACCCGTCTGGGGGCGGTGCTCGTCGCCGCCACCGCCGTGGTCGCAGGAGCGTGCTCGGGTGGGGAGTCCGCAGACCCGGCGCCCACCTCGGTCTCGCCGACCACCATCCAGGCCGCGGACCGCACGCCGGTGACGCTCGAGCTCTGGTCGAGCTTCACCGACCAGGTGTCGATCGACGCCTTCCGACCGATCGTCGAGCGCTGCCAGGCCGACAACCCCTGGCTCACCATCAACTACGTGGCCAAGGACGACATGACCAACGCCGTGACGGCGGCGGCCGAGGCGGGCACCCTGCCCGACGTCATCCAGGCCGACTTCGCCGGTGGGCTCGCCAAGCTCCAGGCCTCGGGTGCGGTCCTGCCGCTCGACGAGTTCGCGAGCCGGGACGGGTTCGACTGGAACCAGTTCACCCCGGGCGCCCAGAAGCTCGTGACCTTCGACGGCGCGAAGTGGGGACTCCCGCTGTCGCTCGACACGGCGGCGCTCTTCTACAACGGGGACGTGCTCGCCGAGGCCGGGCTGCAGCCACCGACCTCGTTCGCCGAGATCGAGGCGGCTGCGGAGCAGCTGATCCAGCGGGGCCCCGACGGCTCGATCCAGCGGATCGGTTGGGTGCCCGACGTCGGCGACGGCTCGTCGGTGATCCCGCTCGGCCTGTTGTACGGGGGGAAGCTCTTCAGCGAGGACGGCACGCAGGTGCTCATCGGCGAGGGTGACGGGTGGGCGGAGTCGTTCCGCATGCAGAAGCGGTTCCTCGACCTGCTCGGACCGCCCGAGGACGCCGCCCGGTTCGCCGCCTCGCTCGGTGCCTACGACTCGGCCCAGAACTTCTTCATCACCGGCCAGGTGCCGCTGTACACGGAGCTGTCGTACTTCACGACGTGGCCGAGCCGTTTCGGCCAGGGCAAGCCGGCCGAGTGGGGTGTCGTCCCGATGCCGGGGCCCGACGGTGTCGCCGACGCCGAGGAGTTCTCCCTGATCTCGTCGGGCAACAGCTTCTTCCTGCCGGCCGACCCGGCGGCCGGTGACCCCGAGGCTTCGTGGCTCGCCGCCGAGTGCATGGCCACCGCCGCCCAGCAGATCGCGGACTTCGAGGTCGTCCAGGGCAACATCCCGGCCAACATCGAGGCGCTGCGGATCTTCGAGGAGATCGAGGCCACCAAGGTGCCCGAGTACCAGACGTTCATCGAGCTCGCCCGGTCGCCGAATGCGACCGTGCCCGGCAACTCGGTGGTGATCGAGGCCGCCTACGACGAGCTCACCACCCTGGCCCTGCGCTACCGGAGGGGTGAGGTCGCCGACGACCAGCTCCAGTCCGAGATCGAGGCGCTCGCCGCCCGGCTGCAGGACGAGCTGGACCTCGAGACCGGAGGCTGAGTGACCGGTACCGCGGCGCGCCCTGCAGCGCCCGAGGGGGCCGACGACGACGTCGTCGGCCCCTCGTCGTCGGCCGTCCCGGTGGTCCCTGCGGAGCGCCTCCGGGCCAAGCGACGCGCGGATCGGAAGCGACGGCTGACGGTCCTGCTCCTGTTGTCCCCGTGGATCATCGGGTTCCTCGTGTTCACGCTCTACCCGATCCTCAACTCGTTCTACTGGTCGTTCACGGTCAAGCGGTACGGGTCGCCGGCACGGTGGGTGGGACTGGCGAACTACGAGCTGCTGTTCACCAACGACGAGCTGCTGACCGCCCTCGGCAACACCGCCTACCTGGCGGTGTTCGGGATGCCGGTGCGCATCGGCATCGCCCTGCTCGCAGCGGCCCTGTTGGTCCGGGCCCGTCGGGGCAACGGCGTGTACCGCACGATGTTCTACATCCCGTCGATCGTCCCGGCGGTGGCGAGCGGTGCGCTGTTCTTCTTCCTCCTCAAGGAGGGCGGTCCGCTGTCGGGTCTCTTCGGGTTGTTCGGTGCCGAGGCGCCGCTGTGGTTCCGGGACCCCCAGTGGGCCAAACCGGCGCTCATCATGGTCACGACCTGGGCACTCGGCGACCTCATGTTGATCCTGCTCGCCGGCCTGGTGGACATCCCGAGGAGCCTGTACGAGGCGGCCGAGCTCGACGGCGCCGGCCGGTGGGCCAAGTTCCGCCACGTGACGCTCCCGATGATCAGCCCGGTGATCTTCTTCATCGTCCTCACCGGGCTCGTCGGCGTGCTGCAGAGCTTCGACCAGGCCTACGTGTTCAGCCAGGGGGTGCGGGAGGGTCGACTGACCGGAGAGCCGGGCGGTTCCCTGCTCACCTACGCCATGCTCCAGCTCCGACTCTTCCAGGACGGCCGGATCGGCTTCGCCTCGGCGATGGCCTGGGTCATGTTCCTCATCACCTTCATCATCACGATGGTGATGCTCGCCACTCGTCGCCGCTGGGTGCACACCGCCACCGAGGAGTGGGCGTGACCCGGTCCCGACGGTTCCTGGGAGTCGTCGGCCAGCACTCGGTGCTGATCGGGTTGGCGGTCATCTTCGCCCTGCCGTTCTTCTTCATGCTCCTGCAGTCGGTCACGCCGATCGAGGAGGCGAAGACCTCGGTGCTGTGGCCGTCGAGCTTCGACTTCGGCAACTACGGCGAGGTCTTCGACCGGGTGCCGCTCGCCCGGTACATCCGCAACACCCTCGTCGTGTGCGCGCTCGTCGTCACGGGCACCATCGTGAGCTGCGTCCCGGTGGCCTACGCGTTCAGCCACATGCGCTGGCGTGGCCGGGGTGTGGTGTTCGTGCTGGTGCTGTCGACGATGATGCTGCCGTTCCAGGTGCTGTTCGTCAGCCAGTACGAGATCTTCTCCAACCTGGGGTGGCTCAACACGATCCTCCCGCTCGTCGTGCCGGCGTTCTTCGCCAACGCGTTCAGCATCTTCCTGCTGCGCCAGTTCTTCCTCACCCTGCCGTCCGAGACCATCGACGCCGCCCGGGCGGACGGCGCCAGCGAACTCCAGATCCTCACCCGCATCGTCGTGCCCATGGCCAAACCCGGCATCATGGCGGTGGCGATCTTCCAGTTCCTGTTCGCGTGGAGCGACTTCTTCGGGCCGAACATCTACCTGTCCGACGAGGCCAACCTCACGCTCGCCGTCGGACTCGTCCGGCTCAACACCGCAGCGGCCCGACTGGGGGAGTCCAACCTGACGATGGCGGCGTCGGTGATCTTCGTCATGCCGCTCGTGGTGATCTTCTTCTTCGCCCAGAAGGTGTTCATCGAGGGCGTCACACTCACGGGCACCAAGGGGTAGGAGCGTGGTCCCTGCCCACCCTGCCCTGCCCGGTGACACCCTCCGCGCGGTCGAGGTCCACTACTACCGGGTGCCGCACGAGCGCTGGGAGCTCATGCTGCTGCGGGCCGTGCAGTCCGGCGCGAACGCCGTGTCGACCTACATCCCGTGGATCCACCACGCCCCGGCACCGGACGTCCTCGACCTCACCGGCACGACCGCTCCCGACCGTGACCTGGTCGGATTCGTGGAGCGGTGCGCGGCGCTCGGGCTCGGGTTCATCGCCAAGCCCGGACCGTTCTGCGACTCCGAGATGCTCGGCGGTGGCGTCCCCACGTGGCTGCTCGAGGCCCACCCCGACTGGTGGGCGGTCCGCCACGACGGTCGTCCGTACCGGCACGGCGACTCCGACGACCCGCGCCTCGGCTACGACCACCCCGAGGCGGTCGCAGCAGCGTGCGCCTGGATCCGGTCGGTGTGCGACGCGCTCGAGCCGTACGCGCCGGCGGAGGGCCGGCCCGGCACGCTGTGGGCGGTGCAGATCGACAACGAGGCGCCGGGTGACGGCATGTGGATCCACGAGGACGGTGCGGCACCCTCGCCGATCCGGGCCGACCTGGCATCGGTGGAGCGGTGGCGCGGGTTCCTCGCCGAGCGGTACGGAACGCCGGCGGCGCTCGACGCCGCGTGGGGCACGACCCACGGGTCGTTCGACCGGGTCGGGTTCCCGGGGCCGTGGGACGCTCCCACGACGCCTGAGGCGCTCCGGCCGTGGCTCGACCTGGACCGCTTCGCCGACCACCAGGTCGCGGTCGGACTCGCGGCGTACGCGTCTGCGGCCCGCGACGTGCTCGCCGACCGCGTCCCGCTGTTCCACGACCTCCTGTGCATGCCGTGGACGCTGGCGGGCCTGCTCGTCGACCCGGTGGTGCTCGCCGACACCTGCGGGTGGGTGGGGCAGAACGTCTACGCCGAGGGCGTCGATCCGGAGCGGATGATCGCCGGCACGGCGTGGTACCGGATGGACGACGACGAGTACGTCCACCACGCCTGGTGGCGCACCCGGCTCTGCCACACGCTCTCACCGGAGGGCTACCCGCACCTGGTGCCCGAGATCTCGGCGCGTCAGGCGTTCTACCTGCAGTGCTCGCTCGTGGGCGGCATGGACGCTCCGTGCATCTACGTGCTTCACGCCTCCGAGCCCGAACCCGCCGGCATCGGGGCGTTCCAGCGTTGGGCCGAGGAGGCCCCGGTCCTGCCCGACGGCAACGTGCTCGAGTGGTGGTGGAACCTGCGCTGCCTGTTCCTCTGCCTGACCGTCGGCGGTGCCGATCTCGCCGCCAGTCCGCTCGAGGCCCCGGTGGCCGTCGTGGCCGACCACGCAGGTGAGCGGCTCGCCCGCTGGTCCGGGGTGATCCCCGGCGCCGGGTGGACCGACGACTCGACGATCGCCGGGCTCGCCGAGGCCTCGAACACCTCGGCCGCCGGGATCCGGCTCGCCCGGCGCCTGGTCGACGCCGGTGTCGCCTTCGACGTCGTCACGGCGGCCCGTGACGACCTGCACCGCTACGAGCTGGTGGTCGTCCCCGACACGGCGGTGCTGAGCACCGCGGCCCGTGACCGGCTGGCGGCGCTGGCGGCGGCGCACCCGGGTCGTGTCGTGCTCGCCGGCCGCACACCGACGCACGACGAGGACCTGCAGCCGCTCGCACCGCTCGACCTGCCGCCGCTCCCGGACATCGACGGGCTGCCGGGCCGACGGGTGACGCCGGGAGGGGTCGACGTCGGGGTCCGCACCGGGCCGTCGGGGCGGCGCTACGTCACGGTCGTCAACCGGACACGGGACCGGGTCGACCTCACCGTCGACGGGGTGCAGGTGGCCGCGGGCGCAGCGGCCGTGATGTGGTTCGCCCACGACGACGGCGAGGTCGTCGCGGCCCTCCTGCACGGTGACGACGCCGTGGTCGGCCCCCTCACCTCCTCGCAGGGGCAGGTGGCCGTCGCCCGGCTCGACGACGGTGCCGCCTGGCACGTGCTCGCCGACGAGCGGACGTGGGTCGGCCTCCCGGTGGCCGCCGGGAGCCACGCCGTGCGCGTGACCCTGGCAGGTGCGGTCACCGACCTCGGTCCCCTCGACGACTCCGGCCGGCTCCGCTTCGTCCACCTCGACGACGGCGGTCGCACCGACCGGGTGGTCGTCGGCCCCGCGGCCGCGGCGCGGGCAGCGGCCGACGAGGTCGCCGGTGTGGTCACGGACTACATGCTCGACGCGCTCGCCCGGGTCGAGTCGGACGCCGCCGCACTCGGGCTCACCGGTGCCGAGGTCGTCGACCGGATACGTCGGATACGCAGCGCCCGGGCGGCGGGCACGGCGGGCGCCGAGGACCTCGAACTGCTCGAACGACTGCTGCCGCTCGCCGTGCGTGCCAACGACATCCGGCTGGGTGTCTCGTGACCGGGCCGGTCGAGCCGGGGGCGTGGGAACTCGCCACGACACCCGACGGGCCGTGGCGTCCGGCGTCGGTCCCCGGGAACTGGTACCTCGACGGCGTCGATGGACCCGAGACGGTCTGGTACCGCACCACGGTCGAGGTGCCGGCGACCTGGGGTGACGGCGCGATCGAGGTCCACGTCGGTGCCGCCGACTACCGGGCCACGGTCCTGTGGGACGGCGTCGAGGTGGGCGACCACACCGGTGGCTTCGCCCCGTTCGTCGCCGGCGCCCCGGGCGGTGCCGGTCTCCACGAGCTCGTGCTGCGCGTCGAGTGCCCGACCGACGAGTACGGGACCGTCTGGCCGCACGCCAAGACGACGCTGCGGGGCGTGATGGGCCACCACGACGCCCGGCCCGGCAGCTGGTCCGAACGGGGACAGGAGCGGTCCACCGGCGGGGTGTGGGGGCCGGTGACGGTGCGGCCACGGCCCGAGTGGGCACTGCGGACCGTGCGGTGTGCCACCGAGGTCCGGGGTGCCGACGCCGACCTGCGGGTCGCGGCCGTGGTGGACCACCACGGACCCGAGGCGGCGTGGGTGCGGCTGCGTGTGGTCCTGAGCGAGGACGGCGGCGCCGGAGCGGAGCGGTACCACCTGTGGACCGACACGTTCGTCGACCCGGGCCGTCACACCGTCGAGGTCGCCGGTCCGCTCGCCGCCCCCCGGCTCTGGTGGACCTGGGACCAGGGGGTGCCGCACCGGTACCGGTTGCGCACCGAGGTGCTGGTGGTCGACGACGGACCCGCTGGTGATGCGGGGTCGGGCCGGCTCGTCGCGTCCGACGAACGACTGGTCGGGGTGCGCACCGTGGAGGTCGGTGACGACTGGGTGTGGCGTCTGAACGGTCGTCCGGTGTTCGTCCGGGGGATGAACTACATCGGCGAGCAGTGGCTCTCGGCGCTCGACGCCGACCGGGCGGCCGCGGACGTGGCGCTGGCGGTCGGCGCGAACCTCAACACCCTGCGGGTCCACGCGCACGTGACCGTCCCGGCCTTCTACGACGCCTGCGACGCCGCCGGGGTGATGGTCTGGCAGGACCTGCCGATGCAGTGGGGCTACGCAGACTCGGCCGAGACCTACCGGGTCGCCCGGCGGATGGTGGCCGAACTCGTCGACCTGCACGGGTGGCGGCCGTCGGTCGCCCACTGGTGCGCCCACAACGAGTCGCCGTGGAACGAGCCGTGGATGGCCGACGAGGCCGGGTCGTTCGTGCCCGACCAGAACCAGCGGCTCGACCACGAGCTCGCCGAGTTGTTCCGCAGGCTCGATCCGTCCCGACCGGTGATCGCCAACTCCGGGGCAGGGGACGGCCACACCTACCCGGGCTGGTACTGGGGCACCTGGCGGGTGGCCTCGGAGATCCCCGGCGGGGCGTTCGTGACGGAGTACGGCGCCCAGGCGCTGCCGGACCCGGAGACCCTGCGGACGTTCCTGCCGGAGCACCCCACGCTCGAGGACTGGTCGTACCACGGATTCCAGCACCACGAGCACAGCCGGCACGTGGGTGTGGACGTGTTCACCAACAGCGTCGAGGAGCTCGTCGCCGCGAGCCAGCACTACCAGGCCCGGCTGCTGCAGTTCGCCACGGAGCACTACCGCCGTCGCAAGCGCGAGCGGGTCCAGGGCGTGATCCCGTTCATGCTGACCGACCCGTGGCCCTGCATCAGCTGGTCCGTGGTCGACCACCTCCGCCGACCGAAGCCCGGCTACCACGCGCTGGCGCGGGCCATGCAGCCGGTGCTGCCGAGCATCGAGGCCGCCGGGGACACCTACCCCGGTGACGATCCGTTCGACCCCGACCCGTGCGTGTTCGGGGTGTGGTGGATCAACGACACCCACGAGTCCCACCCCGGCGCCACGCTCGAGTGGCGCCTCGTCGGCGTCGACGGCACCGAGCTCGACCGGGCCGAGCGTCGGGTGGACGTGTTCGCCGACGGTGCCCGTCGGGTCCTGCAGGCCGGACCGTTCGACCTGCCGCCGGGCGCCTACGCCATCGAGAGCCGACTCGTCGACCGGGGTGGCCGTCCCCTCGGCGAGAACCGATGGGAGTTCACCGTGACCGAGGCACCCGCCTGGCCGGAACCGGTCGCCGACGACGCGGCGGAGCAGCGCCCCGGCGGGGGCCGAGGGGAGGTCGGATCGTGAGCATCCGCATCGCCGTGCTGGGGTACGGCTTCATCGCCGACCTGCACACCCGGGCGGCGCAGTCCGCCGGCGCGACCGTGGTGTCGGTGACCGGGCACCGTCCGGATCGGGCCGCCGAGTTCGCCGCCCGCCACGGGGTCGAGCGGTCGGGTGCGGACTGGCTGGCCGCCGTGTCCGCCGACGACGTCGACGCCGTCGTGGTGGGGACGCCGAACTCGCTGCACCATCCGCAGTCGATGGCCGCCATCGCCGCCGGCAAGCACGTACTCGTGGACAAGCCGATGGCGCTCGACACCGCCGAGGCGGCCGAGATGCGCGACGCCGCGCTCGCCGGTGGGGTGACGCTGTGCGTCGGGCACATGTGGCGGTACCGGGACGAGGTGACGGCGCTGCGCGACCGCATCGCGTCCGGGGACCTGGGCCGCGTGGTCCGCACCCGTGGCTACGGCATCCACGCCGGATGGGGTCCGACCGGTTGGTTCCGGGACCCGGTGCTCTCGGGTGGGGGAGCGCTCATCGACATGGGCATCCACGCCATCGACACCGTCCGCTTCCTGCTCGGCGACCCCGCTCCGGTCCGGGTGGTGGCGTCGATCGGCACGGGGTTCGACGACCCGGCGTCGACCGCAGGGACGGCCGACCCGCTGATCGACACCGACGGCGTCGTGCTG
>CAINRS010000017.1 GCA_903852755.1 uncultured Actinomycetes bacterium | reverse complement strand
GAAGTCGCTGAAGCTGTTGTTCCAGCCGCCGGTGATGTTGATGCCGCCTGCGACGTTGATGGGTCCGGTGTAGTTGCCGGTGGCGACGCGGATGTTGCGGATGTCGGGTGTGGCGAGGGCGTTGGTCTGGGCCTCACCGATGGTGGAGCAGGGGTTGAGGATGGGTCCGCAGGTGGGTCCGGTGCTGCCGGTGGTGCGGACGTAGTACTTGGGGTTGGGGTCGACGTTGACGGTGACGACGATGGGTGCGGAGGTGGAGGTGCCGAGGGAGTTGGTGAGGGTGAGCCGGGCGGTGTAGGTGCCGGGGTTGAGGTAGAGGTGGGAGGGGTTGGGGGAGACGTCGAGGTCGCTGCCGTCGCCGAAGTCCCACTGGTAGGTGAGGTCGGTGCCGGTTCCGGGGAGGGATCCGCTGGAGTCGAAGTTGACGGTGAGGGGGGCGTCGCCGATGGTCGGTGAGGCGCTCGCGATCGCGGTCGGGCGACCTGCGGGGAGGGTCGTGGTCGTCGTGGTCGACGTGGTCGGCCCTGGAGGGGTCGGGGGCGCACACGCCACCGCCACCAGCGCCACCACACCCGCCACCGCTGCGAACCAACGCCGAGCCACCATGACTGTTCCCCCGTCTGACCCGTTGGGTCGATCGCCGAACTCCCGAGGCCGGCGTGCACTCGCACGTCCGACCGGTCCCCGAGCGCCGCCACAACCTGAACGGCACTCACTCCGTGTTTACCGCACCCGGTGGACAGGGTCAATGACGGATCCGGATCCGGGCGGGCCGATCGGGTCGGCCCCATGCTCACCGGGAGGTTTTGCTCGCTCTCGGTCGTCCATGTGTGTAAGGTTCGCTCCCAAGGAAATCTGAACGACGCTCATGCCGCAAGAGATGCGTGGTGGCGGGGCGTCGAAGGCGTCAGCGTCGGGCCCCGCAGTCCCGCCGCACCACCGAGGGGGAACTCGATGCACCAGTCCGCACACCGCACGTCCGGGATCCGACGGGTCGCCGCCGTGATGTCGGTCGCCCTGCTCGGTGGCCTGCTCGCAGCCTGCGCTCCGCCGGCGCCGAGTGGTCCCACCGCCCAGCAGAAGTTCTGCGACTTCTGGGAGAAGGTGGAGGACAAGTCGGTCTCGACCGACCCCGCAGCGCTCGAGAACCAGGCGGTCCTGGTCACCGATGGGGTCGTCGCCGAAGCCGACCAGACCGACGTGCTGGGCAACGCCTGCACCGACCCGACGGCGCGCATCGATCTGGACGGCGCCGTGCTGGCCGAGGGTACCGAGGTGCTCGAGGAGCAGGGTACCGAGAACACCGCCAAGGTCGCCGCGGTCACGGGCGAGGAGATCGGTGCGGGTGAGCCGGTCCTCGAGAACCTCCAGCTGACCTCGCTCACGGCCGAGATCGGTGTCAACGGCATCGTCGTGCGCGGGGCGGTCGCCGTGCGCATCTCGGGCGTGACGTCGACCATCGGGTTCATCGGGACGCTCTCCAACCTGGAGAACTGGTCGGTGAGCCTGTCCTCGTCGTCGTTCACCATCCCCGGCATCACCACGTCACCGGTGACGTTCAACGGCGTGCTCAAGGTGATCAACGGTGTCCCGTCGCTGTCGCTGACCGCTCTCGCCTCGTCGGTGCGCATCGGTGACATCACCGTGACGGGTGCCCGGCTCGAGGTGAACGCCTCGCAGGCCACGGGGCTGAAGGCCACCGCCGAGGGCACGGTCAAGGTCGGACCCAGCACCGTCTCGGGCCGGGTCGACGTCGAGTTCGACCGTCGAGGTGCACTGGTGTCGGCGAAGGCGGATCTCGACATCCGTCTGCGGGGCACGCAGGCGAACGGCCAGACGATCGACCTGACCGGAACCGTCCACCTCGACGGCAACGCCGAGGAGACCTCGGTCACCTTCAGCGGCAGCGGGACGCTGGGGAGCCTCCAGGTCAACCGTGCCAACGGCACGCTGACCCTGGCGACCAACCGGGCGACCTTCATCGGCGAGCTCGACGTGGTCCAGGGCCCGAACGTCCTGCGGTTCAACGGCCAGATCGTCTGGGACGGTGTGACGGCATCCAACCCGTTCCTCCTGCTCGAAGGGGCGGGTGAGTTCTCGGGCACCCTGCAGGACGGTTCGGTCGTGCAGGCCTCCGGTACGGTCACGACCGAGGTGTCCGGTGGCCAGCTGCGGGCGGTCGTCGTCGGTGACTTCGCCATCGGCAACCTGCAGGCCAACGGTCGGGCGGTCGTCGAGATCAACGGCCCGACGACCACTCTCGAGATCGACGCCGACCTGCAGGGCGCCGGCTTCGGCGGGTCCCTCACCGGAGCGGTCATCATCACCGACGGCCGGGCCGAGACGGTGGCCCTCGACGCCGTCCTCGACGGAACGGTCAGTTTCGGGGACGCCACGCTGACCGGGGCGACGCTCTCGATCGACAGCTCCTACGGGAGCCCCCTCGACATCCGCTTCGCCGGCGGGCTCCGGGTGGGCAACCGCGCCAACGTGACCGCTGACCTGCAGGCGAGCATCGGACCGAGCGGTGGTCTGCTCAGCCTGAACGGCAACGTGACCGGCTCGCTGCTGCTCGACAGCTGGGGCATCGCCAACTTCAACGGCTCGGTCGTCGCCGGTGCCGATCAGGTCACGCTCACGGGGTCCGGGCGGGTGTCGCTCGTCAACTTCCCGCTGGGGATCGACTTCCGTGGCTCGTTCACCTCGAAGCTCTCGGAGCCCACGTGGGCGCTCGACGGCAGCGGGGCGTTCCGTCTGGGTCCGATCCAGCTGGCCTCGGCCCGTCTGAAGCTCTCGCAGACCGCCGGGATGCAGGCCACCCGGGTTGGCTTCTACTTCAACATCCTCTTCATCCCGACCTACCTGGAGGGCAACTTCTACCTCCGGCCCGAGGGCGGGTGCTCCAAGGTGGACCTGACCGGCGGCAGCTTCCTGGCCCGTCCGATCGCAGCGCTCGTGCTGCCGGGCGTGGTGGGGTGCCCGGTCAACGCCTACGCCTGACCGATTGAACGAGGCTCCTGTTCCAACCGTCGGGGTCGACACGTGTGTCGGCTCCGACGGTGGGACCGGCCGCTCCTCGTGCACGTCGACCGACCCGACCCGTCGACCGGCACGCGATCGTCCGTGACGTCGCGGTGACCACCGAACGATGGTCCGCTCCCGACGTGGAGATCGGCCTGAGCGGAACGGCACCGGTGGCAGCGGCTGGAGCTGCGGTGCGGGCCACGGTGCTCGAACTGGGCCTGTCGTCGGATCGGGCAGCGAGGCTCGAGATCGTCGTCGTGCAGCTCCTCGTCGAGTCACGTGCACGTGAGGCGGTCGCAGGAGCGGACGGAGCCAGGGTGGTCGTCCACCACGACGGTCGCAACGTGTACGTGGACCTGACCGACGACCGGCTCCCGCTGGCACCGGGCGAGTCGCGCCGGTTCCGCTCCAGACGGTTGGCCGGCATGGGGTTCGTCGACCAGTTGCACGTGGGTGCCGGCGGCGAGGACGGCAACACGGCGCGGTGCACGGTGCACCTCGACGCCGAGGAGCTGACGGCCAGGCCGTCCGACCTGCAGGGAGAGGTCCTGCACGAAGAGGTCCCGCGCGTCGACGACGCCGTCGCAGCGACCGTCGAGGTCCGGCCGGCGGGGCCCGAGGACGCCGTGGGGATCGCGCAGTGCGTCTACCGCTGCTACGGGTACAGCTACCTCGACCCGGCGATGTACCGACCGAGACGCATCCGTCGGTCGATCGGCTCCGGTGTCATGCAGTCGATCGTGGCCGTCACCGGGGCGGGAGAGGTGGTCGGCCACATCGCGATGACGTTCGAGCGGCCCGACGACCCGGTCCCCGAGGGTGGCAAGCTCGTCGTGGACCCGCGCTTCCGTGGCCGCCACCTGGCGGAACGGCTCAGTCGGGAGCGGTTCGCGAGGGCCGTTGAGCTCGATCTACCGGGGATCTGGGCCGAGTGCGTCACCAACCACGAGTTCTCCCAGCGGGAGTTCCTGGCGGTCGGTGGTGTCGAGACGGGGTTCCTGGTCGGGGCGCAACCGGCGACCGTGCACATGGAGGCGGTCGCCAACGCCGTCGCCGGTCGGCACAGCCTCCTCACCATGTACCTGCCGGTCGACGATCCCGGTGCTGCCGAGTTGTGGGTCCCCGACCGACACGGCGACCTGATCGAGCGGGTCGGCGACCGGCTCGGGCTGCAGCGCACGGTGTCGACCGAGCAGCACCCGGGAACCGGCGCCGCGGTCACCCGTCTGACGGTCAGCGGCGGCATCGGACTCGCCGAGGTCCGGGTGGAGCGGATCGGCGCCGATCTGGTCGACCACCTGGCTGATGTGCTCGACGGCCTGTCGTCGCTCGACCTCGACGTCGTGCACCTCGACCTCCCCCTCGCCGACCCGGCGTGCGCCTGGGCGGCGACCGAGGTGGAGTCGCTCGGTTGGTTCATCGGGGCGTGGTTGCCATGCGCTGGTGCGGCCGGTGACGTCCTGCGGCTGCAGCGACTCGGCGGCCGGCCGGTGGACTCGGTGCACGTGGTCTGTGCCCGTCCCGAGGGCGAGGAGGTCCGAGACCACGTCGTCGCCGAGTGGCGCAGGGTCTCACGCAGTGGACGCCCGTCCGGCGGGGCGGTCTGAGCGATCGGAGGCCGAAGCGGCGGTGGGGAGCACGGTCGCACGACGCCCCGCGTTGCCGGCCCCGCCCGACCGGAAGGTCAGCTGATCGACACCGAGTAGTCGCCGGTGACCCGGACGGCGATCCGCCACCCTCCCGGCACCGCCCGGGTGGACACGGACTCGATGCCCGAACCGTTGACCGTCGGCGCCGTCTCCGGTGACCCCGGGAACCACACGTCGGCCGTGCTCGACCGGGTGGTCGTCCCGGTGAAGCCGATCGGCCCGCTCCCGCACGGCTCGGCGATCAGTGACGTGAGTCGGCCCGGGGTCGCCCGTGGGTACGGACGCGTCGGACAGGCCTGGATGGATCGGGCGTCCGCACAGCCGGGCAGCCGTCGCAGCACCTCCTCCTCGCTGAGCGGGTAGGAGGTGTTGTGCGGGTCGCCGCAGGCCTGCTCCCACTGCCACCAGGTGTCGCCGGCGTAGAGGTGCTGATCGGCGAGCCGGTGGACCCGCGAGGTCCAGGTCCGGTTGAACTCGTCGGTCCGGTAGGCGCCGTACTCGCCCAGGAAGACCGGGGTGCGGTAGGCGTCAGCGGCGGTCCGGTACCCCTGCATGGAGAGGTCGAGGAACCCGGCGATGTCGTCGAAGGACTCGGCGTAGGTGTGGGGGGCGAAGACCAGGTTGTCGTCGTCCGAGAAGTCGAAGGGGATCAGCGGGAACCCGCCGAACACCGGCTCGAAGAAGATCGGGTGGGTCGGCGCGCCGGGAGCGTGGTCCTGTTCGGCGGCCCGGATGTGCTCGATGGCATCGGCGTAGGCGCTCGAGAGCGCGCTGGCGGTGTAGTCGAACGACGATCCGAGGCCCGGTTCGTTCAGGAGGTCGAACCCGGCCACACCGGGATCACCGGCGAACTGGCTGGCGATGAAGTACCAGAGGTCGCTGAAGGCGTCCCGGATCCCCTCGCGGTTGGCGTAGAAGTTGTTCCACGCCTGGCGCACCGCCGGCGGGTTCTCCCGCCTGCCATCGGGTGAGCAGGTCTCCGCCCCGTCGGTGAACGTCGCCCACTCCGGCGCTCCGTCCCAACCGCGTGTGCGCTGCCATCCGGGCGGGCACACGTGGTCGATCGGTGAGTAGACGAACTTGGACCACGCGTCCTGGTGCAGGTCGACCAGTGCGTACATGCCGTGGGCGTTGGCCTGCTCGACGGCGTCCCGGACCCGGGCGGCGTACGCCAGGTCGTACTGGCCGCGCACCGGCTCCCAGGCCGACCAGGTGGTGACGAGCCGCACGACGTTGAACCCCATCGCCTGGGCGTCGTCCCAGTCGTCCTCGTCGAGGGTCGCCACGGTCGGCAGTCGGGGGTCGGTGACGAAGTAGTCCCCGAGCTGGTTGAAGTTGGCGCCACGCAACGTGACCTGTCGACCGGCGGAGTCGAACAGCGCGGCGTTGGTTCCCCGAGTGGCCCGCAGCGGCAGGAGTCCGGCGTCGGCACCGGGGTCCGGTCCGGGCGCCGGGGTGGGCGCCGGAGCGCACGCCGCCGCAACCAGACAGAACGCGGACACCACCATCACCATCGCTCGTCGCAACGTCGATCCCCCCGTACCGTCCGGGTCCAGCTCCGGGCCCTCGCCGCCGGTCGACCCGGGGCGAGGAACTCAGGGTGCCACACCGACGGGCGTCGTACCCACGTCGGAGGGCGTCGATCCGGTGAACGGGGTGTGCCGACCGTCCCTGCGGGCGTCTCCGGTGGCATCATCTCGGCGGTGGGGAGACGCGCGTTCGTGGTGGCCGTCGCAGCGGTCGGCATCACCGCCCTGGTCGGTGGCTGCTCCCGGGGACAGACGCCTCCGTCCACGGTCGGGGAGACGTCGACGACCGGTGCGGCGGCCACTCCGGGGGAGGCTCCCGGAGCGACACCCATCGCAGCGCTCCCCCCGGTCACGGAGCGTTGGTCGTACCTGGACCAACCGGTCACCGTCGCGGTGCCGACGCCCGAACCCGACGCCGAACGATCGGTGCTCGAGGCGCGCCGCGCCGAGGCGGCCGTCCCGTTCCCGCCGGGGGACGACCGGATGACCCGGGTGGGTGAGGGGACTCCGAGCCGGTACGCCGACCTGGCCGTCGACGTCGGCCGGCGCCGCGCCCTCAACCCGCTCCGGATGGCCCGGTACCTCTCGCTCGTGGCCGTCGCCGGACACGAGGCGTCGATCGCCGCAGCCCGGACCGCTGCGCCCTCGGTGCCGCCACCGAGCTCCGTCGACCCGGCGCTCGGATCGGCGGTGCCGGCGGTCGACGCCGTGGGCGTCGAACTGCCCGCCGGTCAGCTCCCGCCCGAGGTGGTCACCTCGGCGGCGCAGCGACGGGTGGCGTGCTCGCTGACCCCGGACGAGTGCGAGCGCTTCGAGCGTCTCGACGACATCGCCCGCCGGCGGCTGGTCGCCACCGGTGCGGTGTGGCCGTCGACGATCGACGCGTCGGTGCGGCTCGGCGAGGCCGTCGGTGACGCCGTGCTCGCCCGCGCCGCCTCGGACGGTGCTGCGCCCTGGGTGGCCTCGCCGACGGACCTGCCGCCGGGGGGCGAGTGGGTCCCGACCCCTGGGATGTTCGCCCCGGCGCTCGAACCCGCCGCCGGGACGTGGCGCCCGTGGAACCTCTCCTCGGGTGACCAGTACCGCCCCGAGGCTCCCCCGGCGGCCGGGACACCCGAGCACGACGCAGCGGTGGCGCAGGTGCTCGAGGAGGGCACCAACCTGTCGGACCGCGACCTACGCGTCGCTGCGTACTGGGATCTGGGTCCCGGGACGTCGACCCCGCCGGGCTACTGGATCAGCGACATCACCGCTGACGCCCTGCGACAGGCGCCCGTCGCCGACCAGGCCTCGGGACTGGCGCTCGTCGCCACGGCCGAGCTCGACGCCGGGATCGCCACGTGGGACGCCAAGTACGCGTACCGCACCGTGCGTCCGGTCACGGTGATCCGGGGTGGTCCGGCCCCGCAGTGGTTGCCATCGCTCGTCACACCGCCGTTCCCCGCCTACGTCTCGGGCCACTCGGCGTTCACCGCCGCAGCGGCCGAGACGATGAGCGTCCTGCGTCCCGAGCGCGCCGAGGAGTTCTTCGACGCAGCGGCCGAGGCGTCCGACTCGCGACTGCTGGGCGGCATCCACTACTGGTTCGACCTGACCGAGGGAGCGGACCTGGGACAGCAGGTCGGCCGGGCCGCCCTCGAACGTGCCGGCGTCGCTCCGCTGCCGGACGTCCGGCCGGTGCGCGAGCGGATCACCTACGGGTCCGCCGACGTCCGGACCGG
>CAINRS010000016.1 GCA_903852755.1 uncultured Actinomycetes bacterium | reverse complement strand
GCCTTCTTGCTCGGAGCCTTCGCGGCCGGAGCCTTCTTGCTCGGAGCCTTCGCGGCCGGAGCCTTCTTGCTCGGAGCCTTCGCGGCCGGAGCCTTCTTGCTCGGAGCCTTCTTGGCCGGGGTCTTCTTGGTCGCCACGTCGGGGGTCCTCTCTCAGGCAACGTCGATCGAGTCGGGGCACCCTATCGGGCCGACCCGACGACGCAACGTCGCCAGTCGGCTCAGCGTCGCCAGCCGAACCGACGGTTGTCGTCGCCGTCCTCACCCTCGAAGAAGGCCTCCATGGCGGCGTCGTCGGCAGCGTCACCGGCCGGCGCTGCTGCACCCTCGTCACCGAGATCGTCTGCGACCTGCGACCACGAGCCGGGGGCCCAGTCACCGGAGCCGCCCTCGGCGGGCTGGTCGACCACCACGACCTCGTCGACGGCGACGACCCCGGAGCCGGCCTCGAGCACCTCGTCCGGTGGGATCGACAGCGTCGGGCGGGCGCCGAGGCGGTCGGGGTCGGCAGCGATGCGGGCCAACTCCTCGGACGTCCGTGTCAGGTCCTCTCGATAACCGGCGAGACGGGCCTCGAGCTGCGTGATGACGTCGCCGAGCTGTGCCCGCCGATCCTCGAGCGCGACCACCTCGTCCTGGGCACGGACCCGACGCTCGGCGTACTCCTGCTCGGCCTGGATCCGGGCACGTCGGATCAGCTCGTCGGCCTCGGCCTGGGCCTCGCCGAGCTGGCGTTCGGCCCGGGACTTCGCCTCCCCCAGGACCACCTGGGACTGCTGGCGGGCGTCGGCCTCGATCGCCTCGGCCGTCCGACGGGCCATCAGGAGCGTCCGAGCCGCCTGGTCGACCTCGGCCTGCTCCGCCACCGAGGCTGCGGCCGACGCCGCCGCCCCGGCCTCAGCGGCAGCGGCGACGGACTGCGTGGCCCGCTGCTCGGCGGCCTGGGCACGCTGCTCGGCTTCGGCGAGCCGCGAGTCGGCTCCGGCGACGGTCTGCTCGAGCTGGCGGTGACGGGCGAGCAGCTGCGCCAGTGCCGTCCCGGCCTCCTCGAGGAAGGTCTCCACCTCGTCGGTGTCGTACCCCTTGCGACGCTCGGTGAACTCGATGGTCTCGAACAGCTCTGGCGTGAGTTCCATGGGCGGAGATGCTAGCCGCAGGGACCTCGCGGGTCTCTGATCCCGGGGGGATCAGAGACCCCGGACCACGTTCTGCAGGAAGAAGAGGATGAACAGGACCAGCATCGGCGAGAGATCGAGGGCCGCGCCGCCGAGCCGGACCGGCGGCAGCACCCGGCGGAGCGGTCCGAGGAGCCACTCCGTCGCAGCGAAGGTGAACCGCTGCGCGCTGTTGAGCAGATCGCCGCCGGGCGGGAACCACGACAGCACGATCCGCACGAAGATGAGGACGATCAGGACGGTGATGGCCAGGTACAGCAGTCCGCCGATGCTCACCTCGACCACCCCACCGGTCGGATCGGGACCCGGGTCAGGACCGGATCGGACGCCGCTGGATCAGGCACCGCTGTAGTCGCCGTCCCGGAGCCTCTGGCGCTCCTCGTCCGAGAGGTGGGTCCCCGCCGGGGACAGGAGGAACACCTGGTCAGCGACCCGTTCCATCGAGCCGTCGAGCCCGTAACACAGGCCCGAGGAGAAGTCGATGATGCGGCGGGCGACCTCGCGGTCGAGTCCCTGCAGGTTGAGGATGACCGGCTGCGACTGCCGGAAGGTGTCGGCCACCTCCTGCACGTCGTTGAAGTGGTCCGGCACCACGAGGTGGGGCTGCCCGGTGCTGGGCAGCGGGCGGACGACGCCGCGCGAGTCGCCTCGTGTGTCGTACTGGTCCTCGCCCTCGGGGGCGTCCTCGGTCTCGAGGACCCTGACGCCGCTGTCCTCGTCCTCCCAGTCGCGACCACGCCCCTGAATCGGGGTCACCGTGGCCCCTCCGGTCACGACGACGTCCTCGTCGTCGGTGAACTCGTCGTAGTCGTCGTCATCGGCGCGGGTACCGCCCACCGGTCCGACGGGCTCGTAGGGGTCGCTCCCGAGTCCCAACCAGGACTTGGCGTTGTTCATCCAGTTCGACATGTCGCTCTCCGTCGCCCGGCGCACCTCGCTGACTCCGTGCCGGCGCAGGCCGGAGTGTAGTGGGGTGCGTGTCGACGGCGCCCCTCAGCCACGACGCGACCCGAGGAGCACGCTCCCGAGGCGGACCATGGTCGAGCCCTCCTCGACCGCCACGAGGTAGTCGCCGCTCATCCCGATCGAGCGCTCGGGAAGGCCGAGGTCCTCGGCGAGCCCGACGAGTCGCCGGAACGCCGGTCGGGCCTCCTCGGCGGGACCCGGCGGTCCGACGCCCATGAGCCCCATGACGTCCAGCCCGGCGTCGACGGCCGTGCGCACCAGGCCGGGCACCTCCCCGGCGGCACAGCCGCCCCGGCCGGGCCGGTCGGCGAGGTCCACCTGGACCATGACCCGCGCCCCCGGGACGCGTCGGGCCAGCTCGGCCACCAACGAGGGCCGGTCGACGCTCTGCCAGCACCAGACCCGGTCGGCGACCAGTCGGACCTTGTTGGTCTGCAGCTGACCGATGAAGTGCCACCTCGGCTGCACCCCCGTCGGCGGCACGGATCGCTCCCGCAGCTCCTGGGCGTAGTTCTCGCCGAGGTCGACGAGACCCGCCGACAGCGCGGCGGCGACGACGTCGTCACCGTGGGTCTTGGTGACGCACACGACGCACACCTCACGGTCGGTGACCTGTGCGATCGCGTGTCGGACCGCAGCGAGCCGTGACCGGACGACCTCGACGGTCCCGGACCCGGCTCCGGTCGCGCTCATCCGACCCCGACCGGGTCGCGCCACACCAGCGTCGCCTGCCGGGCCGTGTCACGTCGGCCGCGCCAGGAGAACCACGCGTCGTCGAGCACGGTGCAGGGAACGTCGAGGGATCCGGCCGGCACCTCGAGTCCGACCTCGGCCAGGGCCACACCCACACCGGCCCGGAGGTCGAGCGCCGGACGGCCGTCCGCCGTCACGCCGCGCACCGTGGACCCGTACCGGGCGACGAGTTCGTCGAGGTCGCCGTCCGAGAACTCGTTCGCGGCGGCCGAGATGCACGGACCCAGCCGCCAGCCGATCCTGCGAGCCCCCAGATCACGCATGGCCTCGACGCACGACTGCAGCACACCGGAGGCGAGTCCCCGCCACCCGGCGTGGGCCACCCCAACGACTCCCTCGGTGGACCACAGGGCGACTCCCGCACAGTCGGCGGTCAGCGCGCACAGGACGGCACCGGGGACGTCGGTCACCGCGGCGTCGGCCGGTGCCCCACAGCGGTCACCCGGATGGCGGACGACGACGGTCGTGGGGCCGTGGACCTGGTCGAGCCACGTCCACTCCCCGGGGGCGATCCGAGCCCGCCGGCGGCTCAGTCCCGGTTCCGTCGCTGCCCGACCGAGGTCGCCGTCGGACGCACCGGTGCACACGACGTGGGTGCCGACGGGCACCGTGAGGAACTCCAACGGTGCCGGGGGAACTACTTCAGGAAGGACGGGACGTCGAAGTCGTCGTCGCCCCCGAAGATGTCGTCGTCGTCGGACTCGAAGACCTTGGGACCACCGGAGGTCGACTCGCCGGGTGCGCCGTTCGAGGATCCGCCACGACGTGGCGGCCGGGACTCGTCCCACCGCTCGAATCCGGCGGCGATCACCGTCACCCGGACCTCGTCACCGAGATCGTCCTCGATGACGGTCCCGAAGATGATGTTGGCCTCGGGGTGGGCGACCTCGTGGATGACCTGTGCCGCTGCGTTGACCTCGAGCAGACCCAGCTCGGAGCTGCCCGAGATGTTGAGCAGGATCCCCCGAGCCCCGTCGATGGCGGCCTCGAGCAACGGGGACGAGATGGCGTGGCGGGCGGCGTTGAGGGCGCGGTCCTCGCCGCTGGCGTAGCCCACCCCCATGAGTGCGCTCCCGGCGTCGGTCATGATCATCCGCACGTCGGCGAAGTCGGTGTTGATGAGTCCCGGTGTGGTGATCAGGTCCGTGATGCCCTGGACCCCCTGCAGCAGCACCTCGTCAGCCATGCCGAAGGCGTTGAGCACCGAGGTCTTCTCGTTCGCCACCGACAGGAGCCGGTCGTTCGGGATGACGATCTGGGTGTCGACCTTCTCCTTGAGCCGGTTGATCCCGTTGTCGGCCTGCACGGCCCGTCGGCGGCCCTCGAAGTTGAACGGTCGGGTGACCACGGCGATGGTCAGCGCGCCCTGACCCTTGGCGATCTCGGCCACGACCGGTGCTGCGCCCGTTCCCGTTCCGCCACCCTCACCGGCGGTCACGAAGACCATGTCGGCACCACGGAGCACCTCTTCGATCTCGGCACGGTGGTCCTCGGCGGCCTGGGCGCCGACGTCGGGATCGGACCCGGCGCCGAGCCCACGGGTGAGGTCCCGGCCGATGTCGAGCTTGATGTCGGCGTCGCTCATCAGCAACGCCTGGGCGTCGGTGTTGATCGCGATGAACTCCACACCGCGCAGACCGGCGTCGATCATCCGGTTGACGGCGTTGCAACCGCCTCCGCCGATCCCCACCACCTTGATGACGGCGAGGTAGTTGGTGGGGTTGGTGGCCATGCGCTCCTCCTGGGGGCAGCCGGTCGGTCGCGTCGCCCGGGCGGGGCGTCGAGGTCAAGTGGAGCTTGACGGGACTCAACCTCCGGTTCCGGTAGACACTACGGCTCCAGCAGAGGTGGATGCAACGATCCTCAGCCCCCGGGCTCGCAGGTCCGTTCGATCGTCGGTCGGTCGGGACGCCGGACGTCGAGGACCTCGAGGCAGCGCAGGTCGACGTTGCCGACGAGCATCGCCTCGGCCGCAGCGACCTTGGCCGGCAGCTGCTCGGGCAGGCCGAATCGGACGGCCGCCCGGCCGGCCACGGCGGGCAGTCGGAACTCGAGCTCTCCGTTGCGATCGAGGCGGGCGTCGGTGAGCAGGTCGCGCAGTGATCCCGGAAGCTGCTCGACCGCCACCGCCGCGGTGCGGACGGGCTCGGGCAGGGCCGTTCCCGGCGCCGGGAGACCGCCGGGCAGGAACCCGGCATCGACGCGGAGCGTGGGTGCGTCCACAGCGTCCACAGCGTCCACAGCGACCGGTGCGGCCGGGTCGTCGCCGGTCGGGAGCACCCGGCGCACCCGACCACCGGGTCCGACCTCGGCCCGGACCTCGCCGGGCCCGACTTCCGCCCGGACCCCACCGGGTCCGGGGACGACGAGGACGGCGACCGTCCGTCGTGGGGCGACGTCGATCGTCACGAGTCCGGGCCACTCCCTGCGCACACGGACCGAGGCGGGGTCGACACGCCGCACGACACGCTCGCGCACCGCTCCGGGGTCGACGAGCAGCCAGGGGTCACCGGGCCGAACGGCGGCGACCTCGCGCACGGCTGCGGCCAGTTCGGGGTCGTCGGCTCCGGCCACGACAACGTCGACACGGTCCACTGCGGTCGCAGGGGCGAGGACCACCGCAGCGACGGCACCGCCGGCGACCACGGCCACCGCAACCAGGGCGAGGATCCGACGGGGCCAGCGGCCGGTTCGTCGGGACCCGGGGCGGGGCCGTCCGACCGACCGGTGGCCCTCGGCGCTCCCAGCGGCACGATCCGACGTGAGCGTGCCGGTCACGAGCGACCGTCCGGGTCGCCCGAACCCTCCAGCGCGCGGTCCAGCGCCTCGTCGAAGTCACCGAAGCCGATCAGACAGGTCTCGGGGTGCAGCCGGACACCCGAGGTCCGGTGCACCTCCGCGGCGACGTCGACCATGAGGGCGAACACGTCGTCGGCCGAGCCGTGCTCGCCGGCGATGATGAAGTTGGCGTGCTTGGGCGAGATCTCGGCCGTGCCGATGCGGCGTCCCTTGCAGCCCGCCCCATCGACCAGCGCACCGGCCGAGGCCCCCGGGGGGTTCGTGAACACCGACCCTGCGTTGCGGCCACCCGGCTGGTTGGCCCTCCGCCAGGTGACGATGTCCCGCAGCGTCGACACACCGTCGTCGGCGGGCGCCACCTCGAGCTGCAGGTCGGCGTGGACCACCACCTGCTCCGACCGGAGACCCGAGGTCCGGTAGCCCAGGTCGAGTGCGGCGGCATCCACCTCGACATCCTCCCCGGTCGCCAGGTCCACCAGGCGGACCCCGAGCAGGGTCGCTGCGGTGTCGGACCCGTGCCCCCCGGCGTTCATGCGCACAGCGCCCCCGACCGTCCCGGGAACGCCCTTTCCCCACTCGAACCCGGTCAGGCCCGCCGCCACAGTGCGCTCGGCGAGCACCGGGAGCTTCGTGGCGCCACCCGCGCGCACCACGACCCGGCTCGCCCGGGGACCGACCTCGGGGATCTCGACGGTGGCGAACTCCTCGCCGAGCCGCAGGGCCAGACCGCCGAACCCCCGGTCCGCCACGAGCAGATTGGACCCGTTCCCGAGCACCAGGACCGGCACGTCCGCTCCGGAGCGCCGGAGCTCGGCCACGGCCGCGGCGATCGACGCGAGCTCATCGGGGTCCCGGACCTGCACGAACCACGCAGCGGCGCCTCCCACCCGGTAGGTCGTCTCGGGACCGAGCGGACGGTTGCGCTCGAGCCGGTCACCGAGGAACGACAACGCCCCGTCCACCGGCGCGGGGTCGACGCCCGTCACCGTTCCCGCTCCCCGAGGGCGGCGAGGACACGGGGACCGACGGTCGTCACGTCGCCGGCACCGATGGTCAGGAGCAGGTCACCGGATCGGAGCTCCCCGATCAGGTACCCGACCACGTCGTCGAGGGTCGGCTGCCACACCAGCGGTGCCGTCCGCCCGGTCCCAGCGACCGCCTCGAGCAGCAGTTCGCCGCTCACACCCGGTCTCGGTTCCTCGCCGGCGGCGTACAGCTCGCACAGCACGAGGACGTCGGCGTCACCGAAGGCCTCGCCGAACTCGTGCCAGTGCCGTTCGGTGCGCGAGTAGCGGTGCGGCTGGAACACGGCGACGACGCGCTCCCAGCCACCGTCGCGACCGGCGGCGAGCGCAGCGCCCACCTCGGTGGGCAGGTGGGCGTAGTCGTCGACCACGGTCACGCCCGCTGCGGTGCCGAGCACCTCGAACCTCCGGTCCACTCCCCGGAAGTCGCGCAGCGCCGCGGCCGCCCGCGCGAGGTCCGCGCCGAGTGAGGCCGAGAGGGCGAGCGCCCCAGCGGCGTTGCGGGCGTTGTGCACTCCGGGCATCGGGAGGTCCACCGGCGTGCGGCCACCGGTCGGGTCGCACAGGTCGAAGCGCACCCGAACGCCCTCGAACTGCGGCGAATCGATGCGGTACGTCGCATCGTCGTGGGTGCCGTAGGTCGTCGCAGCGAACTCGGCGCCGAGCCGGCTGGCGACCGGGTCGTCGGCGCACACGACCCGGGGGCCGTCGGTCCCGGCGAGGAACTCGGAGAACCCCGCCTCGAGCGCGTCCATGCTGCCCCAGTGCTCCAGGTGGTCGGCCTCGACGTTGGTCACCAGCGCTGCGACACGCGGCCCCACGAGGAACGTCCCGTCGCTCTCGTCGGCCTCGAGCACCAGCAGTTCCCCGGACCTGATGCCGGCCGCGGCGTCGAGCGAGGCGACCGGTGCGCCGATCAGGAACGACGGGTCCCACCCGGCGGCACGCAGGGCCACCGTCGCGAGCGCTGCGGTGGTCGTCTTGCCGTGGGTGCCGGCGATGGACACGAACGTGTGTCGCTCCCCCACCGCCGGGAGCAGGTCGATCCGCCTCAGCACCGGGACGTTGAGATTCCGGGCCGCGACCACCTCGGGGTTGTCGTCCGGCACGGCGGTCGAGGCCAGCACGTAGTCGGCGCCGTCGACGAGGCCACCGTCGTGCCCGACCGAGACGGCCACCCCGGCGGAGCGGACGCGCCCGAGCGCATCGGTCTCACGCCAGTCGCTCCCCGAGACCGTGTGGCCGTCCTCGGCGAGCAGCACGGCGCACGCGCTCATCCCGGGACCCCCGACCCCGACCACGTGGATCCGCCGGGGAGCGGACAGGTCCACCGGCACGAGTCCGGGATCAGCCGCGTCCGCCACCGGCGGCCACCTCCAGCACGAGTTCCGCCACGGCGTCGGCGGCATCCGGACGTCCGAGGGCGCGGGCCGCAGCGGCCCGACGCCGCAGCGAGCCATCGGCGATCCAGCCGTCGATGAGCCGCACGACCACGTCGGCGTCGAGGTCGGCGTCGTCGACGAGCTCGGCGGCGCCGGCCTCGACCAGCTCGGCGGCGTTCGCCCGCTGGTGGTCCCGGGTCGCGATCGGCAGCGGTACCAGGACCGCCGGTACACCGACCACGGTGAGCTCGGCCACGGTCGTCCCGCCCGCCCGGCACAGCGCCACGTCCGCGGCCTCGAGCACGACCTCCATGTGGTCCTCGTAGGCCACCGAGCGGTACCAGAGACCACCACCACCGTCCGCGGTGCACTGCTCCGCTCGACTGGCCGTGGCCGGTCGGGCGTCGGCGTCACGTCGACCCACCACGTGGTACACCGCCAGGTCGCTCCGCTCCGACCAGCGCTCGACCGCGCCCCACACGGCCTCGTTGACGCTGCGGGCACCCAGGCTGCCGGCGAAGGCGATCACGAGCGTCCGGTCCGCCGGGACCCCGAGACGGACCCGGGCGGCGACCGGATCGCGGTCGGCTGCTACGTCGAGGATCTCGCCCCGAACGGGGTTGCCCGTCACGACCGGGCGGGGCAGGTCGGTTCCGGGGAACGCAACGGCGCACACGCGTGCCCAGCGGGCGGCCAGTCGGTTGGCGGCACCCGCCCGGGCGTTCTGCTCGGCGACGACGAGTGGGACCCGCCAGAGCAGTGCCGCCAACGAGCCGGCGGCGCTCGCGAACCCACCGACCGCCAGCACCACCTGCGGACGTCGGCGACGGACCAGCACGACGGCCGTTCCGACGGCCCGGATCAACCCGACGACCGCACCGACGTTCGCCCAGGTGAGCCGGCGCTGGATCCCCCGGCCCGGGAGCAGCGTGACGTCGAACCCGGCCTCGGGAACGAGACGGGACTCGATGCCCCGGGCTGCGCCGACGAATGCGATCCGGTCCTGCTCGACGCCGCGGTCGACGAGGGCACGGGCCACCGCCACGGCCGGGAGGACGTGTCCGGCGGTCCCGCCACCGGCGATCAGCACCGAGGTGGACGTGGCCGGACTCACCTGCGGGTCGACCTCCCCGGGGCCGGCTCCTCCACGGCGACCCGGTACAGGAGGCCGACTGCGATGAACGACACCACCATCGAACTGCCGCCGTAGGAGACGAACGGGAGCGTGATGCCCTTGGTGGGCAACAGGCCCACCGTCACCGCGACGTTGATGAAGGCCTGCACGCCCAACCAGATCGTCACCCCGAAGGCCGCCATCTGGCCGAACCGGGACGGGCACCGGCGGGCGATCGCGAGACCGCTCAGGACGATCAGCCCGATCAGGAGGACCAGTCCGACCAGGCCGAGGAACCCGTACTCCTCCCCGAGCACCGAGACGACGAAGTCGGTGTGCGCCTCCGGCAGGTACCCCCACTTGTTGCGCGACGATCCGGGCCCGAGGCCGAGGAGACCGCCGGTGGCCAGACCGATCTGGGACTGGATGATCTGGTAGCCGGCGCCGTCCGCGTGGGCCTCGGGGTCCAGGAACGCAGCGAGCCGGGCCGCCCGGAATCCCTCGAGGAACCGAATGGCCAGGAACGCCACGGCACCGAGGACGGCCACGATGCCGGCCAGGTAGCGCCACGGTGCACCGGCGAGCATCAGCACCCCGAGCAGGACGACACCGAGCAACACCGTCGTGCCCAGGTCGTCACCGACCATGACGAGCGTGGCGAGCAGACCGGCGACACCGACGGGCGCAGCCACTCCCTGTCGGGTCGACAGGTCCCTGTCGGGCTCGGACAGCAACCGGGCGAGGCAGAGGACGAGCGACAGCTTCGCCAGCTCGGACGGCTGGAACTGCACGGCGGACAGACCGATCCACCGGGTCGAGCCGTTGCGTTCGAGGACGAACGGGAGCACGCCGGTGCCGATCCGGCGGCTGACCTCGGACAGGGCGATGTAGCCGAGGAGGAGTGCCGTGATCCACAGCAGTGGCAGCGCGATCCGGTCCCGCCACGTCCGCAGTGGGATCCGCGCCGCCACGGCGGCGGTGGCGACACCGGCGAGCAGCCAGAGGGCCTGACGCACCACGAAGTACCAGGGCGGGTCGCCCGCCTCGACGGCCAGGACCTGCGACGCCGAGGAGACCGTCAGCAGCCCCACGGCGCAGCACCCTGCGACGGCCGCGACGAGGACCCGACGCGGTGCGGGCAGCGCAGAGGTCTCCGGGGCGGGACCACCGCGTCGGACACGGGTCGCCGTCATCGGCCGTCCGCCCCGACCAGACGGCCCACGGCCGCTGCGAAGTCGTCCCCCCGCTCGGCGTAGGACGAGTACCAGTCGAACGAGGCGCAGCCGGGCGACAGCAGCACCGTGTCTCCGGGTGCGGCGAGACCGGCGGCCAGACGCACGGCGTCGGCCATCGAGTCGGCCACCGCCGTCGGGTGCCCCGGGAACGCTGCGACGACCTCGCCCGCCGACTCCCCGATCCCGACGACCGCCCGCACCCGGTCGCCGGCACCGGCCAGCACCCCGAGGTCCAGCCCCTTGTTGCGACCGCCGGCCACCAGCACCACCGAGTCGAACCCGCTGATCGCCGCGAGGGTCGACGCAGGGGTCGTCGACTTGGAGTCGTCGACGAACCGGACCCCGGAGACGTCGGCGACGAACTCGACCCGGTGCGGTGGCGGCGAGGTCGACCGGAGGGCCGCGACGACGGCGCCGGGGGTCGCTCCGGCGGCGAGCGCCGCCGCGGCCGCAGCCAGTGAGTTGGTCACGTCGTGCGGGTGGGTCCGGGGCAGCTCGTCCACGGCGAGCAGGTCGAGCGGCTCGTCGTCACCACCGGAGGGCACGAGCACGAGACGGTCCCCGGCGACCGTCGCCCAGGTGTCGACGTCGCGGTCGGGCCGTCCGCCCGAGGTGACCCCGACGACACGCACGCCCGGTCGGACCTCGGCCGCGGCGACGACCGGGTCGTCGAGCACGAGGACGGCCGTGTCCCCGGCGGACTGGTGCTCGAGGATCCGCGCCTTCGCACTGCGGTAGGCGTCCAGGCCGGCGTGCCGGTCCAGGTGGTCCGGCGTCAGGTTGAGCCACACGGCGACCCGGGGGGCGAACCGGGCGCTGTGTCCGAGCCGGAACGACGAGGCCTCGACGACGAACCACTCCGGCTCCGGATCGTCCACGGCCTCGACCAGCGGCACCTCGAGGTTCCCGACCGCCCGGCAGGCGATGCCCGAGCGCTCGAGCATGGCGGCGGCCAGCTCGCTCACGGTGGTCTTGCCGTTGGTGCCGGTCACGGCCAGCACGGGACGGTCGTCCCAGTCGGCGGCCAGGTCGAACTCCGACCGGACCGGCACCCCGAGCTCGGCGGCGAGTCGCACGACCGGGTGGAGGTCGCCGAGCAGCGGTGCCGGCACGAGCACGTCAGCCGCTGACAGCAGCGTCCGCAGGCCGGCCTCGTCGGGCGCGTCGTGCAGCGGCACACCGAACTCGACGGCGAGCTCCCGGGCGGCGTCCGACGGGTCGTCGTCGGCGAGCACGACCTCGCCGCCACGTCGCACGAGCGCACGGGCGACCGCAGCGTTGGTCACGCCCAGCCCGAACACCAGGTGGCGCGGCGCGCTCATCCGATGCCCCCGTTCCGGATGTACTCCCGGAAGAACAGCCCCAGGCCGACGACGGCACAGGCCGCCGTCAGGATCCACAGGCGCACCGTGACGGTCGGTTCGATCTGGTCCCGGTCGATCCCCCGCGCCCGCGCCTCACGGGCCTCGAGGTCGTGGTGGATCGGCGCGTGGAACGGCCGCTTGCCGAACAACCGGAACGAGGCGACGAGGCCGATGACCGACAGGGTCTCGATCACGAACAGTCCACCGATGATCGGCAGCAGCATCACCGTCGAACTGCTCAGGGCGAGGACGGCCAGACCGGCACCGATGGCGAGCGATCCGGTGTCGCCCATGAAGATCCTGGCCGGCGGGGCGTTCCACCACAGGAAGGCGGCGCAGGCGCTCATCATCGCCGCGGCGACGATGGCCAGGTCGAGGCCGACGTTGATCTCGTAGTCGCCGTAGTGCCGGAAGATCCAGTAGCCGATGAACACGTACGCGCCGAAGACGATGGCACCCGAACCGGCGGCCAGCCCGTCCAGTCCGTCGGTGAGGTTGACGGCGTTGGCGGCGGCCGAGATCACCAGCACCGCCCACACCACCCAGGCGACCTCGCCGAGCTCCCAGCCCAGGTCGTCGAACCGGGCGAAGCTGATCGTCGTGTAGACGTCGGACCGCCACAGCATCGACACGGCGAAGCCCACGCCGACCAGCACCAGCCCGACGCTCTTGGTCTTCTTGGTCAGCCCGGCGTTGCGGGCGTCCCGGACCTTCATCCAGTCGTCGATCAACCCGACCAGTCCGGCACCGGCGATGGCGGCGACGCACATCATCCCCGTCCAGGTGAAGATGCCCTTCGGGGTGAGGTTGGCCGCCACGTACCCGAACCCGACGCCGGCGACGATGGCCACGCCTCCGAACGTCGGCGTCCCGGCCTTGCCGGCGTGCCCCGCAGGGACGTCCTCGTTGATGGGCTGGGACACGCCGCGACGCGACAGGAGTCCGATCAGGATCCGCGTGACCACCCAGGCGACGACGGCGCTGACCCCCGAGGCGAGCAGGAGCTGGATCACGACGAGCGCTCCTCGTCGAGCCGGGCCCGGAGTTCCTCCTCGGCCACGACCCGGTCGTCGAACGGCACCGTGACCCCCGCCGTCGTCTGCCCGGTCTCGTGGCCCTTCCCTGCGATCAGCACCACATCACCTTGGCCCGTCGAGCGGAGCGCGTGGCGGATCGCGGCGCGTCGGTCGCCGATCTCGACCAGGCGGGCCCGGTCGGCGGCGTCGACACCGGCGGCCACCTGCTGGCGGATCAGGGCCGGTTCCTCGCTCCGGGGGTTGTCGTCGCAGACCACCGCCAGGTCGGCCGACCGGGCCGCCACCGCCCCCATCTGCGGCCGCTTGGAACGGTCACGGTCGCCACCGCAGCCGAACACGACCACCAGGCGTCCGGTGCCTGCGATCAGGCGCCGGGCCGCGAGCAGGGCCTGCTCGAGCGCATCCGGCGTGTGGGCGAAGTCGACCACGACCACCGGCAGCTCCTCGGCGGCCACCCGGACGTCGATCCGCTCGAACCGGCCCGGGACCGCAGGGGCCGAGGCCACCGCACCGGCGATCGCAGCCGGGTCCGCTCCGAGCGCGGCCAGGACCTCACAGGCCACCAGGGCGTTGGCGACGTCGTGCTCACCGGGCCGGTCGAGGACCACCGGGTGACCCCGCCACGTCCAGCGCCAGGCCGCCCCGTCCCACGACCGGTCCACGGCGTCGGCGAAGGAGACCGCCACCACCGGGACGCCCCCCGCGCCCACCAGTCCGTCGGCGAGACGGCGGCCCCACGGATCGTCGACCCAGACGACGGCGCGCTCGCAGCGCTGCGGGGTGAACAGCGACGCCTTGGCGGCGAAGTAGTCCTCGAGCGTCACGTGGAAGTCGAGGTGGTCGACGCCGAGGTTCGTGAAGGCTGCGACGTCGAACCGGATCCCGTCGACCCGCCCGAGCACCAGCGCGTGGGACGAGACCTCGAGCGCGACGACCTCGACCCCTGCGTCGACGTCCGCTGCGAAGCGTTCCTGCAGCTCGCACGCCTCGGGCGTGGTCCTCGACCCGGTGAGCGTGCCGACGACATCGGTGCGACGACCGCAGGCCTCGGCGAGGTGGCCCACGAGCGTCACCACGGTCGTCTTGCCGTTGGTCCCGGTCACGCCCACCGTCGCGAGCCGCTCGGCCGGCTGCCCGAGGACGGTCGCCGCGGCCGGTCCGACGGCGGCCCGGGTGTCGGGCACCACCACCTGCGGCAGGCCCAGGTCGAGCTCGTGCTCCACGAGCAGGGCCGCGGCCCCGGACCCTGCGGCGGCGGCGGCGTGGTCGTGCCCGTCCTGGTGGTCGCCCCGGATGCAGCAGAACAGTCCCCCCGGCGTGACCCGGCGGGAGTCCTGCGCCACCGACCGCACGACCACGGCCGGATCGCCGACGACCCGGCCGCCGACGGCGTGGGCGACGGCGCCCACGGTGGACCCCGATCCGGCGGGAGCCGATTCGGACGGTGAGTCGGGAGGAGGTTCCACGGCTGCTGGTGCGACGGCCCGGACTCGATCGACGCTCAGCCGGTCGGGTCGTCGGTCTCGGTGCCCGGAGATCCTGCCGCGTCCTCGCCGTCGGCCGGGGTCGCCCGTGCGGGTTGCGAGCGGATCAGCTCCGAGTTCGGAGCGGCGACCTGGGAGGGGACCACGGCGAGCTCACGGATGCTCAGTCGCGCCAGTTCCGAGAAGACCGGTCCCGCGGTGGTCGCCCCGGTGCTCCCCGGCGGCGTGTCGAACAACAGCACCGTGATCGAGACCTGCGGACGGTCGGCCGGGAAGTAGGCAGCGAAGGTCGTGACGTAGTGGTAGGTACCGTCGGCCCAGACGTAGTTGTCGGACGTATCGACCCGCTCGGGGCTCGGCATCCGTCCGGTTCCGGTCTTGGCCGCCAGGGTGAACCCGGGAATGCCGAGCCCCTCGGCGGTCCCGCCCTCGACCACCGCCCGCAGCGCCCGGTCGACCCTGGCGGCCGACGACTCGGAGACCACCCGTCGGGGGGCGGGAGCGTCGACCACACGACGACCTCCGTCCGGAGTGACGACCGCCGAGACGAGCCGCGGGGCGACGTAGTTCCCCCGGTTGGCGATGACGTTGTAGGCGGACCACAGCTGGAGGGTGGTCGCTGACTGGAACGTGCCGATCGACGCCGCTGCCAGGTCGGGCTCGGTCCACCCCTCGGCGGCCGGGAGGAGCCCGCTGCTCTCGGCCGGGTGCCCGACCTCGGCGCGGCTCCCGAACCCGAAGTCGTGCAGGGCGCCCTCGAGGCGTCCGGACCCGAGCAGCTGTCCGATCTTGATGGTGCCGACGTTGGACGAGTCGGCGACGATGCGGTCGACGTCCATGCGTTCGGTCGGGTGCTGGTGGTGGTCCTCGAACGTCCGGTCGGTCACGTCGATGCGCCACGGGACCTCGAACTCGGTGGTGTCGTCGACCACACCGTGCTCGTAGGCCGCCGCGGCCGTCACCAGCTTGAACACCGATCCGGCCTGGTAGGAGTTGGCGAAGGCGAGCGGGCTCGTGGATGGCCGCACCTCGTCGGTGCGGTCGTCGTGTTCCATGCCCACGACGGCGAGCAGCTCGCCGGTTCCCGGACGACCGATGATCGCGATACCGCCTGCGGCTCCGGAGCGTGCGACCCCCTCACCCAGGATCGTCTCGGCCTCGGACTGGAGCGCCCGGTCGATCGTCAGCTCCACGTCGTCACCCGGGACGGCCGGCTCCTGGACCCGCTCGGACCCCACGATGGTGCTGCCCTGACGGGAGCGCTCGGCCACCCTGACGCCGTCGACCCCCGACAGTTCGGCGTCGAAGGTCTTCTCGATCCCACCCATCTCGGTGGGACGGCCGTCGGGGTCGAGGTGACCGACCACGGCGCCGACCGACTCGCCCGAGGGGTGGACACGGCGCTGCGTGACGTCGATGCCGATGATGCCCTGCAGGTTCTGCTCGGCGAGTGCGAGCCGGGCGGCCTCGGCCGCGCTCACGGGGACGCCGGCGACGATCTCGACGTGGTCGTCGTCCGGGGTCGCCCGGGCGAGCATCGCTGCGACACGACGTTCGGTCAGGCCGAGCGGTCCGGCGACAGAGGCCGCCACGAGGTCGATGGTCTCGCGGTCGTCGATCCCCGCGTCGACGAGGGCGCTGCGGCTGAGGGCCACCGTGGCCTCGGGCACGGTGACGGCCAGGTCGACCCCGTTGCGGTCCACGATCGAACCGCGGACGGCCGGGATGGTCTGGGAGAAGCTGCGATCACCGGTCCCCCTGGCAGCGAGTTCGGCCGCCGAACCGAACTGGACCTGCGCCAACTTGGCGATCGTGCCCCCGGCGAGCAGGAGGAAGCACGCGACCAGCACCCACCAGCGCAACGGACCGGGGGGCGGCGCCGCGCTGCGCCGCCGGGCCCGGTGCGCGTCGAGGTCGACGACCTCGCGCCGTGTCCGGGTCCGGGTCGCGGTCATCCGACCCCGGTGGCAGCGGGCAGGCCCGCCGAGGGGAACGGCGGCACCGGGGTCGCGGGCACCGGGGCCGCGGGCACGGCGGCCACCTCGGACGGTTCGACGAGGTCGGCCCCGGCGGCACCACGGGCGATCGCAGCAGGCGTCTCGGCCCGGGCGAGCTCGACCACGAGGTCGCGCTGCTTCGTCCGGGCGACGTCGATGTCGGCGGCGAGCCCGTCGGCGGCCCGCTGCGCGGTGATGCGCTCTCCCTGCACGTACACGGCGGTGCCGCCGACGATCAGCAGTCCGGCGACGGCGCACGAGAGCGCCGAGGGCCAGCGCAGGAGCGTCCGTCGACGAGCTCGCGGCCCGGCCGACTCCTGGGGGAGCGGCCGGGCCGACGATCGGGCCGCCCGGGGGGACGGGGCGACGGCCCGGGACCGAGTACGGGTGGGACGCTCCGTGCGGGAGCGACCGGCGGCGCGTGGACCTGCGGGGGAACGGCCCGGCGAACGGTCGGCTCGGCGCGCCCGAGGAGCGGCCGGCGGACGCCGACGATCGAGGGTCTCGGCGTGAACGGCGCTCACGCCGGCTCCCCGAGGCGCTCGACCGCACGGAGCCGGACGCTCTCGGCGCGTCGGTTGACGTCGATCTCGGTGGGCTCGGCCTGCCACGCGCCGCGCTTGAGGAGCCGGACGGTCGGCTCGGCACCGCACACGCAGGGGAGCCCGGTCGGACAGGTGCACCCTCCCGTCTCCTGGTTACGGAAGTGGTCCTTGACCGACCGGTCCTCGAGGGAGTGGTAGGAGAGCACCGCGAGGCGGCCTCCCGGCTGCAGGAGCGCCACCGCGTCGTCGAGCGCGTCGGCGAGCTGGTCCAACTCGGCGTTGACCTCCATGCGGATCGCCTGGAAGGTGCGCTTCGCAGGGTGGCCCCCGGTTCGACGGGCCGCCGCCGGGATGGCGTCCCGAACGACCCGGGCCAGGTGAGCGGAGTCCTGAATCGGCCGGGCGTCCACGATCGCCCGGGCGATCCGGCTGGCGAACCGCTCCTCGGAGTGGTCCCGGATGACCCGGGCGAGGGTGGCGTAGTCGTAGTGGTTCACGACGTCGTCGGCGGTGAAGCCCTGGCGCTCGTCCATCCGCATGTCGAGCGGACCGGCGGCCCGGTACGAGAAGCCGCGGTCGGCACGGTCGAGTTGCGGTGAGGAGACTCCGAGGTCGAGCAGCACGGCGGTCACTCCAGTTCGTGGGGTGGGTTGGCGGACGGGTGGGTGGGTGCGGACCAGCTCGGCGAGGTCGCCGAACGATCCGCGTACGAGTTGGATCCGGTCCCGGTAGGGAGCGAGTCGTTCCGCCGCAGCGGTGAGCGCTGCGTCGTCGCGGTCGATCCCGAGCAACTCGAGTCCGGGGTGGGCGGCGAGCACGGCGGCCGCGTGGCCACCACCGCCGAGCGTCGCGTCGACGAACCGACCGTCGGGCACGACGGCGAGGAGCTCGACCACTCGGTCGACGAGCACCGGGACGTGGACGAAGGGCTCATCGTCCACTCCGGTCCCCGCACCTCGTGGCCGGACGGTGGCGGTCGACGATCACAGGAAGTCCAGTTCCTCGAGCTCGTCCACCAGCGAACGCCGCTCGGCGGGTGGCTGCTCCACGGTGGCCTCGAAGCGCTCCCACTCGGCGAGGTCGTAGATCTGCGCGTACTTGCGCTGCCCCACGATCGCGACGTCGCGGTCGAGGTGCAGCTTCTGGCGGAGCCGGGGGTTGATCGAGATCCGGTGCTGGCTGTCGGGCTGGATCGGCGAGACCGAGGCGATCATGAACCGCAGGTTCGATCGAGCGACCTTGCCGCTCTGCTCGACCCGCCGCACCCAGGGCTCCCACTCGGCCGCCGGGAAGAGCCCGAGCGCGGTCTGCATGTTGACCAGGAACCCGCCGTCCGCGAACGCCGGGCGGAAGGGCGCCGGCATGACCAGTCGACCCTTGGGGTCGACGGTGTGTTCGAACGTGTCGTACAGGTCCACGTATCGGTCCGGGGGCAGGGTCGCAGGGCATGCGACCGGGTGGTCTGGGACGGAGGACGGGAGAGCCACGCCGCTCCCCCGTCCTCTACTTCATGCCACCCTATGGCACTCAGTTACCCTTGGCAACCACTTTGACCCACCTCTACCCGAATTCAGGCGCCTCCTCGAGGAATCGGTCGAGCAGTCCGCCCCCCTCAGGGACCGCCCGGACGCGGTCCCTGAGGATCGGGGCCACGACCTGCGCCGCAGCCCGGTCGGTGAGCAGCCCCGGCAGGGTGCCGGGATCCCAGCGCAGGTAGGCGAGCGTCTGGAACCGGGCACCGGCGCTGGTCCGGCGCTGGGAGACACCCACCAGCTTGCGCCCGGCGGCGTCGACGACCTCACCCGGTCCACGGGCGGCGAAGCACGCAATCGACCCGGCCCGGCGATCGCTCAGGGAGTCCCGGTGCACGGTCGCCCCACCCTGCACCACCCGGACCCACCACTCGCCCACCCACCAGGCGGCCAGCTCCACGTCGTCCTCCCAGAGGGGGTCCCCGACCGGAACGAAGAGGTCGACCCAGAGGTGGTCGCCGGGCCGGAGCACCACGGCTCCGCCGCCGCTGCGTCGACGGACCGCAGCGAGTCCGCTGCGGTCGAGGGCGTCCCGGTCGAGCAGGGAGTCGGACTGGGTGGAACCGAGGACCACCGCGGCGTCGACCACCTCGCAGATCCGCACCACCCGCCGGTCCGGCAGGTCGGCGGCGTGGAGTGCCGCCACCGGTCCCCGCACCCGCTCGACCTGCCACCCGGCGGAGATCACCCCGAGCACCTCGACGTCGAGTTCACCGTCCGACAGCCCACCCACCGACCGATCCTGCCACCGATCCTGCCGCCGATCCCGAGGCCGTAGTCTGGCCCCGTGAGCTCCTGGGGTCGGCGACGCGCCGCACGTGTGGTGGTCTTCGACCCCTCGGACCGCGTCCTGCTCATCGAGGGCCGGGACCCGGCGGGTCGGGTCCCGGGCCGCTGGTGGGAGATCCCCGGAGGCGGGATCGACCCCGGCGAGGACTCGATCGACGCCGCCCGCCGAGAGCTGTGGGAGGAAGCCGGCATCCGCGACGCCGAGGTGGGCCCGTGCGTGTGGACCCAGCGCGTCGAGTACACCTTCGGCGGGTTCCACTTCGACCAGGACGAGTTCATCCACGTGGCCCGCTGCGACGGGACCTCGTCCGGACCGGCCGGGCTCGAGCACCTCGAGGCACTGGCGTTCGGCGAGCAGCGGTGGTGGGCGGTCGAGGACGTGCTCGACCACGGCCCGAGGACCATCCCCTACCGAATGCTCGAGTTCCTCGCCGACCTCGCGGGCGGCGTGGTCCCCGACCAGCCGATCGACATCACCCCGGCGGAGCACCACGTGGAACTGTGGCGCCGGGCCGGTCGCCCGGACTGAGCGGAGGTCACGGGACGGCCCGGGTCAGCCCCGGAGCACCTCGGTCCGCTCGACCTCGGCCGCCACGAGCCGGTCCGGCAGCGGATGGAGGGAACATCCCGGGCCCGGGGGGACCACCAGACGACCGCCCTCGTCGACGACCGGGTCCGTGAGGTCGACCGCCACGTACCGGCGGCTCGGCCCGAGGTCCGTGGGCAGGTCGAACCACTCGGCCCCGGCGAGGCGCAGCGCAGCGGACCGGCCGACGCCGAGCTCGAACATGCCGCCGACGAAGCACGAGGCACCGAGTCCGACCGCGGCGGCCGCGGTGGCGGCCGCAGCGGCGAGCCCACCGAGCCGGGCCGGCTTGACCGACACGACCCGGCACGCCCCGGCGAGCACCAGGTCCCGGACGACGGCAGGGGACGTGGCCGACTCGTCGATCGCGAACGGCACCCCACCCCGGTTGGCGGCCGCCGCCCAGACCTCCGGCGGGACCGACGGCGCGAACGGTTGCTCGAGGTAGGCCAACGGCGCACCGAGCAACCGGTCCAGCACGTCGTCGTGGATTCCCGGCTCGAAGGTTCCGTTCGCGTCGAGCGCCACGGGCAGCGGAGCGACCGCGTCGAGGACCGCATCGACGACGGCCGTCGCCGATGCCGGCGTGACCTTGACCTTGACCGCGGCCACGCCGTCGGCGGCCAGTCGCTCGGCCGCGGCCGCCACTGCGGTCGGTTCGTCACCGACGGCCGCGACGACCCCGGTGCCGGCCAGACTCGTCCGGGAGTCGACGAGCGCCGCCAGCCCGGTGCCCTCGGACCGCAACCGGGCGTCGAGACAGGCATCCCGCACCGCACCGCACGCAGCCGGGGTCGACGACAGGTCGGGCACCGCGCCCGATGCCAGCGCCTCGGGGAGGATCCGATCCAGCAGGGCCGACCACGCCCGATCGGTGGTCTCGGTGGCGTACCCGGGCCGGGTGAGCGTGGGGCACTCGCCCCAACCGACGTGTCCGTCACGGCGCTCCCACCGGACCAGGATCGACTCGCGCTCGCGGACGGTGTGGTGGGCGCTGCGGTGCGGTCGGACCATCGCGAGGCTGACCCGGTGGAGCCCGATCCGCTCCGGCGGCTCGGGCGTCGGTCCGGACTCGAACCAGGTCACCGGTCCGCCCGTGTCACCGGCCCGGCCATCGGCGGCACCACTCGAGGTAGGCGACCAGGTCGCCGGCGAGATCGATCTCACCGTCGTGCTGCACGTCGCTGCCGTAGGCGGTGAGGAGCCGGAACTCGAGGTACGCCCGCGATGGCAGCGGCAGGAACGGGGAGCGGCGCCACCACCCCGACGGGACCAGCCGGAGCCACTGGCGCACCGCCGTGGGCCACAGGTCGAACCTGCGGAGCACTGCGGCGAAGGCGGGTCGCAGGTCGGCCGGACCGACCACCGGTGCGGTAGTTCGCGCCACGGACGGGAACCTACTCCCGGAGCGCGACCGCAGCGGCGCCGAGCAGCGGGCCGGTGTCACCGGTCCCGCACCCGGACGGGACGATCCGCGCCTCCCGGGAGAAGTCCAGTCGGGCGCACCGCTCGAGCTCGGCGTTGGCGGCCTCGAGGAGGTCGGCGCCGAACCCGAACGCCACGGAGCCGGCGACCACGGCGAGCTGCAGGTCCAACAGGTTGCAGACGGAGGCGACGGCCCGGCCGACGAGTCGACCCGTCCGGACCCGGACCTCGACCGGAGCCTCAGCAGCGGGTGCGCCGGTGATCGCTGCGATCGCCGTGCCCGAGGCCTCGGCCTCGAGGCACCCCCGGGCGCCGCAGGCGCACACCCGACCGAGCGGCTCGACCACCACGTGGCCGATGTGCCCGGCGTTGCCGGCGTGGCCGTCGAGCAGGCTCCCTCCCAGCACGATCCCACCGCCGACCCCGGTGGAGACGACCATGGCCAGGTAGTCGTCGACCCCGACGGCCGCACCCCAGCGGCCCTCCCCCAGCGCCAGCGCCTTGGCGTCGTTGTCGATCCGGGTCGGGAGCCCGGTGGCCGACGTGAGCCGGTCGGCCAGCGGGAACCGGCGCCACTGAGGGATGTTCAGCGGTGAGACGCTGCGACCCCCCGGCTCCATCGGGCCCCCGCAGCCGACTCCGAGCGCCGAGGGCCGCTCGCTCCCGGCGAGGGAGCCCACCTCGTCGAGCAGCGACACGACGTGACCGAACAGTTCCTCCCCGTCACCACCCTCGGTCGGCCGTCGCGCCGCCGAGACGATGGTGCCGTCGTCCCGGACGACGGCCGCGGCGAGCTTCGTGCCACCCACGTCGAGTGCCAGCACCGTCCCCACGCCGGCAGGGTACCCGGGAGTGATCGGGGCCACGGCGGTGGCAGACTCACCCGGTGAGCGTCACCGACCAGGGTCCGACCCGGACGTTCTCGTCCGTGTTCGACGACGTCCGCCGGAACGTCGCCCGGGCGCTGCGGGGCAAGGACGAGGTGATCGACCTGACGGTGACCTGTCTGGTGGCCGGCGGCCACCTGCTCCTCGAGGACGTTCCCGGGGTCGGCAAGACCACCCTGGCCAAGGCGCTCGCGCAGTCGATCGCCGCCAGGTTCTCCCGGGTGCAGTTCACCCCGGACCTGCTCCCCTCGGACGTCCTGGGGGCGTCGGTGTGGAACCAGGGCGACGGTTCCTTCGAGTTCCGGCCGGGACCGGTGTTCGCCAACCTGTTGCTCGGCGACGAGATCAACCGGGCGTCCCCGAAGACGCAGTCGGCGCTGCTCGAGGCGATGGCCGAGGAACAGGTCACCGTGGACGGGACCACCTACCAGCTCGCCCGCCCGTTCATGGTGGTCGCCACCCAGAACCCGGTCGAGCACCACGGCACCTTCCCGCTCCCCGAGTCGCAGCTCGACCGGTTCACCATGCGGCTCTCGCTCGGCTACCCCGGACGTGACGAGGAACTCCGACTGCTCCGGGGCGGGCCGTCGATCGAGCGCGCCGAGTCGCTGCAACCGGTCGCGAGCGCCCAGGACGTCGTGGCCATGTCCCGCCACGCCGCATCGGTCCACGTCTCCGAGGCGCTGGCCGCCTACGTGGCGGACCTCGCCGCACGGAGCCGGACCAACGGACGGTTCGCGCTGCCGATCTCCCCGAGGGCGGCGATCACCCTGGTGCGGTGTGCCCAGGTCCGGGCCGCGGCCGCCGGGCGGGACTTCACCACCGCCGACGACGTCAAGGCGCTCGTCCAGCCGGTGCTCGCACACCGAGTGGTGGCGGCCTCCCGGACGGGCGTCGGCCCGGACCACACCGCCGGACTGCTCGAGGAACTGCTCGGCTCGACCCCGGTGCCGGTGTCCGGAGGACCGGGTCCGGCGGGCCGGTGAGCCGGAGGGCCCCGGGAGCCAGGTCGCTCCGGCTCACCCGCAGCGGCGTCCTGGTGCTCGCCCTCGCGCTGGCGTCCGGAGTCGCCGGGTGGCTGCTCGGACAGCCCGAGCTCAGCGCGCTGGCCGCAACGTCGGGACTGGCGCTCGTCGCGGCGCTCTGGTGGGTCCTCGCCGCGCCCGACTCGACCGAGGTCCAGCGCGCCCTGCTGCCGGCACGAACCCGTGTCGGCGAGGACGTGCTCGTCCGGCTCGAGATCACCAATCGCGCCCGACGGCGCGCTCCGGTGCAACGCATCACCGAGCGGGCGGACGTCCACGGAACCGTCGAGCTGTCCCTGGCGCCCGTCCCCGCGGGAGCCTCCCGCGACCTGACGTACCGCTACCCGGCGCGACGACGGGGACTGCACCGACTCGGTCCGGCCTCCCTGTCGGTCGAGGATCCGTTCGGCCTCATCAGGAGCACCCGTCCGCGCAGCCGGGTGGACGACCTGCTCGTCCTCCCGCGGACGTGGCCGTTGGGGCCGCTGCCCGGCGCATCAGGTGGTCACTCGGTGGACCGTCGGACCCCCCTGCCCAGCCGGGAGCGCCACGACGACGACCTCGTGTCGCTCCGGGCGTACGAGCCGGGCGACGACCTCCGCCGGGTGCACTGGCGCAGCTCGGCCCGACAGGGCCGACTGGTGGTCCGCCAGCACGACCCACCCTGGACCCGGCGCACCACGGTCGTGCTCGACGTGCGGCGGTCGTGTCACGACGAGGGGTCGTTCGAACGGGCCGTGTCGGCCGCGGCCAGCGTGGTCGAGGCCGCGGTCGCCCGGGGCGACCTGATCCGACTCGTGACCACCGACGGCACCGACTCCGGCGTCGTCGGCGACGAGGCCCGTCGGGCCCTGATCGACCAACTCGCAACGGTCTCGTGGCGCCCCGACGGATCGCTCGCCGGAGTGCTGGACCAACTCGCCCGCGACCCGGAGGGCCGGATCGTGGTGTGCACGGGAGCACTCGGAGGGCCGGCGCACGCTGCGGTGACAGCCTCCACGCGGGCCTGGGGCCGATGCGTGCTGGTGGCCACCGGTCCCGCGTCGGCGTCCGGCGAACCCGACCCACCGGCCCTGGTCCGCTGGACCGACGGCGACCTGGACGTCGTGTGGGCGTCAGCCACGGGGGGCTCCCCCACCCGCCCGGCGGAGGTGACCGGGTGACGGCCGACCGGGACCGTCGAGCGCCGCTGTTGGGCGCCGAACTCGGCCTCCTCGCCGTGGCCCTCGGGACGGTCGCCACGTTCACGCGGCTGTTCCAGGGCTCCGGGTTCCTGGCCGCGCTGATCGTGCCGCTCGTGGCGTCGTGGGCGACCGCGGTCGCCCTGCGACGTCTCCGGGTGGGCGCCGGCTGGAGCACGCTGGCGTCGTTCGTCCTCGGGGTCCTCGTGCTCACCTGGTGGTTCGTCCCCGACTCGACCAACCACGGGCTCCCCACGGGGCGGACGATCACCGCAGTCGCGGATGCCGTGTCCGGATCATTCGGCGGTTTCGCGGATCAGGTCGCCCCGGTCCCCGCCTCGGACGGGTTCATGCTCGCCATCGCCGCGCTCGTGTGGGTCTTCGTCCTGTTCGCCGACACGAGCGCCATCCGCTACCGGGCGCCGGTCCAGGCGATCCTGCCGCTCGGCGCCATGGTGGTGGCCAGCGGAGTGCTGGCTCGCGACGCCGGTCGGGTGGGAGCAGCGGTCGCCTTCGCGGCCGGACTCGCCGTGTACGCCGTCACCCAGCAGATCTGGAGGGCGAGCACCGACCCCTGGCGGCCGGGCGACACCGGTGCCGGGATCCGGGCGGTCGCCGGGTCGACCGCGACCGTCGCCGCCGTGGTCCTCGCCGCCGGTGTGCTCGTGGCGCCCCTGCTGCCGGGCGACCAGCAGGCCGTCGTCGACCTGCGGTCACTCGGACGCGGCGAGGGCCCGCGCACCGTCGTGAGCCCCTTCGTGGGCGTGACCTCGCTGCTCGGTGAGCGGAGCGACGAGCTGATGTTCACCGTCACGGCACCGGCCCCGACGTACTGGCGGCTCACGGCGCTCGAGCAGTACGACCCCGGACGGGCGATCTGGACCTCCCGGGGGACCTACCGCTCGACCGACGGGGCGCTCAGGGCCCCGGGCGAGGGCGCGTCGTCGCTCGTGCAGGAGTACGAGCTCGCGGGACTCGGCGGGCTCTGGCTCCCGGCGGCGTTCGAGGCCGTGGCGGTCGAGGGGCAGATCCCCGTCGGCTTCGACGAGTCGTCATCGTCGCTCATCGCACGCGACGACGCGAACGTCCCGGGGACCGCCTACCGCGTGCGGTCGGCGGTCCGCGGGGTGACCGCAGCGCCCACCGAGGACCTGACCACGGATCCGGATCCGGTCGGCGACGCGCCCTCCAGCCCGTCCGTCGCCGACACCGCGCGCCGGATCGTCGGTGACGAGACCGACCCGTTCCGCCAGGCCGTGCTGCTGCAGGACTGGCTCCGGGGACCGGGATCGACCTACGACACCACCGTCGACTACCGGGGGGAACCCGATCCGGCGGCGGCGTTCCTCGCGACGCGTCGAGGCTTCTGCCAGCAGTTCGCCTCGGCGCACGCGCTCCTGGCCCGCAGTCTCGGGATCCCGAGCCGGGTTGCCGTCGGCTTCACCCCTGGCGACCCGCTCCCCGACCGACCCGACCGCTACGAGGTGCGGGGCCGCCACGCCCACGCCTGGCCGGAGGTCGAACTGCCCGGTCTCGGCTGGGTCTCATTCGAACCCACACCGGGGCGCGGCGACCCCGGCACGGCCGCGTACACCGGGGTTGCGGCGGATCAGGCGGAGCCACCCCCGGAGTCGCAGTCCGGGTCGACCACGACGGTGCCGACCACGACCGCAGTGTCACCGGCGACGACCACCCCGGCCTTCGACGCCTCCGGAGACGCCCCCCGGGCCGCCGGTGACGGACCGGCGTCGGACGATCCGGGAGCGGGTCGCGCGCTGCCACTGCTCCTCGCAGCGGGACTCGTCGGGCTGACCGCCACCGTGACGCTCCTGTTCCGCCTGCAGCGGCGCAGGTGGCGCCGCCGCCGGGACCTGACCGACCCCGACCTGGGTCCCGTCGCCGTCGCCTGGTCGCGAGCCACCGACGCCGTGCGGCTGCTCGGCCGACCGATCCGCATCGACGAGACGCCGCTCGAGTTCGCCGCCCGGATCAGCGACGAGGTCGGGGGCGCCCCGCCGACCGACGGCGTGCAGGTCGACCGCAGTGCGCTCGATGCCGACCTCAGCGGCCTCGCCGCCGACCTCTCGACACTGGCACGGATCGAGACGTTCCGGCGCTACGGACCGACCACGCCCGACGCGGAGACGATCGAGCTGTCGGTCCAGCTCGCGGACCACGTGCACGCTGCGGCGGTGGAGCAGCTCACCCGACGGCGACGTCTGGCGGAGCTGGTGCGCTGAGCGTCAGATCTCGTCGTCGCGGCGGAACCGGTCCTTGGCCCGCTCGCCCGCCTCGTTGAAGTAGGAGCGGATACCGGAGGACCGGAAGGCCCGGGTGGCCTCGTTGATCCCGGCTCGGCCCATGCGACGGGCGTTCGACTCGATCACGAGGGCTGCGACGACCATCCCCACGAACCCCAGGAACCCCAGGGCGAAGTGCTGGGTGAGCAGCACGATGGTGAGGACCAGGCTGGCGACGAACGCCACCACACCCCACCGGAGCTTGCGGAGCGAGTCGGAGTAGACCGTCGTGGAACCGACGTGCTCGGCCAGACCCGGGTCGGTCTCGCGGAGCTGCGACTCGATCTCGCTGAGGATTCGCTGCTCGTCCTCTGACAACGGCATGTGATCCAACCCCTCAGATGCGGTGCCGGTCGGTGGTCTGACGCCGACACGAACCCCGGGTTCGCGCCTGCATGATGTCACACCCTACCGGCTGTCGTCACCAGTCGCGTCGTCACCCCCGGCCTCCCGGGAGCGGCTGACGACGGGTCCGATCGCCGTCTCACCGAAGCGTTCCCGGACCTCATCGGCCGCCCGGAGGGCCGCCGCCCGATTGGAGGACGTGACGTTGGTCCCGAGCTCGTGTCCCTCGAGCGAGAGTCGCAGCTGGGTGGCGTCAGCCGGTGGCCCGAGACCGGACAGCCCGACCCCGAGCAGGCGCACCCCCCGGTCGACGGGGAGCTGGGCGAGCAGCTCGGAGGCGACCGACGCCACGACGAGGCCGTCGGCCGTCGGCTCCCCCAGGGTCCGGGACCGCGTCGTGGTGCCCAGGTCGCTCCATCGCAGCTTGAGGTGCACGGTCCGTCCCTCGACCCCCCGGCGGCGCGCTCGGCGGGTGACCTGCTCGGCCATGCGCAGCAGGTCGGGACGGAGGTCCGCTGCGTCGGTCCGGTCGTGGGCGAACGTCTCCTCCTGCGAGATGGACCGGGCCTCGACGTCCACCACGACCGGTCGTTCGTCGCGACCGTTGGCGAGTTCGTGGAGCTGCCGCCCGACGGACGGCCCGAGGTGTGAGACCAGGGCCTCGACCGGGAACCCGGCGAGTTCCGCAACGGTGGCCACGCCGAGCGACCGCAACCTCGCCCCGGTCACCGGCCCGACCCCCCAGAGGTCGCCGACCGGACGATCCTGCAGGAAGCGGAGTTCATCGGCGGGATCGACCACCCGGACGCCGCCGGACCCGTCGACCGGAGCGGCGCTGCCGGGCGGACCCGGGACCGGTTTGGCCGATTCCGACGCCAGCTTGGCCACGAGCTTGCACGAGGCGACGCCCACCGACGACCACAGGCCCTCCCGCTCGTGGAGTCGACGCCGCAACTCGCCGGCGAGCGCCTCGTCGGAGCCGAACAGACCCCCGGAGCCGGTCACGTCGAGGAACGCCTCGTCGAGGGAGAGCGGCTCGACGAGCGGCGTGAACTCGGCGCAGCAGTCCATGATCCGGCTGGAGACGGCGACGTAGTGCCGGTGGTCCGGTGCGACGACGACCAGGTCCGGGCACAGCCGCCGGGCCCGCGCCGTGGCCATGGCGGACCGCACCCCGTAGGAGCGGGCCCGGTAGGACGCGGCGGCGACCACGCCCCGGTCACCGCCACCTCCGACCACCACCGGACGATCACGGAGTTCGGGGTGGCGGAGCAGCTCGACCGACGCGAAGAACGCGTCCATGTCGACGTGGAGGATCCGCCTGGCGCTCACCACGACCGCAGGGTGGGACACGACAGCGCTAGCGTCGGGGCGTGTCGGAGGACGTGCGCCGCTGGAGAGTCGGTGGCGCCATCGTCGAGTCCGATCGGCGACTGGCACTGGTCCGCAACGTCCGACGGGACGGCCGGTTCGACTGGACGACCCCCGGCGGGGTGATCGAGGCCCACGAGGACGTGCTGACCGGCCTGGGTCGCGAGGTCGCCGAGGAGACGGGACTGGTCGTCGAGCACTGGCACGGGCTCTGCTACCAGGTCCAGGTGCAGGCGGTGGACCTGGGGTGGCTCCTCACCGTCGAGGTCCACCGGGCCAGGTCCTTCACCGGCGACCTGTGCACGGGCGACGACCCCGACGGCATCGTGGTGGAGGCGGAGTGGACCACGCCCGACCGGCTCGCCGACCGGCTCGCGTCGACCCAGCCCTGGGTCCGGGAACCGTTGCTCGGATGGGTCGACGGACGCTGGGAGGAACCGAGGCGCTTCGCGTACCGGATGCTCGGGACCGAACTGGGGTCGATCTCGGTCGAGGACGCGCCGTGGCTCGAGGGGACTCCACCCGACGGGACCTGACCGGGGCACCTCAGTCGTTGGTGATCTCCGGACCGGCCGATCCGTCCGGCAGCCGCTCCTGGCTGATGCCCGGGGGACCGACGTCGGCCACCGGAGCCGGTGGCAGCTGGTCGAGCGGGACTGCCTGGTCTGCCGCCGGCGCCGGTGCCGGCACGGGTGCGGGGGCCTCGGTCGAGGACTGGGTGAACACCAGTGCCCCGGCCGCCGTGAGGGCGACGATGATCCCGACGGCCGGGACCAGCACCCGGGCCGACAACCAGGAGCGCTCGGCCTCGATGGCGGGAGCGGCGCCGGCGATGAGTCGACGGAGGTCCGTCTCGATCTCGTTGGCGCGGGTGTCGAAGACGTCGGCGAGCACCTCCATGTCCTCGACCCGGAGCGAGAGGTCGGTCCCCGGAGGCTGCTTGCGCATCTCGTAGACCAGCGCCAGGTACCGGCGCAGCGTCTCGTCCCGCTCGGGTGCCACCTGGAACGCAGCCTGGGTGCGCTCGTCCTGGATCACGCCCTCGTCCATGTCGACCACCAGGCGGCTCCGGCTCGGGATGAGGGCGCTCGTCTCGACCCCGTAGGCCCGGGTGATCACGGCGAGCTGGTGCTCGTCGAGCTGGACCCTGCCCTGCTCGACCTGTGCCAGGTCGACGTGGACTCCCTGCCGACCGAGCTCCTCGGTGAGCACCTCGATCGACGTGCCGCTCTGCCGTCGACTCTCGGCCAACAGTTCGCCGAGCCGTCTCGGTGGAACGAGGTTGTCCATGGCCGCCCTGCCTTTCCTCGGGCCGTCCCGTGCTCTCACTGTCGCTCGCGGCGACGGGAGATGCAGTCATCACAGCGTATCGGAGTCGCGACCGCCGGAGGTGTCCGGCAGGCTTGGCGGCCGTGACGGCGGACCGTAGCTTCAGGGCATGGATCCCACCACCGGTCCCGAGTCGGCGCTCCCACCGGTCGGCGCCAGGGTGCTGGCGTTCGCCGCGATCCTCGTCGGTGGGATGGCCGGCGGGACGATCGGTTTCGCGTTCGGCGACCTGGGCGGGTCGGGTGCGTTCCTCACGGGCCTGTTCCTGCTGGGAGGCGCCGTGGTGGCGGCGGGCGGCGTGGCCGTGGTCGCCGTCCTGACCCTCCGGGCGCTCGGCGAGTGGGAGTCCATCCGGAACCGGGGCTCGTGACCGCCGGGGACGACGCCGAACCGGGGGAGCTGCTCGCACTGGCACTCCGGGCGGCCCGTGCGGCCGCCGACCTGATCACCTCGGAACGACCGGTCCGCCTGGCGGCCGACACCAAGTCCTCACCCACCGACCTGGTCACCGAGATGGACCGTCGGGCCGAGGCACTGATCGCCGAGGTGATCCTCGGGGCCCGGCCGGACGACGTCGTCCGCGGCGAGGAGGGCACCGGTGGTGGGCACACAGGGGCCGACGACGCGGTGACCTGGTGGGTCGACCCCATCGACGGCACCACCAACTACGTGTACGACCACCCCGGCTACGCCGTGTCGGTCGCTGCCACGCTCGGCGGGGTCACCCTGGCCGGTGTCGTCGCCGACCCGACCCACGGCCGCACCTACCGGGCCTCGCTCGGCGGCGGGGCGTGGTGCGACGACGTGCGTCTGCGCGTGGTCGAGCCCCCGCCACTCGGTCACGCGCTCGTGGCCACCGGATTCTCCTACCTGGCTTCCGAACGGCGACTCCAGGTGGAGCGGCTCGGTCGGATCATCGAGCGGATCCGCGACGTGCGTCGCATGGGGGCGGCGGCACTCGACCTGTGCTCGGTCGCATCCGGGCGTGTCGACGCCTACTTCGAGGCCGGGTTGTCGCAGTGGGACTACGCCGCCGGAGCCCTCGTGGCCGCCGAGGCGGGGGCCGTGGTGTGCGGACTCGACGGTGGTCCGGTCCGGCCCGGTTCCGTCCTGTGCGCCCACCCCGTCCTCGCCGAGCAGCTCGTCGAGGTGCTGTCGGAGGCCGGGTACTGAGTCCACGGCGTCGCCCACGCTGCGATGGCGGGCAGCGGGGTCTCCGATGGGCGAGAATGCCCCCGTGGCTACGCGCATCCTGACCGTCGAAGACGACGAACGCATCCGGACATCGGTCAAGCTCGCCCTCGAGGACGAGGGCTGGCAGGTGACCGAGGCCGAGACCGGCGAGCAGGCCATCGGCGCCTTCGCCGAGCAGTCGGCCGACGTCGTGCTGATCGACATCATGCTGCCGGGGATGGACGGCTTCGAGGTGTGCCGGTCGATCCGCCGGCAGAGCGACGTGCCGATCGTCATGGTCACGGCCCGGGCCGACACCCACGACGTCGTCGCCGGACTGGAGGCCGGTGCGGACGACTACCTGACCAAACCGTTCGCACCCAAGGAGCTCTCGGCCCGGATCCGGGCGCTGCTCCGCCGGGCGCGCCCGGTCGTGACGGGGAACCCCCGGCTGCTCTTCGGCAACCTCGAGGTGATCCCCCAGGAGGGAGTCGTGACCATGGACGGCGAACCCGTCCACCTGACCAAGACCGAGTTCCGCCTGCTCGTCGAGCTCGCCAACCATCCCGGCACCGTGTTCTCACGCGAGGATCTGCTCGACAAGGTCTGGGGGCACGGGGTCGACGGCGACAGCCGACTCGTCGACGTCCACGTCCGTCGGCTCCGCACCAAGGTCGAGACCGACCCCGCCAACCCCCAGCACGTGGTGACCGTGCGCGGGCTGGGCTACAAGCTCCAGCCCTGAGGAAGTGAGCGCGACCGACGAGGAGCCGACCCGGGCGGGTGCCCCGGGACCCGGGCTCGAGACCGGACTGCGGAGCCGGATCACCCTGGCGGTCGTCCTCGTCACGCTCGTCCTGTCGGTCGTGCTCGGGGTCCTCACCGTCACCATCACCCAGCAGACGCTGGTGAACCAGCGGGAGGAATCGGTCTCGAGCCGGGCGGTGGGCAACGCCGCGGTGGTCGATGCGGCGCTCGGCTCGTCGACCGACACCCAGGCGGTGCTCTCGTCGCTGTCGGATGCCGGCAAGCCCTCGATCGTGACCAGCGGTGCGGACGGTCGCCCGGTCTCGGTGTCGGTGGACCAGCGGTTCGGCTTCGACGTGCTGCCCCGGCAGCTCAAGGACCAGGTGGTCGAGCTGCGCAACCCCGCACTGATGCGCTTCGAACTCGAGAACCAGACGCTCGTCGCCGTCGGCGTCCCGCTCACCGCACCGCAGTCGGGGTACTTCGAGGTCTACCGGCTCGACGACATCACGAGCGGCCTGCGGAGCCTGATCGTCGCCCTGGCCCTGGCCACGTTCCTCACAACCGTCGCTGCCGGGGTCCTCGGCTACTGGGCGAGCGGACTCACGCTCCGACCGCTGTCACGCATCAGCGAGGCCGCCGAGGCGGTGGCCGTCGGCCAACTCGACACGCGGATCGACGAGCGGGACTACGCGAGCGACCGGGACCTCGCTCCCCTGGCCCGGAACTTCAACGCGATGGTGGACGCCCTGCAGGAGCGGATCGACCGCGACGCCCGATTCGCGAGCGACGTCAGCCACGAGCTCCGGTCACCGCTCACCACCCTCAACGCCGGGATCCACGTCCTGCAGAACAACCGCGACGAGATGCCCGAACGCGCCCAGCACGCGCTCGACCTGCTCGCCGCCGACGTCGACCGGTTCACCCAGCTCGTCGAGGACCTCCTCGAGATCTCCCGGTTCGACGCCGGAGCGGTCCGCTACGAGCCGGAGGAGGTTGCGATCATCCCGCTCGTCCGGGCGACGGTGTCCAACCTGGGCTACCCCGAACTCACCGTGGATGCCGATCCGGAACTCGACGACCTGGTGATCTCGTGCGACAAGCGGCGGCTGGTGCGGATCCTGGCGAACTACCTGCACAACGCCGACCGCTACGCCGACGGACCGACCAACGTCTGGATCGAGCGCCACGACCCCGATCCGTTCAACCCCTTCGACGAGCTGACGGTGCGGGTGGGGGTCGAGGACTCCGGACCCGGCGTGCCCCTCGACGAGCGCGAGCGGATCTTCGACCGCTTCAACCGCGGCGACCAGGGAGGCAGCCGTGGTGCCGACATCGGTGTGGGCCTGGGTCTCGCGCTGGCCGCCGAGCACGCGGCGCTCCAGGGCGGACGGGTGTGGGTCGGCGACCGCACGGACGGCGGGGAGGGAGCGTGCTTCGTGGTCGAACTGCCCTACATCGAACTCGACGAGGACGAGCCCGAGGGGGACCTGGCCGCGGCGACCCCGGAGGCCGCCAGCGCCCTCACGCTCACCGGGGAGCACCAGGCGGTTCCGGTCACCGATCCCACGGGGGGCCCGCCGTGACGACGACTCGGCCGGGCGGAGACCGTCCCCGCCCACTCCGGGCGGCGGCGGTGACGGTGCTGGCAGCGATGACCGTGGCTGCGTCCCCCGCCACGTCGGGGTGCGGGATCCGGACCGACGACCGGCCGCGCGCCCTCCCGGTGGCACCCACCTCCACCGCTCCAGCGACGACCACCGTGCCGAGCGGCCCGCTCGAGTCGGTCGTGTGGTACGTCGAGGACCAGAACCTGGTTCCGGCGGGCCGGCCCGTGGCCGACCGCAGCCTGTCCACGGTCCTCTCCGCCCTGATCGACCCGTCGGCGAACCTCGAGGGTGACCTGTCCAACTCGATCCCGATCGGCACCGAGCTGCTCGGCGTCGAACAGACCCCGAGCGGCATCCGGGTGAACCTCTCCGGGGCGTTCGACGAGCTCGCCGGCACCTCCCGGCAGCTGGCACTCGGCCAACTGGTCCTGACCGCCACCCAGGACCGGGCCGACCAGCCCGTGCGGTTCCTGGTCGACGGCGAGCCGGTGCGGGCCAGCACACCGCAACGGGGCGACGTCGACGCCGCCACGGTGTGCGACTTCGCGTCGCTGCTGCCCACCGGCGAGGAACTGGCCAGCGAGGCGCTGGCACCGGAGACCCTCGACCAGCTCACCCGACGACGGGCCGAGGTCGAGACCACCTGCGGCTGAGCCGCCGGATCGCCGACGCTCAGGACGCGAAGAACGGGCGGGCGACCCGCTCGTACAGGTGGAGGTCCACCGGCCGCCGCCGGCGCGCGACCTCGGCGAGCGGGACCTCGACGACGCGGTCCGCGGCCAGTCCGACCATCGTCCCCCAGGAGCCGGCAGCGGCGGCGTCGGCGGCCGCAGCGCCGAACCTGGTGGCGAGCACACGGTCGAAGGCCGTCGGCGAGCCACCCCGCTGCACGTGCCCGAGGATCGTCACCCTGGTCTCGATGCCGGTCCGTTCCTCGATCTCCGCTGCGAGCAGGTGCGAGATGCCGCCGAGGCGCTGGTGGCCGAACTCGTCGGTCCGGTACTCGGGGACCTCGAGCGTCCCGGGCACGGGCACGGCGCCCTCGGCCACCACGACGATCGACGCGAAGCTCACCCCGTCGTGACGGCGGCGCAGCGCCCCGGCCACCTCGTCGATGTCGAAGGGCACCTCGGGGACCAGGACCATCGTCGCACCACCGGCGATCCCGGCCCGCAGGGCGATGTGGCCCACCTTCCGGCCCATGACCTCGACCACCATCACCCGGTCGTGCGCCTCGGCGGTGGTGTGGAGCCGGTCGATGGCCGAGGTGCAGATGCTCACGGCGGTGTCGAAGCCGAACGTGAGCTCGGTGCCGACGACGTCGTTGTCGATCGTCTTGGGCACGCCGATGCACGGCACACCGTCGACGACCAGGTCGGCGGCACAGCTCAGGGACCCCTCACCCCCGATGACGACGAATCCGTCGAGTGAGTGGCGCTCCATCGACCGGCGGACCAGCTCCACCCCGTCGTCGCGCGCGTAGGGCTGGACCCTGGAGGTCCCGATGATCGTCCCGCCCCGCGGCAGGATCCCCCGGCACCGGGCGACGTCGAGCACCTCCCAGTCGTCCTCCAGCACACCCTGCCAGGCGTTGCGGAACCCGACAACGGACCCGCCGTGGGTCCGCTCCACGACGCGGACGAGCGCCCGGATCACGGCGTTGAGACCGGGGCAGTCGCCACCCGAGGTGAGGACGCCGATGCGCATGACCGGAGGCTACCGGGGAGAGGTATCGTCCCCGTCGTGCCGGTCGTGATCGCCATCGACGAGGGAACCACCGGGGTGCGGGCGCTCGCCGTGGACACCTCGGGACGACCGGTGGCCTCCACCTACCGGGAGTTCACCCAGCACTTCCCCCGGCCGGGCTGGGTCGAGCACGACGCTGCCGAGATCCTCGACGCCACCCTGGCGGTCCTCGACGAGACGGTCCGCTCCGTCGACGAACCCGTGGTCGCGGTCGGGATCACCGACCAGCGCGAGACCGTGGTCGTCTGGGATCGCCGCACCGGCCAACCGCTGCACCGGGCCCTCGTCTGGCAGGACCGCCGGACCACCGAGCGCTGCGACGAGCTCACCGCCGCCGGGGAGCTCGAGCGGGTCCGAGAGGTCACGGGACTGGTCCTCGATCCGTACTTCTCCGCGACCAAGATCGAGTGGCTGCTGCGCCACGGCGACCTGGATCCGGGCGCCGACCTTGCAGTCGGCACCATCGACTCCTGGCTGGCGTGGAACCTGACCGGTGAGCACGTCACCGATCCGTCCAACGCGAGCCGCACGATGCTCTACGACATCCGTCGGGGCGAGTGGTCCGACGACCTGTGCGAGCTCTTCTCGGTCCCCCGGTCGGCCCTCGCAGAGGTCCGACCGTCCGCCGGTGCGGTCGGCCGGATCCGGTCCGGGCTGCCGCTGCCCGAGGGCATCCCCCTCAGCGGCATCATCGGCGACCAGCAGTCCTCCCTGTTCGGACAGGCGTGCACCGAACCGGGCATGGCAAAGAACACCTACGGGACCGGGTCGTTCGTGCTGCTCAACGTCGGCGAGACCTGCCCCGAGCCCACCGAGGGCCTGCTCACGACGGTCGCGTGGCAGGTGCCCGGAGCGGTCCTCGGACAGCCCGACCGTTCGAGCGTGACGCACTTCGCCCTCGAGGGCGCCATCTTCTCCACCGGTTCGGCGGTGCAGTGGCTCCGCGACGGGCTCGGCGTGCTCACCGACGCCGCAGAGTGCGGTCCACTCGCGGAGTCGGTCCCCGACAGCGGCGGCGTGGTGCTCGTCCCGGCCTTCACCGGACTCGGGTCGCCGTACTGGGATCCCCGGGCCCGTGGCACGGTGCTCGGCATCACCCGGGGCACCACCCGGGCGCACCTGGCCCGGGCGACCGTCGAGTCGATGGCCTTCCAGACCCGGGACGTCGTCGAGGCCATGACGGCCGCGTCCGGCCGGCCGCTGGGCCGGCTGCGGGTCGACGGTGGTGCGAGTGCGATGGGGCTGCTGCTCCAGGTGCAGGCCGACCAGCTCGGCGTCACGATCGAACGCTCCGCGACCCAGGACTCCACGGCACTCGGTGCGGCCTACCTGGCCGGGCTCGGCGCCGGGGTGTGGTCCGACGCCGGGGAGATCGCTGCGACCTGGACACCGGACGCCGTGGTGGAACCGCGTGGCGACCGGGCCGTCGCCGACGAGGCCCACCGTCGCTGGCGGGCGGGCGTCGAACGGTCCCGGGGGTGGAGCGAGGACTGAGCCCGTGGCCGGTCAGGCCAGACGGGCGAGCGAGTGGACGAGGTCGCGTTCGCGGGTCCGGAAGGGCGACGAGGACCGCCCGGCGACGAGGACCCGGCCGTCGCCGAGCGAGCTGACCACGAGCTCCGGCACGCCGGCCGGGTCGGTGCCGGCGGGAACGCCGGCGGCGAAGGCCACGATCCAGGCCTCGGACGGCAGCTCCGCACCGACCGAGGCCGACAGCTCCCCCGCCATCGGGTCGGCCACCGCCACCCAGTCCGCGTGGACGAGCTCGACGACGCCGGCGAGGAGCTCGTCGGTCCGGGCCCCCGCAGACGTCGTGGACGCCACACGGGCAGCGACCTCGAGCGCGGCAACCGCCAGGTCGACCGGGGCACGGTCGACCGCCCGCACGTCCTCGACGTCGACGCCGTCGACCTGGTTCACCTCCTTGAGCAGCAGCTCGAGCAGTTCGGCCCCGGGGATCTCCACGACCAGGTCGTCGACCGCTCGCCCGCCACCCCGTTCGATGATCTCGATGCCCACGACGTCGCCGCCGACTGCACCCACCCGGGACGCGACGGCACCCAGGCCGCCCGGTCGGTCGGGGAGCCAGACACGCAGGACGAAGACGGCCACGGGTTCCGACACTACCGACACGGTGTGACGGGTCCGTTTCGGGCCCGTCACGGGCGCCGGGCGGTCAGCCGAGCTTCGGCAGGGCCCGCTTGAGGTTGCGGACCGCTTGGTTGATCCGCTGCTCGTTCTCGATCAGGGCGAACCGGACGTGTCCCTCACCTCCCGGACCGAACCCGACCCCCGGCGACACCGCCACCTGGGCCTCCTGGACGAGCATCGAGGCGAACTCGACCGACCCCAGGTCACGGTAGGGCTCAGGGATCGGCGCCCAGGCGAACATGGTGCCCATCGGCGGTTCGATCTCCCAGCCGATCCGAGCCAGGCCGTCGCAGAGCGCATCACGTCGGACCTGGTAGACGGCGTTGGCCTCGCTCGGGTAGTCGACCGCCTCGTTGAGCGTGACGGTCGCGGCGATCTGGATCGGCTGGAACGTCCCGTAGTCGAGGTACGACTTGAGCTTGGCGAGCGCCGCCACGACCTCGCGGTTGCCGACGAGGAACGCCACCCGCCAACCCGCCATGGAGAACGACTTCGTCATCGAGTAGAGCTCGACGGCGACCTCCTTGGCACCGTCGGCCTGCAGGATCGAGGGCGGCCGGTACCCGTCGAAGCCCAGGTCGGCGTACGCGTTGTCGTGGACCAGGACGACGTCGCGCTCACGGGCGAAGTCGACGACCCGCTGCATGAACGGCAGGTCGACGCACGTGGTCGTCGGGTTGTGCGGGAACGACAGGACGATGACCCGCGGCTTGGGGTGGCTGTACTCCCAGGCGCGGACCATGTTGTCGAAGAACTCCTCGCCGACCCCGAGCGGGATCTCCCGGACGTTCGCGCCGGCGAAGAGCGGGGCGAAGATGTGGATCGGGTAGCTCGGTGCGGGCACGAGCGCAGCGTCGTGCGGCTGCACCAGCACCCACATCAGGTGACTGAAGCCCTCCTTGGCCCCGATCGTGTTGATGACCTCGGTCTCGGGGTCGAGTTCGACGCCGAAGCGTCGGCGGTACATGTCGGCCGCTGCCTCACGGAGCCGGGGGATCCCTCGCGACGACGAGTACCGGTGGTTGCGACTGTTGTTCGCGGCCTCGACGAGCTTGTCGACGGCGATCTGGGGTGATGGCAGGTCCGGGTTGCCGAATCCCAGGTCGATGATGTCCTCGCCGTCACGACGGGCCGCGACCTTGAGGCTGTCGATGATCGTGAAGACGTACGGGGGGAGCTGGTTGATCCGCCGGAAGTCCATT
>CAINRS010000015.1 GCA_903852755.1 uncultured Actinomycetes bacterium | reverse complement strand
TAACACTCTTTCCCTACACGACGCTCTTCCGATCTCACCCCCCACATCGGTGGCGCCACGTACGACACCGAGGTCGTCCACTCGGCGATGCTCGCCGATGACGTCCTCGCCGTGCTGCGAGGTGACCGTCCCACCCACTGCGCCAACCCGGAGGTCCTGCCGTGAGCACTCCCGACGCCCTGTCCGCCGTCGACCCCACCATCGATCCCGAGACGGTCGCCACCGTGCGCGCCGAAGTGCTCGACGCGGCCCGGACCATGTACGAGCGGGGTCTGGTGGAGGGCACCGCCGGCAACGTGTCCGGCCGGATCAGCCCCGAGCTGGTGGTCGTCACGCCGTCGTCGCTGTCGTACCGGGCCATGACGATCGAGGACCTGGTGGTCGTCGACCTCGACGGCAGGACGGTCGCCGGCGAACGCTCGCCGACCTCGGAGAAGTCGCTCCACCTGGAGTGCTACCGCCGCTACCCCGAGGTCCAGGGAGTCGTGCACTGTCACGCCCGGTACTCCTCGATGTTCGCCGTGTCCGGTCGCAGCATCCCGGCCGGGATCGACGAGTTCGTCATCTACATCGGAGGCGACGTCCGCTGTGCTCCGTACCAACAGTCCGGTACCGACGGGCTGGCCCACGCCGTGGCGGCCGAGCTCGCCGACCGGTCGGCGGCGCTGATGGCGAACCACGGTCTGGTCTGCGTCGGGAAGTCGGTGGACGACGCGCTGCACTCGGCGCTCGTCGTGGAGCACAACGCCCAGATCATGTGGGGGGCCGAGGACCTCGGCGGTGTGGTGCCGCTCCCCGACTCGGCCGTGCGGGACTTCACCAACATCTACGCCTACGTGCGCGGCGAGACCTGGCCCCGGCCCTGAATCGAGGCGAGTGCCGCCCTACCGGGTGCACAGGCCTCGAGCAGCGCCGCCTGCTCCGGTGCGCTCAGCGACCCGAGGCGGCGGGGCGGTACGCCCCTGACCAGTCCCGCCGCTGCGGCGACGAACCCGTCGGCGGGAGCGAACCCGAGGAACTCCGCGATCCCGGCCACGGTCGCCTCGGGGTCGGTGACCAGGTCCTCGAACGCAACCGTCAGCAGTCGGTCCTCGTCGAGCGATGCGGCTGCTGCGCACCCCCTGACCATCTGGTCGGACCAGTAGCGGCCCGCGAGCTCGACCGGTGGACGACCCTCGAGCCAGGCCCGGACCAAGCGGTCCCTGCCCTCGGGTGAATCGTCGTCCGGGTCGACCCCCTCGGGCACGACCCCTTGGATCAACTGGATCGCGAGCCGGTACAGGGCGTGCTCCCGCATGCTGAGCGCCACCTCGGGTCCGTCACGGTGCAGGTGCACCACCAGCGCGTCACCGAACAGTTCGTCGATGTCGGCGAGGTAGTCCACCGACGACCCCGAACGCTCCACCCACACGCTCCCGCCGGCACCCCGGGCGAGGTGGTCGAACAGCGCGGCGTAGTGCTCGGCGATCGGGGCCCGAGGTCGCTCCGAGAGCCACGCCACCGTGCGGTCGAACAGCGCGTCCGGGTCCTCGTCGAGGTACGGCAGTGTGGAGACGAGCAACCACGGCACCGGGTCGGTCGGCCGGTACCGGTCCGTCGGCCGGAACGGGTAGGTGATCTCCTCGGCGGTGTACCCACGACGCAACGCGTCGTGGGTCACCGGGTTCGGGGTGCTCAGGATCGCTGCGACCGCGGCGCCGTCGACCGGTTCCCGGGTGAACCGGGTCCCCCAGTCGAGTCCGGTGAAGCACTCGTTGATC
>CAINRS010000014.1 GCA_903852755.1 uncultured Actinomycetes bacterium | reverse complement strand
CCGCCTGCGGGCGGTGGGTCCGGTGACGGGGTGCTGGCCTGGCTGGTCGCGGTGGCGGGCGCGGTCGGCTGGTCACGCGGTCCCGGTGGCGCCGGCTGGACGACGCTGGCGGTGATCGCAGCGCTCGGCGCGCTGGGCGTGTGGGCGGCGCGCTCGACGTGGTGCCGAACCCTGCTCCACGCGGTCGCGGTCGCACTCGCTGCCACAGCGACGGTCACCCTGGCGGGCAACCCGTGGTGGATCGGCGCCTGGGTCGGCGCCGGGGTGCTGGTCGGCTGGTGGGTGCTCGGCGGCCGCGGCGTGCCCCGCACCGCCGTCGTGCCCGTCGCCGTGCTGTCGGTCGTCTCGGGTGTGCTCGCGTGGTGGGGCCGTCCGACGTGGATGGTCGCGCTCGCCGCGATCGGTGCGGTGGTGCTCCCGCTCGTCATGCTCCTCATCGGTGCCCGCGGCGTCGGACTCGTCGAACGCTTCGCCCACGGCGTCTGGTTGGCGGTGACCTGGCTGCTGTTCGGACTGCTGTCGGTCGGTGTCGTCCTCGTGCCGTTCGCGTGGGGACGGCTGGTGCGTTCCGACGGGTTCGGTGGTGGCGGCCGGTGGGCTCCCCCACCCCGCCGCGTCGCACCCGCCCGGGCGGCGTGGTCGAACGACCGACCCACCGGCACGTGGTCGTGGTGGCGGGCCGGACTCGCCTGCGGGATCGTCGCCTGCCTGACCCTCACCGGATGGCGCGTGTTCGAGGACCGCACCACCAGCCCCGACCGCGGCTTCACCCTGGCCGCACCCCAGCAGGGAGCACCCCAACCCGACGGCGGACCGGTCGACCCCGACGTCGTCCTGGATCACCCCGCCCCACCGGGACTGGAGGACGCCCCGACGCCCGAGGGCGCTGTCCCGGCCGCGCTCGCGAACTCGCCGTGGTGGAGCACCCCCGAGTACCAGCAGGCCGAGGACCACGCGATGGACCTCCTGGCGGGGTGGCGGTTCGAGAACCCGTACCGGATGCTCGACATCACCTCGCCCTACATCAACGTGGTCGACGGGATCCGGTCGAGCTGGACGCCTCCACCGTGCGACTGCCGACGCCTGACCGTGTGGATGTACGGCGGGTCGACCACCTGGGGGGTCAGCCAGCGGGACGACCACACCATCGCCTCGGAGCTCGCCCGGGTGGCAGCCGAACGAGGGATCACCCTGGACGTCCAGAACCGGGGCCTGCCGGGTTTCCACCACTGGCTCGAGGCCGAACGCCTCGCCTGGGACCTGACCACCAACCCGCGGCCCGACCTGGTCATCTTCTACGACGGCGTCAACGACCGGTTCTGGCAACCCGGACTGTCCGATCCGATCTTCGATGCCCTGTGGGACCAGTCAGGTCGGACCGAGGGTGACCCACCGCAGGGCCCGGCCGGCTCCCGGGTGGCCGGGCCGCCGGAACCCCGCTTCGGCGGACTGCTCCAGACCGAGGAGGGTGTCCGACGCTACGACCAGGCACGGGAGATGAGCCGGGCGACGGCGGCGGCCGCCGGCGTCCCCGTGCGCTACGTGTGGCAGCCGGAGCGATACAGCCGGGACTTCGTGGCGTCCGAGCCCCACTTCGACACGGGGCACGAGAACGACGCGCGTCGGGGCAGCCAGTTCGCCTGGGAGCGCCTGGCGGACGACGTCATCGACCTCCACGACGCCCTGACGGGCAACACCGATCCGATCTACACCGACGACGTCCACCACAACGAGCTCGGCGCACGTCTGATCGCCGAGGCCCTGTTCGAGCGGCTCCGGCCCGATCTGGAAGGGCGCACGTCGTGACCATCACGGGGGTGTCCGGGCCGACGCAGGCCCCTGTGGCGGAGCGTCGCCCAGCGCGTTCGGGGTGGCGTGAGGTGCCGGGTGTACCGCCTGCGGGCGGTGGGTCCGGTGACGGGGTGCTGGCCTGGCTGGTCGCGGTGGCGGGCGCGGTCGGCTGGTCACGCGGTCCCGGTGGCGCCGGCTGGACGACGCTGGCGGTGATCGCAGCGCTCGGCGCGCTGGGCGTG
>CAINRS010000013.1 GCA_903852755.1 uncultured Actinomycetes bacterium | reverse complement strand
CCGCGGGCGGCGGCGATCGCCGTCGCGACCTCCAGCGAGGTGAGGAGGTGCCGGCCGTCACCACCAGACCGGGCGACCAGGTGGGCGACCGCGTCGTCGGTGGCCGTGGCCGACTCGGCGTCGAGTCCGCGGCGTGCGAGCTCCTCGAGGGCGGCGGCGTCGAGTGGTTCGAGCCGGAACAGCGTCGACCGGCTGAGCAGCGGCGGGTTGACCTCGAAGTGCGGATTCTCCGTCGTCGCCCCGACGAGCACGAGCAGCCCCGTCTCGACCGCAGGGAGCAGCGCGTCCTGCTGGGACCGGGAGAAGCGGTGGATCTCGTCGAGGAACAGGATCGTCCCGACACCGTTGGCCCCGAGACGCTCGGTGGCCCGGGCCACCTCGTCCCGGATGTCACGCACCGACGCCGTGACCGCCGAGAGCGACACGAAGACCTTGGACGACCCTGCGGCCACCAGCCGGGCCAGGGTCGTCTTCCCGGTCCCGGGCGGCCCCCAGAGGATCACCGAGCTCAACCGGTCGGCATCCACCAGGGCGCGCAGCGGACGGCCCGGAGCGAGCAGGTGGTCCTGCCCGACGATCTCGTCGAGCGTGCCCGGGCGGAGCCGGTCCGCGAGCGGGCCCCACCGCCGCAACCGCTCCTCGGCCGCCGCCGTGAACAGGTCGCCGTCGGCCCCGCTCACCGCTACCCCCGGGGCGGGAGCGTCCGCAGGCCGAGCTCGGCGAGCTGGGCCGGGTCGACCGACGTCGGCGCGCCCGTCAGGGGGTCGGTCCCCGACTGCGTCTTCGGGAAGGCGATGACCTCCCGGATGTTGTCCTCGCCGAGCAGGAGGGCGACGAGCCGGTCGATACCGAACGCGAATCCGGCGTGTGGCGGTGCACCGAAGCGGAAGGCGTCGAGCAGGAACCCGAACCGGTCGGCTGCCTCCTCCGGTCCGATCCCGAGCAGGTCGAGCACCTGTTGCTGGAGTTCCCGTCGGTGGATCCGGACACTGCCGGAACCCAGTTCCCAACCGTTCAGGACGAGGTCGTAGGCCTGGGAACGCACGGCGAGCAGCCCCTCGGACGGCCCGTCGAGCGCCGCCAGATCGTCGGGGTGGGGCATCGTGAACGGGTGGTGTGCCGGGACCGGCCGGCCCGTTACGGCGTCGATCGACTCGAACAGCGGGAAGTCGACGACCCAGAGGAATCGCAGGCCGCCCTCGGAGGTGGGCGGACGCCCGAGCTCCAACCGCAGCAACCCGAGCACGTGGGTCGTCGCCGCCCACTCGTCGGCGACCAGGTAGAGCACGTCACCCACCTGGGCGTCGAGTCGGGACGCCACGCCGGCGAGCTCGGCGTCCGACATGAACTTGGCCACCGGGGAGACCAACCGGACTCCGCCGTCCTCGCCCTCCTCGACCCGCATCCACACGAGCCCCTTGGCACCCCACCGCTTGGCCGTCTCGGTGAGGTCGTCGAGCAGGCTCCGCGAGGTCGACCCCGACGCACCTGCGTGGCGGATGCCCTTGACCGACGGTGCACGGAACGCGTTGAACCCCGTGTCGGCGAACAGGTCGGTGAGCTCGGTCAGCTCCATCCCGAACCGGATGTCGGGCTTGTCCGATCCGAACCGGTCGACGGCCTCGCGCCACGACATGCGGGGGACCTCGCCGATTCCTGCCTCGACCCCGTCCAACGCGGAGCCACCCCCGCCGCCCGGGGCACCGGTGCGGACGGATCGGACCGCAGCGTCCACTGCGGCGGTGATGACGTCGAGGACGTCCTCCTGGTCGGCGAAGCTCATCTCGGCGTCGAGCTGGGTGAACTCGAACTGCCGATCGGCACGCAGGTCCTCGTCCCGCAGGCAGCGGGCGACCTGGTAGTAGCGGTCCACCCCGCCGACCATGCAGAGCTGCTTGAACAGCTGGGGGCTCTGGGGCAGTGCGTAGAACGAACCGGGCCGTTGCCGGGAGGGCACCACGAAGTCCCGGGCCCCCTCGGGCGTCGACGCGATCAGCAGCGGGGTCTCGACCTCGACGAACCCCTGCGCGTCCATCGACCGCCGGATGGCGCCGAGCACCCGGGCCCGGGTCCGCAGGTTCCGCTGCATCTCGACCCGGCGCAGGTCGACGTACCGGTGCCGGAGCCGGACCACCTCGTCGACGTCGGCCGCCCGCTCGTCGAGCGGGAACGGCGGCGGCTCCGCGGTGTTCAACACCTCGACCCGGCAGTCGCCGAGCTCCACCGCTCCGGTGGCGAGCTGTTCGTTGATGGTGCCCTCGGGTCGGAGGCGCACCGTGCCGGTGACCCGGACGACCCACTCGCTGCGGAGGTCGGCCGCTCCGTCGACGACGCACTGGACGATCCCGGTGTGGTCGCGGAGGTCGAGGAACGCCAGGTGCTCACCGTGCTCACGACGGCGGGCGACCCAGCCGCAGACCGTGAGCACCGAACCCACGTGCTCCTCACCCACCTCACCGCACATGAGGCTCCGCATGCTCGTCACGTCCTCGTACCCTCTCGCTCGTCGTCCCGTCCGTCCGACCCGTCCCGCCCCGTGCCCGCAGTGGGCGCGAGTCGCTGCAGCAGCGCCCCCACCAGCTCGGCGCGGGCGATGGTCTCCTGTTCCGCGCCGGTGCGGAGATCCCGGACCGTCACCACTCCGGCGGCGAGCTCGTCGGTGCCGACGAGCAGGGCCCACCGGGCTCCGGAGCGGTCCGCCGACTTCATCTGGGACCGGAGCGAACCGCCACCGTAGCGACGGTCGGCGGCGAGCCGGGCCTCCCGGAGCTCGTGCACCAGGTCACGCGCAGCGCCGCCGCCGGTGGTGTCGACCACGAACGCGTCGAGCACCGGTTCCGGGGCCGGGAAGACCCCCTCGGCGTCACAGGCGAGGAACAGGCGGTCCACCCCGAGCGCGAACCCGATGCCGTCGGTCGGGGGTCCGCCGAGGTCCTCGGCGAGTCCGTCGTAGCGACCACCACCGCCGACCGCGTTCTGGGCGGCGTCGAGGGAGTCAGCGACCAGCTCGAAGGTGGTGCGGCGGTAGTAGTCGAGACCACGGACCAGTCGGTCGTCCTCGGTGAACGGCACACCGAGCGCTCGGAGACCCTCCCGGACACGGTCGAGGTGCGCCACCGAGTCGGGCGAGAGGAACTCGGCGATCGACGGAGCATCCGCGATCACGGCCCGGTCCTCCGGTCGCTTGGTGTCGAGGACCCGGAGCGGGTTGCGCTCGCTGGTGGCGACCGCCGCCTCGCTCAGGTCGGACCTCCGCGAGTGCAGGAACGCAGCCACGGCGTCGGTGTAGTTCCGCCGGTCGTCGCCGTCACCGAGCGAGTTCACGACCAGCCGGACGTCGCGGAGACCGAGCTCCCGCACCGTCGACCACGCGAGCGCCAGCACCTCGACGTCGAGGTCCGGATCGTCCACGCCGAGCACCTCGACACCGACCTGGTCGAACGAGCGGTACCGCCCCTTGGCCGGCCGCTCACGACGGAAGCTGGTCCCGGCGTACCAGACCTTCCACGGAGTCGGTGGGTGGTGCTGGACGAATGCCCGGACCACCCCGGCGGTGAGCTCCGGACGGAGGGCCACCCGGCGGCCGTCCTTGTCCTCGAACTCGTACATCTCCTTGCTCACGACGTCCGTGGCCTCACCGAGACGCTGGAAGACCCCGAGCTCCTCGAGCAGTGGCGGGCGGACCTCGCGGTAGCCGGCCTGCTCGGCACGGGTCGCGAACAGGTCCACGAGCGCCCTCCGCCGAGCCGTGTCGGGGTCGAACAGGTCGTGCATCCCCGTGAGGGTCCGGAAGGGCTGCTCGGGTGCGACCACGGTTGCGCAGGCTACCGGAGGCGTCGACGCTGCCCGGGACCCGGTTCCCGACCGGGGCAGCGCTCAGGTGCGGACGAGCGCCCGCACCTGCGTGAGGAGCGGGTCCTCGTGTCGGTGGTAGATCGTCGGGATCGTGGTGGCGCCCTGGTGGGCGTCGGCGATCCACTCCATGATCCGGTGGCAGTCGTCCGGCTCACGGACACGGGTGAGGGACCCGACCACGACGGCGGGCGCGGACGGCTCGAGCGAGACCGCGATCGGCAGGACGTAGCGACACCCCAGCATCAGCTGCATCGTGCCGTCGTAGAGGGGCTGCAGGTGGAGGGTGGTCGTGTCGACGGGGTCGATCCCGCGTCGCGCCCGCCACTGCGCCCGGACCTTCTGCGCCATGCTCGCCGCGAGGGACAGGTCCTGGCTGCCGCTCGCGGCCATCGCCAGGATCTGGCCACCGCGCGCGAGCTGTGCGTCGAGCTCGTGTCTGACCAGGAGGTTGTTGGCCTTCACCAGTGCCGGGTCGAGCTTGGCCCGACGGCGGGAGTGCGTCTGCGGCATCGACAGGAACGTCCTGGCCCCGCACTGCAGCACCTGCATCGCCGGCACGTTGAAGGCCTGGCGCGTCGTCACCATCCGGGACACCACCACGTTGATCCGTTCGGCGAGGTCGGCCACGTCGATGGTCTCCCCCAGCACCCCGAAGGTCCGTCCCGGCTCGCACAGACCGAGGATCATCGCCCCCATGACCAGGGCGATGTCGATGATCTGCCCGTGGTTGGTGACGACCGCCACGTTCGCCTGTTCGCCCACGACGAGCTGCACCAGCGCATCGAGTTGACCGGCCACCGCAGGGTCCCGGAACACCGGCCGGAACACCTCGTCGAAGTCCGGGTACGCCGCACTCGCGTAGAGCTCGATGGTCTCGAGGTTCGTCGGCCGGGGCGGCACCACGACGCAGGACGGATCGTGGAACTCCAGGGCCGGCGTGTACGGCAGCTCCCCGAGGACCGAGTGGTGGCCCGTGCGCACCAGACTCGACAACGAGCGGTAGTACGAGACCGGTTCGACCGACGCGAGCAACGATCGGGCCTCGTCGACCGCGGCGCGGCTCGGGGCCACCGACGGCCCGAGCGGTCGGCTCCTCGGTTCGGCCTGCCGGGAACGCTTGCCGAGCCGACGCGTCAGCCGGTCGGGCTGAGCGGCCCCCACATCTGCACCGGACTCCGCATCGACGGAACCCGTCGCGCCGGTGTCGGGCTCCGCCGGGACCCCGGCGTCCTCCGGCTCCTCGAGCGGAGCCACCAGGTGCAGGTCGGGACGCTCGTCGGATGGGTCGCCCGCAGGGCCCTTGCTCACCACCCCACCAGTCTCGCAGAGGAACCGCCCGGACCGACACCACGGGGTCGAGCCACCGAGGTCCCGCTCAGGAACGCCGGTAGCGTTCGGACGTGGTCGACGGTGCGGACGGAGCACACCAGCGCTCCGGCTGGTGGCGAGCCCTGGGCTCCTGGGTGCTGGTCGCCTCGGGGCTGCAGGTCGCCCAGCACGTGGCGAGCCGGGTGCTCGTGGAGCGCCCGTACGAGTTCCGGTGGCGGGGGTTCGACTGGTTCGCCAGTCCCTGGAGCCAGTTCGACGGGCCCGAGTACCTGCGCATCGTCACCTCCGGCTACTCCTACACCCCCGGGGTCCGGTCCAACATCGTGTGGTTCCCGCTGTACCCGCTCCTGGTCCGGGGGGTCGACTCGTGGATCGGCCTCCCACTCGCGAGCGGCATCCTGGTGTCGGCGCTGGCCGGCGCTGCGGCGTCGGTCGCCCTGTGGTGCTGGCTCACCCAGCAGCAGGTCGGCGACGGCCCCCGCAGCCACGTCCGGCTGGTGGCGTTCCTCGCCGTCATGCTCTACCCGTACGCCTGGTACCTCTACGGCGTCGTCCACTCGGACGCCCTGTTCCTCCTGCTCGTCCTCGGCGCCTTCCTGCTCGTCGAACGCGACCACCTGGTCGCCGCAGGACTCGTGGGTGCACTGGCCACGGCGACCCGACCGACGGGCCTGGCCCTGGTGGGTGGCCTCGTGCTGCTCGGCCTCGAGCGGCGCGGCGTCCTCTCGGTCCCCGACGACGCCCGCGGCGTCGTCGCCCGGTGGCGGCTCCCGGTGCGGTTCGACCGTCGACGGCTCACCCCCTCGACCCTCGCACCACTGCTGTCGGTCCTCGGCGTCGCCGCCTGGGCGACGTGGCTCGGCGTCACCTTCGGCGACCCGCTCGCGTTCCAGTCGAACCAGCGCGTCTACCACCCGTCGCCGCTGCCGTGGCTGAAGCTCCCGTACTTCCGGAGGCTGCTCACCTGGGAGGAACCGTCCTACGTCCTGACGACCACGCTGCAGGCGCTGCTGCTGGTCGTGGTGATCCTCAGCATCCCGGCGGTCATCCGCCGCTTCGGCGCCGGGTACGGAGTGTTCGTCGGCGCCCTGGCGATGATCCCGACCGTCGCGACCGCGGACTTCATGGGCACCGGCCGGTACCTGATCGCCGCGTTCCCGGTCTGGGCGATGTGGGGGGAGCGACTCGCCCGGCGACCACGCGGGTGGCTCGTCGTGGCGGGCTCCGGCACCCTCATGTTCGCCATGGCGATGGGGTTCTCCCGGAGCTGGTACCTGACCTGACCCTGGCACCTGCCCCTTAGGGGCCGACCGCCGGGAGGGTCAGGCGCGGGGGTCCGGCTCCGCCGACCCGACCGTGGACGCAGGCAGCGCCCGCTCCGCGTCGAAGACACCCTCGACCGTCTGGATGCGCTTGAGCACCATGTCGAGGTGCGAGCTGTCGCCGAGCTCGAACTCGAGGCGGATCCTCGCCACACGCTCGTCGTCCACGTGGCTGTGGCAGGTGAGGATGCTGATGTGGTTGTCCGAGAGCATCGAGATCACGTCGGCGAGCAGACGCGGCCGGTCGATCCCGCGGACCTCGATGAGCGCGACGAAGGCCCCGGTGGTGTCCTCGTCCCACTCGACGTCGAGCACCCGCTCCGCCTGCGCGGCGCTGAGCGAGGTGGCGTTCGCGCAGTCGGTCCGGTGGACCGATACGCCGCGACCTCGGGTGACGAACCCCATGATCTCGTCACCGGGCACGGGAGTGCAGCACCGCGCCATGCGCACCAGGACGTCCTCGAAGCCCTCGACGTGCACGCCCACCGGCCGACGCCCGCTGCGTCGGCGGTCCCATGACGGAGTGGGGACCACGACCTCTCGGTCGTCCTCGACGGACCGGAGCATCCGGACGATCCTGCCGGCCACCGAGTCCGCAGAGAGGTGGTGCTCACCGATCGCCGTGAGCATCGGGTCGGCGCCCTGGTACCGGAGGTCGCCCGCCACCTGGTCGAGCACCGCTGGCGACATCGCCTCGGTCGGCGGGACGGCCTCTCGCCGGAGCGCCTTCGAGAGGTCCACGCGGCCCTGTTCCAGGGCGTCGTTGCGTCGCTCCCTCGAGAACCACTGCTTGATCCGACTGCTGGCGGCCGGGGTCACCACGAACTGCAGCCAGTCACGGCTCGGACCGGCGCCGTCGACCTTCGAGGTGAAGATCTCGACGGTCTCACCCGAGGAGAGTTCGGTGTCGAGGGGGACCAACCGACCGGCGACGCGGGCTCCGATGCACCGGTTGCCGACCTCGGTGTGGATGGCGTAGGCGAAGTCCACCGGGGTGGCACCGCTCGGCAGGGAGACGACCTCTCCCTTGGGCGTGAAGACGAACACCTCGTCCTGGTGCAGGTCGAGCTTCAGGTTGGTCATGAACTCGTCCGGCGCGCTCTCCTCCTCCTGCCAGTCGACGAGCCGGCTGAGCCACTCGATGTCCTCGGACCCGGAACGGTCCTTGTAGGCGTAGTGGGCCGCCACACCCCACTCGGCCTTGCGGTCCATCTCCCTCGTGCGGATCTGCACCTCGACCGTCCGGCCCTGGGGTCCGACCACCGTCGTGTGCAACGACTGGTAGTTGTTGAACTTGGGCATCGCCACGTAGTCCTTGAAGCGTCCGTCGACCGGCGACCACAGGGAGTGGATCGAACCGAGCGCCGCGTAGCAGTCGCTCGTCGTCTCGACGATCACCCGCACGCCGAGCAGGTCGTAGATCTCGTCGAACTCCTTGTGGCGGCGGATCATCTTGTCGTAGATGGACCAGTGGTGCTTCTCCCGTCCGACGATCTCGGCGGGTACCTGCAGCTCGGCCATGCGCTGTTCGAGCAACCCCAGCACCTCGGCGAGGTACTGCCGGCGGCCCGGTGCCCGCTCCGCCACCATGTGGTCGATCTCGGCGTACCGCTTCGGGTGCGTGGTCGCGAACGACAGGTCCTCGAGCTGGACCTTCACCTGCTGCATGCCGAGCCGGTGCGCGAGCGGCGCGTAGATGTCGAGGGTCTCCTCGGCGAGCCGCTGCTGGCGGTCCCACGGCAGCGCTGCGACCGTGCGCATGTTGTGCAGCCGGTCGGCGAGCTTGATCACGAGCACCCGGAGGTCCTCGGACATCGCCACGAGCATCTTGCGCATGGTCGCCGCTTGCTGCGCCTCCCGGGACTCGAACCGGAAGCGTTCGAGCTTCGTGACACCGTCGACGATGTCCCGCACCTCCACGCCGAAGCCGTCCTCGATCTCGGACAGGGTCACGACGGTGTCCTCGACCGCATCGTGCAGGAGCGCACCGGCGATCGTCACGTCGTCCATTCCGTAGCGGGCCACGATGCCGGCGACGGCGAGGGGATGGGTGATGTAGGGCTCACCCGAACGTCGAAGTTGACCCCGGTGGGCGGCCTTGGCGACGTCGTAGGCGCGCTCGATCAGGTCGACCGAACGCTTGGGGTGCACCCGGCGGAACACCGTGAGGATCTGCTGCAGGTCGTCCGCCGACGAGCGGTTGTCACGACGCCACGGCAGGACTCGGGTCATCGTCGGCACGGCCACACGCTACCGACTCGGCTCCGACACCGGTTCGCACCCAATGGTCCCGGGCCTGCTCGCTGGTGGAGCCCCGCAGCGGACCCTAGGTTCACGGCGCTCCTGCCGAGGCGCCCCGGCGGCGCCGGAACCTCCGAGGTGGACCGTGAACCAGCTGCACCGCACCCTCACCCGCCGTCGTCGCTGGCTGCTCGGCGCGACCGCCCTGCTCGCTGCGGCGACCACCGCCTGCGCTCCACCGACCCCACCACCGGCCCCGAACCTCGCCGCCTGTCCCGCTGCGGGGGCCGGGCAGGTCCAGGTCGCCGTGGTCGTCCAGGGCGGACCGGTCGACTCGCCTCCGGTCGTGTGCGTGGTGGTGCCCGACGGATCCGACGGGCTCGACGCCCTCGCAGCTCGGGCACAGCGGATCGGCGAGCCGGCCCCCCGACTCGGATTCGGTGATGCATTCGTCTGCGGCATCGACGGGTTCCCGGCGGCTCCGGCCTGCGGCGAGGGCGGGGCCGAGGGCTTCAGCTACTGGAACTACTGGACCGGCGGGTCGACCTGGGATCCGGCCTCCGTCGGGGCCGGTGACCGGACGGTCACGCAGGGCAGCGTCGATGCGTGGGTCTTCGGGACCTGGGACTTCGAGACCACGTTCCCTGCCCCGCCTGCGCTCTCGGCGGACTTCGCCACGCTCACGGACTGACCGCTCGCACCGGGGGTGGGGCCCGACCGGACGGGTCCGACCGGGGGGATCGGGTCCCGGCGCCCGGTGCGGCTCAGCGACGGCGCTTGCGCGGCCGGGGCGGGATGACCGGATCGGCGCCGGTCCGGGATGTGCCGCCCGGCTCCCGGGCAGCAGCGCCGTCGCCCTCGGTGACCGAGGTCACCGCCGCGGACGACGCGGTTCCCGACCTGGCGGCAGCCGCCGTCGCCACCGGACGGCCGGGCGCGGTCGCAGCCTGGCCGAGGCCGTGCCACGCGGTGTCGGCCGGGTCGTCGCCACGAGCGGCGAGTCGGGAACGCAGGTCACGCCAGCGGGGCTCGCGCTCCTTGAGCCACACCGTCAGCGGCGCCGCGACGAAGATCGAGGAGTAGGTCCCCGAGATCAGGCCGATCAGCAGGGCCAACGAGAAGTCCCCGAGGGTCTGCTGGCCGAAGACCTGGGATCCGACCACGTACATCACGGCGATGGGGATCACCGTGACCAGGGTCGTGTTGAGCGACCGCATGAACACCTGGTTGAGCGACCGTCGCATGATGGCCGTGTAGGTGTAGCGACCGCTCTTGGAGAACCGGGCGGCGTTCTCCTGGACGCGGTCGTACACCACGATCGTGTCGTACAACGAGAACCCGAGGATCGTCAGGAAGGCGATCACCGTGGCCGGCGTGACCGGGATCTGGAACACCGAGTAGACACCGGCGGTGAGCACGACGTCGTGGACCACGGCGACGAGCGCGGCGATCGCCATCCGTGTCTCGAGGCGCCACGCGATGTAGAGCGCGACCAGGACCAGGAACACGATGAGCGAGGTCCGGGCCTGCCGGGTGATGTCGCTCCCCCACGAGGGTCCGACGGTCGACACGGTGACCGACCCCGTCGGCACGCCCGCGGCCTCACCGAGCTTGGAGGCGATCTCCGCCGCCACCTCCACATCGGCCACCCGGCCGGAGATGCGCAGCACCTCCCGGCCGTCACCGGTCGTCACCCGCTGGAACTTCTCGCCCGCCTCCGGACCGTAGGGAGCGAGGACCGCCTCCGCTGCGGGCTCGTCGAACGAGTCACTCGGGACCTCCCAGGTCGACCCGCCCTCGAAGTCGATGCTGAGGTTCAGCGGTGGACGCTCACAATTGCCGGTGGCGCTGCAGTAGACGGGAACGCCGACCAGGGACACGAGCGACACGAGGACCAGCACCACCGATACGACCGCGGTCCGCGGCCACAGGCGCGGGAAGTCGAAGTCCGTCTGCTCCCGGTAGAGGTCCGACCACACGCTCACCGTGCCGCACCCCCAGCCGGCTCGCCCACCGACGGCGCCGGGACGACGTCGACCGGGATGCCCAGTCGGCGTGGGTGGTCGGCGAGCTTCGACCGAGCCAGCACGATCGACGTCGGGCGCAGGAACACGTACGCAGCGATCAGGTCGAAGATCGTCATGACCCCCAGGTAGAACGCGAATCCCCGCACCGGGCCGACCGACAGCCAGTAGAGGACGCCGGCCCCGATGAGCGACGACACGTCGGCCTTCACGATCGTGGCGTACGCACTCGAGAACGACCGCTCGACGGTGGTGCGCACCGTCGCCCCGCCGAGCACGTCCTCCTTCCAGCCCTCGAAGAAGACGATGCTCGAGTCGAGCGAGATCCCGATCGACACGATGATGCCGACGACGCCGGCCAGGGTCACCGTGGCGTTGAGGTTGGACATCACGATCCACAGCAACGAGGCGGAGATGGACATGCTGCCGAGCGTGATCAGGGCGAGCAGGCGGTAGTAGGCGAACAGGTAGGCGAAGACCAGTGCGAGCCCGATGCCGCCAGCGATGATCCCGGCCCGGAGGGCGTCCTCCCCGAGCGTCGCCGAGACCAGCTCCGCCTGTTGCGCCTGGAGCTCGATCGGCAACGAGCCGAACCGCAGGGACACGGCGAGGTTCTTGGCCTGCTCCTCGGTGAAGTCGCCAGAGATCTGGATCTGGTCCCGACTGAACGATGGTTCGTTGATGGCGGGGGCGGAAAGGACCTCGGAGTCGAGCACGATCGCCAGACGACCCGGGTTCGAACCCGACCTAGGGCATTCAGGTTCACCGGCGTTGCACTTGGCCGCAGCAGCGTTGAACAGGTCGATCCCCTCAGGGCCCTCCTTGAACACCGGATTCACGGTCCAGAGTCCCTCCTGGTTCACCCCGGCCGTCGCCGTCTCGATCGCAGTGCCGGTGAGGAGCGTCGGACCCAGTCGGTAGATGAAACCGTCACGGTCGGCGAGCTCGACCTCGGCGTCACGGGTGTCCTCGGCCGGCGCGGCAGGTGCGAGGACGAGCTGCTGCTCGAGCTGGTACAGCTCCACGAACTTCGGGTTCGAGAGATCTGGTGCGCGAGTGTCGACGGGAGTGGTCGTGGGTGGGATCGGGGGTGGAACCTGTCGTCGGAACATCGCCGAACGCCCTCCACCGGTGGTCACGTCGGCGGTCGGGTCAATGGTCGTCCCGGGAGCGCCGGGAACGGCCGACGGCACCGATGTGGTCGTGACGGGCGCACTCGGCTCTGCGGTCGGTGGCACCTCGGTCTGCCCGGTGGTCGAATTCGCCTCCGCCTCGGCCGAGAGCCGCTCCACCACCTGCGTGGCCGTCTGACCCTCGGGCAGGTCGATCTCCGAGCTCAACTCGGCGATCCTCGCCTCGACGTCGACACGACCCTGCCCGCTCGGTGCCTTCCCGAGGTCCTGGAGCACCGGTCGGAACCGCAGTTCGGCGGTCTTGCCGACGATCTCCAGCACCTGCTGCTGGTTGGTCGCACCCGGGAGCTGCACCTGGATGGTGTTGCCCTGCCGGGAGACCTCCGGCTCGGCGACCCCGAGCGCGTCGACGCGCTTTCGGATGATCGCGATCGCCTGGTCGAGCTGTTCCGGGGTGACGTCGTCGGTCACCTCACCGTTGGCCACGGGCTGGAGGTTGACCGAGACTCCACCCTGCAGGTCGAGGCCCAACGTCGGCGTCCGGCCCGAGAGGATCGTCGCGACGAGCGCCCCGTACACGACGAACATCGTCAGCAGGGACAGCCGACCGGGGTGACGCTTCAGCACCCCGGGCCGCCCGACTCGACGGTACGGCACCGCCGGTGACCGCTCACTTGCCGCCCGCGCCGTTCTGCTTCGGGGTCACTCGACGCGAGACCACCGGTGCATCCCCACCAGCGGAGTCCGAGGCGCCACTGCCGGCACCGCCCCCGCCGCCGAACAGACCGCTCAGGAGTCCCCCCTTGGGTTCCTCGGGCGGCTCGCTCAGGTTGCGGCTCACCGACGCCTTGGACACACGGATGACCACGTCGTTGTCGACCTCGAGGTGGATCAGGTCGTCCTCGACCACGTTGATCACCCCGACGATTCCACCGGCAGTCACCACCTCGTCCCCGGCACTCAACGAGCTGACCAACTGCTGCTGTCTGGCCCGCTGCTTCCGCTGCGGCACGACCATGAGGTAGATCAGCAGACCGAACGGGATGAGGATGAAGAGCAGACCGAGGGGACTCCCCTGCTCCTGGGCGAGGACGGGCACGACCGAGTTCACAGGAGTGTGATCGTAGGTCCTCGGCCGCCGGCAGTGGAATCATCGGACCGACGGCGCATCAACCGCTGGGCGACGGCCCCCCCGGAGCCCACGCAGCGGCGATCGTCCGACGGAGTCCGTCGAGGGTGCCGGCGGCCACGGCCGACCGGATCCGCTCCACGAGCCGCAGCACCCACCACAGGTTGTGGAGTGAGCACAGCGTCGCAGCGGACTGCTCGTCGACCGACACGAGGTGACGGAGGTAGCCCCGCTCGTAGCGCGAACACGTCGGGCAGCCGCAGCCGTCCTCGATCGGTCCCCGATCCCGTGCGAATTCGGCACGCCTGATGTTGAGCCGACCGGCATCGGTCAGGAGGGTCCCGTGGCGTGCCAGCCGTGTGGGCAGCACGCAGTCGAACAGGTCGACCCCCCGGGCGACGGCCTCGACCATCGACACCGGATCCCCCACCCCCATCAGGTACCGCGGCCGGTCGACGGGGAGCACGGCGACCGCCGCTTCGATCGCCGGGAGCATCTCGTCGCGCGACTCCCCGACCGAGAGCCCTCCCAGGGCGTAGCCGTCGAACCCGAGGGCGACCGTGCGCTCGGCCGCCTCCCGCCGCAGGTCCGGGTCCACGCCGCCCTGGACGATCCCGAACATCGACTGGTCGTGGATCCGCGTCCTCGCACCCAGAGCCCGGCGGGCCCACGCCTCGGTGGTCTCGACCGCCCGACGGAGCACCTCGGGCGGGGCCGGCAGCGCCGGGCAGACGTCGAGCACCATCTGCACGTCGGCCCCGAGGAGCTCCTGGGTCCGCACGGCGAGCTCGGGGGTCAGCAGCACCCTGGTCCCGTCGTAGGTCGACGCGAACTCCGCCCCGTCGTCGGACACGTCGGGTCCGAGTGAGAAGACCTGGTAGCCGCCGGAGTCGGTGAGCATCGGGCCCGGCCAACCCGAGAAGTCCCCGAGTCCTCCGAGTTCGGCGACCGTCGATGCACCCGGCCGCAGCATCAGGTGGTAGGTGTTCGCCAGCAGGACCTCGAAGCGTGCACCCGACGGGGCTCGGAGCGCCGCCACGTCGTGGGTGGGCACGGCACGCACCGTGCCCCGGGTCGCCACGGGCATGAACGCAGGTGTCGCGACCTGGCCCCGCGCGAGGTGGAGCACGCCCGTCCGGGCCGCCCCATCGGTGGCCTCGACGACGAGCTCGGCGATCACGGTGCCGACCCGGACGGACGCGTCACCGAGTGGTCGAGGAGCGAGGCGTCCCCGAAGCTCAGGAAGCGGTACCCCTCGGCGACGGCCTCGGCGTACAGGTCACGCCACCCGGGACCCGTGAACGCCTCGACGAGCGCGAGGAGCGACGAGCGGGGCAGGTGGAAGTTCGTCAGCAGCCGGTCGACGGCCCCGAACCGGAATCCGGGGGTGATGAACAGCTCGGTCCGCCCGTCGAGCTCGCCGGTCGACGCCACCGACTCGAGCGCCCGGACGCTCGTGGTGCCCACGGCGAGGACCGGCCGTCCGGCAGCTCGTGCCGAGGCGACCTCGTCCCAGACCGGCGCCGGCACGCGGTACCGCTCGGAGTGGATCCGGTGGTCCTCCACGAGCTCGGTGTCGATCGGACGGAAGGTGTCCAGTCCGACCACCAGCTCGACGGTGACGATCCGGGCGCCCCGGGCCACCAGACCGTCGAGCACCGCACGGGTCAGGTGGAGTCCGGCGGTGGGCGCGGCGACCGAACCCGGTCGGGTGGCGTAGACGGTCTGGTACCGGTCGGGATCGGCGAGCGGTGTCGTGATGTACGGCGGCAGCGGCGTCACCCCGCTCGAGGCGAGGGCATCGGCGAGCGGACCGTCCGCGAGGGGCCGCACCAGCCGCCGGCCTCCGTCGAGCGTGCCGCCGAGCTCGATGCGGAGCGGACCGGATCGAGCCGGCACGACCGTTCCGTCGCGCAGCTGTCGTGACGGCCGGCAGAGGGCCTGCCACCACCCGTCCTGCTCCGGCTCGAGCAGCAGGACCTCGCCGTCGCCACCGCCCGGACGGACCACGGGCACCCTCGCCGGGATGACCGCGGTCTCGTTGAGGACCACCACGGTGCCGGGCTCCACCAGTCCGGGGAGGTCGGCCACCCGGCGGTGCCGTCGGTCGCCGACCTCGTCGGCGACCAGGAGTCGGGCGGCGTCACGGGGCTCGACCGGACGCTGCGCGATCGACGCCGCGGGGAGCTCGTAGTCGAGCTCCTCGGTGTGCACCCGGCTCAGAGCCCCATCGATCGGCCGATGATCTCCTTCATGATCTCGGAGGTGCCCCCGTAGATCGAGGTCACCCGGGCGTCGGTGTACGCACGGGCGATCGGGTACTCGATCATGTAGCCGTAGCCACCGTGGAGCTGCACGCAACGGTCGGCCACGCGCTTCTGCAGGTCGGTGCACCACCACTTGGCCATGGCCGCCGACTCGGCGGTGAGGGTCCCGGCGTTGAGGGCCAGCACGCACTGGTCGGTGAAGCTCTCGGCGATCGTGACCTCGGTCTCGATCTCGGCCAGGACGAACCTGCTGTTCTGGAACGACCCGACCGGCTGGCCGAACGCAGTGCGCTCCTTCACGTACTCGAGGGTCCACGTCAACATGGCTCGGGCGTGCGCCACCCCGGCGAGGGCGATCGACAACCGCTCCTGGGGGAGGTTCTTCACGAGGAGCAGGAAGCCCTCACCCTCGCCACCGATGCGGTTCTCGACCGGCACCCGCACGTCGTTGAAGAACAACTCGGCGGTGTCCTGGGCGTGCATGCCGACCTTCTCGAGGTTGCGGCCTCGCTCGAAGCCCTCCATGCCGCGCTCGACCACGACGATCGAGATCCCCGAGTGGCGCTGGGTCGGATCGGTCTTGGCGGCCACGAGCACCAGGTCGGCGTTGATCCCGTTGGTGATGAACGTCTTGGACCCGTTCAGCACGTAGGTGTCGCCGTCCCGGATGGCGGTGGTGGTCATGGACGCCAGGTCCGAACCGATCCCGGGCTCGGTCATGGCGACCGCGGTGATGGCCTCACCCGACGCGATCGACGGGAGCCAGCGGGCCTGCTGGTCCTCGTCGGCGTAGTCGAGGAAGTACGGCAGGCAGACGTCGGTGTGCAGCGTCAGGCCGAGACCGTGTGGCAACAGGTCGGCGGCGCACAGCTCCTCGGCGATCACCTGGCTGTAGCGGAAGTCCGTGATCCCGGCACCGCCGTGCTCCTCGGGGACCGGCATGGCGAGGAAGCCGGCGGCTCCCGCACTCGCGAAGACGGACCGGGGCACGATCTCGGCCTGGGTCCACTCGTCCCGGTGCGGGACCATCTCCCGCTCGAGGAAGGTGCGGTAGGCCTTGCGGAACATCTCGTGTTCCTCGTCGAAGATCGTGCGCTCCATCCGGGTTCACCTCCAGTCGGTCCCGGTACACAGGATCGCGCACGGTCGCCCGGACCACGCAACCACGCGGCGCTGCAGCGGGTGCGGGGGCGCCCCCCGGCCGCTCAGTCGAAGAGTCCGTCGCCCGACGGCGGTACCGGCGGCGGTGCGTGCAGCCCGAGGTGGCGCCACCCCGCGGAGGTCGCGACCCGTCCCCTCGGGGTCCGTAGCAGCAGCCCCTGTTGGATCAGGTACGGCTCGTAGACGTCCTCGACCGTCTCGGCCGGCTCGGACACGGCGATCGCCAGCGTCGAGAGTCCGACCGGGCCACCGTCGAAACGCTCGCACAGCGCGCTCAGGATGGAGCGGTCGACCTTGTCCAGACCGAGCTCGTCGATGCCGAAGAGCTCGAGTCCCTCGGCGGCCACCCGGGCGTCGATCGACCCGTCACCCATGACCTCCGCGACGTCACGCACCCGGCGCAGCAGTCGGTTGGCGATCCGCGGTGTGCCACGGGACCGCGAGGCGATCTCGCGTGCACCGTCGGTGGTGATCGACGCCCCCAGGATCTCAGCGGCCCGTTCGACGATGGCCTGCAGGTCCGATGGCTCGTAGTAGTCGAGCCGGGCGACGAGTCCGAACCGGTCCCGGAGCGGACCGGTGATGAGCCCCGTGCGGGTCGTGGCCCCGACCAGACAGAACCGGGGCAGGTCGAGTCGGATGGTCCGTGCCGCAGGACCCTTGCCCAGCACGATGTCGAGCACGAAGTCCTCGAGCGCCGGGTACAGCACCTCCTCGACGGAGCGGGACAGCCGGTGGATCTCGTCGATGAACAGGACGTCGCCCTCGCCGAGCTTGGTCAGGATGGCGGCCACGTCGCCCGGCCGCTCGAGCGCAGGCCCGGAGGTGATGTGGAGTTCGACGTCCATCTCGGCGGCGACGATGCCGGCGAGCGAGGTCTTGCCGAGCCCCGGTGGCCCGGCGAAGAGCAGGTGGTCGGCGGCCTGTCCCCGTCGGGCGGCCGCCTCGAGGATGACCCGCAGCCTCGTCTTGGTCTCCTGCTGGCCGACGAAGTCGTCGAGCCGCCGGGGACGCAGGCTCGGTGTGGCCGGCCCACCCGGATCATCGGTGCCGGTGTCGGTGTCGGTTCCGGTTCCCGGGCCCCTGCCGGCGCCGGCAACCGGGCCGGTGCCGCGACCGGGGACGAGCGGTGGCTCGTCGTCCGCGCGGGCCGCCGGATCGATGAGTTCGTCCCGGGCCACGGGCTACGCCACCGCCAGCCGCTGGAGTGCCGTGCGCAGCAGCTCCGAGGTGTCCCCGTCATCGGGCAGGTCGGCCAGCACTCCCCGGATCTCGTCCTGTTGGTAGCCGAGACCCACGAGCGCATCGCGCACGACGAGCCGGGCCGATGCGTCGCCGCTGGCGCCCCCGGACGCGACCGCCGGGACCGCGAGTGGCTCGCCGAGCCGCGATGCCAGTTCGACGAGCAGCCGGGCGGCCGTCTTGGGGCCGACTCCCGGCACCCCGCGCAGCGGGCCGGGATCCCCCGAGCTGACGATGCTCCGCAGCTCGTCGGGTGTGTGGACCGAGAGGATCGCGAGCGCCAGCGCCGGGCCGACGCCGTGGGCGCCCAGCAGCTCGCCGAACACGCGGCGTTGGTCGGAGGTGGCGAACCCGTACAGGACCTGGGCGTCCTCACGGACGACGTGGTGCACGTGGAGGAGCACCTCGGCGCCGCGGGCAAGTCCGTCGGGGAAGCGGGACCGGTCGAGGTCGAGGTCGTCGAGGAGGAGCGCGGAGGACTGCAACCGGTAGCCGACCCCCGACACCTCGACGATGAGCTCCTCGCCGCCGTCGGTCACCTCGAGCACGACGCCTCGCAGCGTCGCGATCATGCTGGCGGTGCTGCTCACGCCGTCCGTCCGACCGGGAGCACCGCCACGTGCGTCAGCGCGATCGCCGCGGCGTCGGCGGCGTCCGCAGGCCGGGGAGCCTCGGCGAGGCCGAGCAGGCGGCGGACCATCTCCTGCACCTGCTCCTTGCCCGCCGACCCGTCGCCGGCGACCGCAGCCTTGACCTCGTTCGGCGAGTACTCCCGGACCGGGACACCGAGCTGGGCGGCCTCGGCCATCAGCACCCCGGACGCCTGGCCCACGCCCATCGCCGTCCGCACGTTGGTCTGGAACAGGACACGCTCGACGGCCACGGACACCGGCGGGAACTCCTCGAGCAGGCCCCGGAAGTCCCGCAGCAACTCGGCGAGCCGCTCCGGCACGGGGAGTTCCGGGGACGTGCGGAACACACCGAGTGCGACGGCCCTGGGATGCCGGGTGCCCACGTCGAGTACGCAGTACCCGCACCGCGACAGACCGGGATCGAGACCGAGGACGAACACAGGTTCGATCCTACCGGCGTGGCGCGACGACCCGGCGGACCCCGCAGCGGTTCAGTCCGGAGCGGACGGGAGGCCCGCCACGACCTGCACCACCTCGGCGACCGGCCGGTACACCAGGCCCGGACCGATGGAGCGGTGCGAGTACCTGACGACGCCTGCGGCGTCGAGGACGAAGGTGCACCGCCGGTAGAGATCGAGCAGCCCGAGCACCCCCCACTGCCGACCCACCTCCTTGTCGGCGTCGCTGAGCAGCGGGAAGGCGAACCCACCGGACTGCTCGGCGAAGCGCCGGTGGGACTCGGGCGACTGGTGCGAGACCGCGAGCACCGTCGCGTCGAGTTCGGCGAATCGGCCGAAGCCCTCGGTGTACTCACCGAGCTGGCGTCGACAGACGGGAGAGCTGTCACCCGGGTAGAACAACACGACCACCGGGGCGCCGCGGCACTCCGACAAACGCCAACGGCCCGCTTCGCCCGTCGCACCGTCGACCCCCGGCAGGTCGAAGTCGGGGGCGGCTGCGCCGATGGCGACCACGGGGCCTCGGATCCTCCTGAACCGGTGGAGGCTCAGTCGGCGAGCGCCGTGAGCACCTCGTCGGTGATGTCGGCGTTCGCGTAGACGTCCTGCACGTCGTCGTGGTCCTCGAGGGCGTCGATCAGGCGGAGCACCGCCTTGGCGGCCTCGACCGAGTCCAGTTCGACGGTGCTCGTGGGCAGCATCGTGAGATCGGAGCCCGAGACCGAGATCCCGGCCTCCTCGAGCGCGGCGCGGACCGAGGAGGTGTCGGACGGGTCGCACGTGACCCTCCACTCCTCACCCTCCCGGGCGACGTCGGTCGCACCGGCGTCGAGCGACGCCAGCAGCACCTCGTCCTCGTCGGCGGATCCGTCGACCAGCACGACCCCCGTGCGCTCGAACTGCCACGCCACGGCGCCGGGTTCGGCGAGCGACCCGCCCTGCTTGGAGAACACCGACCGGATCTCGGCGCCCGTCCGGTTGCGGTTGTCGGTCAGCGCCTCGACGTAGACCGCCACGCCGTTCGGTGCGTAGCCCTCGTAGTTGATCGACTCGTAGTTGACGCCCTCGAGCTCGCCGGTGCCGCGCTTGATCGCCCGTTCGATCGTGTCGAGCGGGACCGAGGCGTCCCGGGCCTTCTGGAACATGGTCCGCAGCGTCGGGTTCATCTCGGGGTCCCCCCCGCCTGCCCGGGCCGCGACCTCCACCTGCCGGATCAACTTGGCGAAGAGCTTGCCGCGCCTGGCATCGGCCGCACCCTTCTTGTGCTTGATCGTCGCCCACTTGGAGTGCCCGGACATGGCGGTGTGCGCTCCCTTCCTGCAGTCGCTCGGCGCCGTCGGCGCCCCGGCCACCGGGTGACGGTGGCGCGGTGTCGAGACGTTAGCGCCGTCCGGCCGGGGAGCGGCCGAGCACGAACTCGTGGACCCGGGGGTCGGCGGCGAGCTCGGGGTGGAAGGTGGTGGCCACGACCGATCCACAGGCCACGGCCACGGGGGTGCCCTCGAGCCGGGCGAGCACCTCGACCGACGGTCCGACCTCCTCGACCGCCGGCGCCCGGATGAACACCCCGTGGAAGGGCGCGGCGCTCCGGCCGGGCGGGGCCCCGGCGGCCAGGGCGGGGAACTCGAGGTCGACCTCGAACGAGTCGACCTGCCGACCGAAGGCGTTCCGGCGCACCACGACGTCGAGGGCCCCGATCTGCACCTGATCGGACCGGCCGTCGAGGCACTGCGTCGCCAGCAGGATCGCTCCGGCGCACGTTCCGAGCACCGGTGCGCCCGAGCCGACGAAGGCTCGCAGCGGATCGGTGAGCCCCGCCCGGTCGAGACCCATCGACAGGGTGGTCGACTCTCCGCCGGGGAGCACGAGCCCGTCGAGTCCCTCGAGGTGCGCCGGGCGGCGGACCTCGACCGGGGCCACGCCGATCGACTCGAGGACGGCCGCGTGCGCCGCGAACGCCCCCTGGATGGCGAGGACCCCGACCTTCACGGGTCGCCCCTCACCAGCCGTTCGTCACCAGCCGCGATCGGCCAGGCGCAGGTCCAGGTCGTCCATCCCGATGCCGGTCATCGGCGCACCGAGACCACGGCTGACCTTGGCCAGGATGTGCGGGTCGTCGAAGTGCGACGTCGCCTCGACGATCGCCTTGGCACGGGGCGCCGGGTCGTCGGACTTGAAGATCCCCGACCCCACGAACACGGCCTGGGCGCCGAGCTGCATGGCCAGCGCTGCGTCGGCGGGGGTCGCGATGCCCCCGGCGCAGAAGAGGGGAACCGGCAGCGCACCGGTCGCTGCGACCTCCTGGACCAGTGGGAGCGGCGCCTGCAGGCGCTTGGCCCAGTCGAACACCTCGGTCGAGTCGGCCTGCGTCAGCGCCCGGATGTCACCGAGGATCGACCGCAGGTGACGCACCGCCTCCACGATGTTGCCCGTGCCCGCCTCACCCTTGGAGCGGATCATGCACGCTCCCTCGGCGATGCGGCGCAGCGCCTCGCCGAGGTTGGTCGCCCCGCACACGAAGGGGACCGTGAAGGCCCACTTGTCGATGTGGTGGGCCTCGTCCGCCGGGGAGAGGACCTCGGACTCGTCCACGTAGTCGACGCCGAGCGCCTCGAGGATCTGGGCCTCGACGAAGTGGCCGATCCGCGCCTTGGCCATCACCGGGATCGTGACCGCCTCCTGGATGCCCTGGATCATCGCCGGGTCGCTCATGCGGGCGACGCCACCGTCGACGCGGATGTCGGCCGGGACACGCTCGAGGGCCATGACCGCGCACGCGCCCGAGTCCTCGGCGATCCGGGCCTGCTCCGGGGTCACGACGTCCATGATGACGCCGCCCTTCAGCATCTCGGCGAGGCCCCGCTTGACGAGCTGCGACCCGGTACGGGGCTCTGCCCCGGTGGTGGACGCTCCGGCGGTGGACTGGGGGGACGGTTCCGTCATGGTCCGCAGTCTAACGACGGAGGGCCCCGGTGGCCGAAGGCGCCCGACGGGCGGTCGCGGACCTACAGCTCGTCGAGCACTGCGGTGCGCAGGGCGATCGGCTGCATGACCGTCGCGGCGACAGCAGCGTGGACCCGCTCCGGGTCCACGGCGGGCGCGAGCCACAGCGGTGCCGAGCCGGGGTCGGCGCCGTCGACCGCACTCCCCCGCTCACCGACCACCTGCAGCGCCCGCACGACGCCGGGCGGGTACCGCGTGAGGCGGGCCGCCTCGAGGTCGGAACGGACGTCGCGCTGGTCACCGAGCCCCGATACCAGCAGGCGGACCACCGGACCCGACGTCCCGAGTGACGGCCCCGGGAGCCCGACGGCCAACGTGGCGAGCTCGGCCGACCCGTCGCGGACCCGACCGAGCAGGTTGGCGGCGACCGCCTCGAGTTCGACCTGCGAGAGCTGGTCGGCCAGCCCGTCGGTGGCGACGAGGACCGTACGGGTCCCGTCGGCGAGCGCCGCAGCGTTGACCGTGTCGACCGCGACGTACCGGAGCTCCGGGGAGTCCACCCCGGTGCCCTTGGACAGACCGTCCACGACGTTCTCCCACCGCGGGTGGGAGCGACCCCCGGGTCCGGCAGGTGCCGACGGCCCCAGCGAGGCGAGGGCCCGGTCGAGCGACCCGCGCCGGCGCACCTCGACGAACAGCAGCCACCCGACGGCGACCACGACCAGGACGACCAGCCCGGCGATCCACCCCGCGAGCAGTCCCACGACCAGGCCCAGCAGCACCGCCGGCACCGAGCCGACCGCGCGGGCGGCAGCCAGCAGCTGCCCCCCGGTGCGTCGGGCCTGGGAGTCCTCGGGTCCGGTGGTCACGAGCGCCGATGCTACCGCCGTCGCGCCGCGTCGACCCCAGCGGGCCCGGCCGGCGGGCGGGCCCGGCCGACCAGCGGGGTCAGGCGTCGACGGGGACCGACCCGACGAGCCGCTCGTACCGGGCCAGGTAGTGGTCGCAGAGCAGCTCCACGTCGAACCGGGCCGCCCAGCGACGACCGGCCGTTCGCAGGGACTCGGCGCCGTCCGGGTCACCGAGCACCCGCCCGAGCGCGGAACCGAGCTCGACGGGGTCCTCCGGCGGCACCAGCACCGCGGTGGGCTCGTCCGGCAGGCTGCCATCGGGTGCTGCGGCGGTCGCCACCTTGCGGTAGCCCTCGATGTCGCTGGCGACGACCGGGGTCCCCGAGGCCATGGCCTCGAGCAGGATGACGCCGAAGGACTCGCCCCGCAGCGAGGGCGCGCAGAAGACCGTCGCCCCGGCGAGTCGGCGGTCACGTTCGGCGTCGTCGATCCGGCCGAGCCACTCGATGCGGGGGTCCCGGTGGGCGGCGGCGAGCTCCTCGGTCTGGGGACCCGAGCCCGCGACCCACACCCGGCAGTCCTCGGGCAGGTGGGGCACGGCGGAGAGCAGGACCCCGAGCCCCTTGCGGACCTCGTGACGTCCGAGGAACAGCACCGTGGGCCGGTCCGTGGGCCAGGGCTCGGCCGCCGCGAACCTGCCGCACTCGATGCCGTTGAACAGCGTGTCGAAGTCGCCCCCGACGTGTCCCTGGGCGAGTTCCCGCGCCTCGGAGGACACCGCCACCCGGTCGTCGAGCCGGGCAGCGCCCCAGGCGAGCAGCGGACGGAGCGTCTGGTAGGCGCGGCTCTGTCCGGCGGCGTGGAACGTCCCGATCAGCGGTGCGGGCTTGAGCAGGACCGTCGTCACCGTCACGCCCGGTGCGAACGGTTCGTGGACGTGGACCACGTCGAAGTCCTCGTCCCACAGCGCCCGGATGGTGCGGAGCTGCGCGGCCGGATCGGGGGCGAGCGGCGCCACCGACCCGTTGGTGGCGAGCGGGACGGACGACCCGAGCGGGATCACGAACCGCTCGGGCGGCGGACCGTCGCAGGGCGCGAGGACCCGGGTCTCGACGCCACGGGACCGCAGCGACCGGGCGAGGGACAGGACCTGTCCCTGCACCCCGCCCGGCATGCTCAGGCTGTAGGGGCAGACCAGTCCGACGCGCACGGAGGGAGGCTAGGCCGACGGTGGCAGGCCGAGCGCCTCGAGGTCGCTCGGCCAGTTCGGCTGGAGCAGGTGCCACTGCTGGGGGGCCCGGCGGATCTGGGCCTCGAGGGCGTGGGCCAGATCCTGGGTCACCCGGGTGACGTCGCTGCGGATCGAACCCCGCCGCGCCGTGTCGAGCGGTGGGTCGACCACGGCGTGGCACCGGTCCCGCTCGAAGTAGACCGCCGTGGGGAGCAGCGCCGCTCCGGAACGGAGCGCCATGAGCGCCGGACCACCCGGCAGCCGGGTCTGCTCGCCGAAGAACTCGACCTCGATGCCCGTGCCCGTGAGGTCACGGTCGGCGAGGAGGCAGACGATCCTCCGGGCGGCGAGGGCCGACGCGACCTCCGAGCCCGCTCGGGAACCGAGCGGGATCACCTGCAGCCCCATGCGCTCCCGCAGGTCGAGGAACCACTCGAACAGTTCCGGTGGTTCGAGCGTCTCGGCAACGGCGGCGACCTCCCAGCCACGGACCTCGATCAACCAGCGGGCCGCCCACTCCCAGCCGCCGAGGTGCGGCAGGGCGAGGATGGGCCCGACCCCCCGGTCGAACGCGGCGAGCAGGTGCTCGATCCCCTCGTGGGTGAACCCGGCGGAGATCTCGTCGACCCCGAGGTACGGCAGCCGCAGGGTGTCGTGCCAGTACCGGCCGTAGGACTCGAACACACCCACGACGCTGCGACGGACGAGCTCCGGCGCGGCGTCCGGCCCGAACACCCGCCGCATGTTCCGCTCGGCGATGAGGCGTTGCTCGGCCGAGAACCGGACGGTTGCCCTGGCCACCAGTCCGGCCCCACCGGCTGCGACGGGATCGGGGAGGACCCGGACGACCCGGGTGGCCGTCCGCAGCAGGGGGACCGACAGCTGCACGACGGTTCAGGCGCTCCGGTCGGGACTCAGCGGGTCCGACCGGAGCGGTCGCGCCGGGCCGATGCGCCACGCCGGGCCGCGAGCCGGTCCGCCGTCGAGCGACCGGGACGGCGCCGACGCCGACGCCGGTCGCTGAGCGCCGGGCTCTCGTCGGTCGCCTGCCGCCAGACCTTGACGAACCGCTGGACGGCCGTGATTGCGTTGAGCACCACGATCAGTGCCAGCACCGGGAGCAGCAGCACCGGGAACAACAACCCGAGCGCGAGCAGGATGAACCGCTCCGCCCGCTCGACCAGTCCGCCCCGGGCGTCGTAGCCCAGCGAGTCGGCCTTGGCCCGGATGTAGGACACCCACGAGGCCGTGGCGTAGCAGGCGACCGGCAGCATCACGACCCACGCCCGGCCGTCGCTGACCACCAGGTACCAGGTCACCCCGCCGAAGAGCAGGGCGTCCGTCACGCGGTCGGTCACCGAGTCGAAGAACGCCCCGCGCTTGGAGGCCTGTCCCCACGCCTTGGCGACGGCGCCGTCGATCAGGTCGGGCACCCCGGTCAGCAGCAGGAACAGGAACCCCAGGCTCAGGGCCCCGGCACCGATCGACACGGCGGCCGCCACGGCGAAGACCAGACCGGCGGCGGTGATCGCGTCGGCGGTGATCCCCAACCGCTTGATGCTCGCCCCGATGGGCTTGAGCCCGGCGTCGACCTGACTGCGGAAGTTGCCGTCGAACATGTGCGTCTCCGGTGGTTCGGAGGACGGTCGAACCGTTCCTCGTGCTGACGGTACCGGGCGGAGCGTCCGCAGGGAGTGCTCCTCCCGGATCTGCTAACTCAAGTTAGCATCTCCGCGAGCACTCGCGGTCGACCCGACCCGCCGGGACTGGTCAGCCCGGGTCGGCCAGGCCGGTCCGGGAGGGGTCCAGGCCGGACCAGTCCTCGGGGTTGTCCTCGGCGAACCACTCGACCACCTCGCCGGAGACCCCGTCGAGCAGCACGATCCCCCGCTGTGACGGCGGATTCTCGGCCGAGTAGAGCAGGATCCGCCACGTCGGCCGCGACGTCCACCCCCGCCACACCTGCTGTGCCGAGGCGTGCCCGACGGCGAAACCGACCTGCCCCGAGGCGATCGAGAGCGCCTCGGTCTCGTCGATGCGCAGCGTCCAACCGGCGACCAGGCCGTAGGCCCCGAAGGCCACGAGGAGCACGCCGGCCCACAGGACGCCGACGTTCAGCAACGGCGCGTCCGTGCCGACGACGGACACCGCCACCACGCAGGCCGCGCCCAGCACCAGGTAGATGGTGGCGGGTATCCGGCGACGGTTGTTGTTCGGGAACGTGTACGGACCGACGAACCCGGTGGCGTCGAGGTCCTCGGGGAGCTCGTCGACCACGTCATCGTCGAGCACGTCATCGGCGACCACGACCTCGGCGACCACGTCCTCGGCGCCGCCGCCGTCAGTGCCGTCGTCCTCGGCGCCGGCCGCCGGCTGGTCCTCGGATGCTCCGGTATCGCTGGGCACGGCCTGAACCTACCCCGGGGTACCGTCGGGCCCCGGCGGGGTCGGCCACGCCGCACGGAGTCGCTCCCAGGCCTCGTCGAGGGAGACGGGGAGCACCCGGGTGCCGGCCGCGACGGTCATGAAGTTGGCGTCACCCTCCCATCGGGGCACGCAGTGCACGTGCAGGTGGTCCGACTGTGAGCCACCAGCGGCCCGACCCAGGTTGAGCCCGACGTTCACGGCGTCGCAGTCGAACGCGCGGCGCAACGCACCCACCGCGTCCCGGACCGTCGACCACAGCTCCTCGTGCTCCGCCCCGGTGAGGTCGCCGAGGTCGGGGACCGCCCGGTTCGGCAGCACCATGAGGTGACCCGAGGTGTAGGGGAACCGGTTCAGCAGGACGAAGCACGTCGGCCCCCGCCGCACGATGTGGGTGGACCCGTCGGGCGCGCTCGATCGGAGGATGCGCTCGAACAACGAACCGTGGTCCGGACCACCGGTCGGCGAGTGCCCGGCCGACACCGCCTCGTTGACGTACTGCGACCGCCAGGTCGCCCACAGGTGGTCGAGGCTCACGATCCGCTCACCGGTCCGCTCGCCGGTCTGCTCACCGGTCTGCTCACCGCTTGGACTCGACGTCACCGTGGAGCCGCTCGGCGAACGAGCCGAGCGGGACGTCACGCTCGACCTCACCCCCCCGGGGG
>CAINRS010000012.1 GCA_903852755.1 uncultured Actinomycetes bacterium | reverse complement strand
GGTGGGCCTCCTACCGGCTCGGGGAACGGTCATGTTCTACCTCAGGAGCACCGAGCGGACCCGGCCGGAACCCACCGGGCCGGTCGCCCACTAGCGTTCGGGCGACGCCCCGGCCCCGCCGACCGGAGCCGAAGAGCACGCCCCGCCGATCGGGGCCGAAGAGCACGCCCCGCCGATCGGGGCCGAAGAGCACGGAGCGACCGTGGACGACCCGGACCGCAGCGCCACACCGCCGACGACCAGGGACGGACTGGCTGCGTGGCTGCGTGAGTTCGTCGGCACCGAGGTGGGGGCGTTGGTCGCCCGGCACGCCCCGGGGTTCGACCTCCCCCGCGTGTTCGCCGGTCACGTGGTCGAGCCGGACGTGACGGCCGACCTGTTGTTCACCCTGGGCCACCTGCACGCCGGCGGCGTGCAGCGGGTCGCCGGCGCACCGGTCGACGAGGCGGTGCACACCCTGCTGGGCGCACTCGACGGCGCCCGTACCCACACGTTCTTCTCGTACCGGGTGGCCGAGACACTGCGCCGGTGGGGTCCGTGGACCGACAACCCACAGGTCACGGCGCTCGACGCCGACCAGCGCGCGCAACTGGCGCTGGCGTGCGACTCGAGCGAGTGGATCCCCCTGCTCGACGAGGCGATCCTGCCCCGCAACTACGCAGCGGTGCTCGCCCGCTGCGAACTGGCCCGAGCGAACCTGGGCCTGCTCGACGACCCCGAGGTCGTGGACCGCCTGACGGAGCGGGTGCGAGAGCTGCTGTCGGCCAACCCCCGGCACCACCTCGACGACTCGGTGCACGGGGTCGGCCGCTACGACATCTACACCGCGGACGTGTGGCTGTTCACCGAGCCGCTCGCCGACCGGCTGGGTCGGTTGTGGACCGAGGGGCTGCGCACGGCGGTCGGGCTCACCGAACGCACCCTCGCCCGTGACGGCACGGCCGTTGCGTGGGGCCGGTCGACCGGGTCGCTCGGGGCGGCGTTGACCGTCGAACTCGCAGCCGCTGCGCTCGGGCACGGGGTCGGGGACGACCCCGCCCGGTGGCTGGCCCGGGCCCGACGGGCCGCCCGCCGGATGCCCGACTGGTTCACCGACGGAGTGGTCGACGCCCACCGCCACCGCTCCCCGTACGGCTACCGGGGGCCGTTCCGGCGCCTCCAGCTCTCGCTCGACCTCGCCGGCAAGCTGGCCTGGGCGGCGAACGTGCTCGACCAGACCCCCGCCGGCACCCCGACCGACCCGGCCACTGCTGCAGCCGTGGCCGTCCCGGACGCAACGCTCGACGCACCGCTCGACGAACTGGTGCGGTTCGAGGACGGGACCGCCGCCGTGTGGTGCGTGCGACGGGCGGGCGAGTCGTTCGTCGTCCCGTTCGTCGGGGGGACCCGGAGCGACTACCTCCCCGCCCCGCGCGCCCCGGGGACCTACGAGGTCCCGGTGGACTCGGAGCTCGCCTGCTGGGCACCCGTGGCGGTCGTCGGAGACCGGCGCCACACCGTGTCGGGGCGGCCGGTGCGTGTACAGCGGACCGACGAGGGAGTCGCCGCCGAGTGGGACGGCCTGCGCGCCGGCGCCGACCTGGACGGAGCGCACGGCCCTGCCGACCTGCCGGGTCGGGTGGTCGGCACCTGGCGGGCCGACGGCAGGACGCTGCAGGTCGACTGGGACGTCGAGCTCGACGCCGCCCCTCGGGCCCTCTGGTGGAGCGTCCCGGAGCGGGCCGACCGGCCGCTCAGCGTCGAGTGGACCGCGCGACCGGGCACGTCGGGTCGGGCCGACACCGTGCTCGTCGACGGTGTGGCCGAGTGGCGCTCGTTCTGGTCCTCGGCGCACCGGGTGCACCAGTTCGACGCCGAGCCGGTGGCGCGCACGGCGTTGCGCATCCGGGCCACCCCGGCCGTCCGAGTGTCGTCGAGCGCGCACGGCCACCACTACCACCGCTCGCTCACCGCTCCGATGGGCGGTGCGGTCGTCGACCTGCCCCTGGCGTGGGGTCCGCTCGGCGACCACACGGTCGACCGGGACGCCGTCGACCTGTTCCACCTGCACTGGCCGGAGTGGCTGGCCTTCGACGACCTCGAGGCCCACCGCCGGATCGTCGCCGACCTGGGCGACCGTGGTGTGCCGACGGTGTGGACCGCCCACAACCTGACACCGCACGAACCCACCCCGACCGGTGCGCCACAGTCGGACTACGACCCCGCCTACCAGTTGTGGGCCGACCACGCCGCCGCGGTCATCCACCACACCCACGGCGGGCTCGCCCGCTTCGTCGACCGCTACGGCCCGGGGCGCGCCCGGCACGTCGTCGTGCCCCACGGCGACTTCTCGTCGATCTGGGCGCCCCACCTGATCGACCGCGCCACGGCCGAGCGAGAGCTCGGCCTGCCCCCGGCCCGGATCCGCATCGGGATCCTGGGAGCGCCGCGCACGGAGAAGCTCGCCGGGGAGTTCCTCGAGGGGGTCCGGCGCAGCCGCCGCGACGACATCTCGGTCGTGCACTGGTCTTCACGTCCGGACGAGACGGTGCCCGACGACGACCGGATCGTGACGGCGGAGCCCTACCGGCTCGTCGACGAGCGCACCTACGCGCTCCGCCTCTCGGCCTGCGACGCGCTGGCACTGCCGTTCGACCCCGACGGCCGGATGCAGGCGACCGGCACCGCAGCCGACGCCGTCGCCGCCGGGATCCCGGGACTGTGCTCGTCGTGGTGGTACCTGCGGGAGTCGCTCGGCGACGCAGCGATCGTCGTCGGGCACCGCGCCGAGGAGATCTCCGCCGCACTCGACGTGCTCGACGACGCCACCCTGGAGGCGGCCCGGGTGGCCGCCGTGGCCCGACGGGACCACACCCGGTGGTCCGACGTCGCCGCCCGAACGCTCACCCTGTACGACCGGGTGCTCACCGACCGCTGGCGCTGAGCGGACCGGGTCGGCGACCGAGCGCACGACGGAGCGACGCCACCTCTCGTTCGAGGACCTCCGGGTCGTCGTCGGGGACGAACTCGACCAGCGCTGCCGGCCGCAGGCCGACGTCCCGTGCCGCGCCGGTGGCGGCCCACGCCGCTCCGAACCGGGCCGCCCAGGCGTCGTGCTCGACCGAGAGCGGGTGCCGCAGTCCATCGGGAGTCCAGGCGTACACGTCGACGTGCAGGAGCCGGTCGGCGAGCCTGCGGACATCGGCGAGCTCCTCGGCGAGTGACCGTGGGGCCCAGTAGGGCGGCTGCCAGCCGGTGCGCAGTCCGGGCACCGCGTCGAGCAGCCGCACCACGTCCGACACCTCGGCGGTGGCGGTCCCACCGTGGAACTCGAGGTACACCACCACGCCGGCCGCATCGGCAGCGGTCACGGCCCGGGCGGCGGCGTCCACCAGCGCCGACCACCCGGCACCCTCGTCCGTCAGGTCCGGGCACCACACCCGAACCGCCGGCGCACCCAGGGCCACGGTCGTGTCGAGGACCGGCCCGAGCCGCCGGTCGAGGTGCTCGTCCAGGTACAGGTACGAGCCGTACGCCGCGACCCCCAGTCCCGCTGCGGCGCTCAGGTGTGCCGCCCACCGGGCCGCGCCGAGGTCACCCTCGGGGACGTGCACGTCACCGCCCCACTCGAGCACCTCGACACCGGCGCCGACGGCACGGTCGACCACGGCCGCCGGATCCAGCGACCGGAACGTCACGGTGCAGAGCCCGACGGCGAACCCGGCCGGGCCGTCGGTCCCGGCGGCACTCACGCGATCCGGTCCAGGTCCTCGCGTCGGACCGGGTGGAGCGCCGGTGCGCCCGCAGCGTGACGGCGCACCTCCTCGATCGCCAGGTCGGCCAGTCGGACGAGTTCGCTGCCGACGGCGCCGGCGATGTGCGGTGTCAGGACGACGTTCGGCAGCCGGCGGAGTTCGTGGTCCTCGGGGAGCGGCTCCGGGTCGGTCACGTCGAGCACGGCGGACAGCCTCCCGGAGCGCAGCTCGGCCGTGAGCGCCGCGGTGTCCACCAGTGCACCACGCGCCGTGTTGACGAGCGTCACCCCGTCGCGCAGCAGCGCCAACTGGGCGGCGCCGATCATGCCCTTGGTCGACTCGACGTCGGGCGCGTGCAGGCTGAGCACGTCGCACCAGGCGCACAGCTCGTCGAGCTCCATCCGCTCGACGCCGATTCGGGCGGCGTCGTCGGGGGACAGGAACGGATCGGCCACGGCGACCTGCACCTCGTGGTTCGCCAGCAGCCCGATGACGAGCCGGCCCACGTGCGAGGCCCCGACGAGGCCGATCCGGCGACCCACCAGTCCCATCCGGTCGAGCGGCAGCGGCACCGCAGCGGATCGATCCCGTTCCAGTGCGGCGAACGAGAACGCCGACTTCACGGCGAACAGGATCGAGGCGAGCGTGAACTCGGCCACCGGGACGGCGTTGGCGGCCGCAGCCGAGGTGACCAGGATCCCCCGGTCCCACACCGGGTCGGTGACCTGCCACTTGACGGTGCCGCCGGCGTAGACGAAGGCCTGCAGGTCCGGCGCGAGCTCGAGCACCTCGGCGGTCAGGGTCGGACAGCCCCAGTGGCCGAACAGCACCTCGGCCCGGCCCAGCAGGTCCCGGGCCCGGTCGCCGTCGAACGACGACAGGGGCTCGTCGTCGAGCAGGTCCGCAACCGCCCGCAGGAGTTCCAGTCGACCGTCGGGGAGGACCCCGTCCCGGAACCCCTCGCCCATCGCCAGGACGGTCCTCGGTCGCCGCGTCGCTCCCACGGCCCCATCCTGCCAGTCGGCACGCAGGCCGAGGAACGCCACGCAGCCGACCCGCCCGAGGGTTAGCCTCCGCCGGGCGCGGACCCGGCACACGGGCGGGGTCCGGCCCGAACCCGAGGGGGGACGAGTGACCTACCGAGTCGTCCAGTGGAGCACCGGCAACGTGGGGCACCACACAGTCCGCCTGATCGCCCGGCACCCCGAACTGGAGCTGGTCGGACTCTGGGTCCACAGCCCCGACAAGGTGGGTCGTGACGCCGGCGAGCTGGTCGGGATCGAGCCGCTCGGTGTCACCGCGACCGACGACGTCGACGCCCTGCTCTCGCTCCGGCCGGACTGCGTGAGCTACACCGCGACGGCCGACCTGCGGCCCGGTGAGGCCATCGCCGACATGGCCCGGATCCTGGCCGCCGGGGTGAACGTGGTCTCGTCGTCGGTCGTCCCGCTGATCTACCCGCCGCACGTCGCCCCCGAGATGCGCCGACCGCTCGAGGAGGCCTGTCGGACCGGTGGAAGTTCGTGCTTCACCTCGGGCATCGACCCCGGGTTCGCCAACGACCTGCTGCCCCTCGCCCTGGTGGGCACCTGCGAGTACGTCGACTCCGTCCGGGTGATGGAGATCGTCAACTACAACACCTACGACCAGCCGCAGGTGCTGTTCGAGACGATGGGCTTCGGCCAGCCGCTCGACGCCACACCGCTGCTGCTCATCCCCGGGGTACTGGGCTTCGCGTGGGGCGGCGTGGTGCGGTCCATCGCCCAGGGACTCGGGGTCGAGATCGAGGAGCTGCGCGAGTCCCACGAGCGGCTGCCCGCGCCCGAGTCGATCGACCTGGGCTTCGGAGTGGTCGAGGCCGGTACCACCGCGGCGCTGCGGTTCGAGGTCGAGGGGCTCGTCGACGGCCGTCCGGTCGTCGTGCTCGAGCACGTGACCCGACTGGACGACTCCCTGGCCCCGGACTGGCCGCAGCCCGTCGGCCACTCCGGCTACCGGGTGATCGTCAGCGGCAACCCCAACTACACGCTCGACCTGCAGATGATGGGCGACGACGGTGACCACAACACCGCCGGGCTCGTCGGGACCGCCGGCCGGATCGTGAACGCCATTCCGGCGGTGTGCGAGGCCGCACCGGGACTGCTCTCGGTGCACGACCTCCCGCTCGTCGCGTTGCGCTGATCAGCGCTCGTCGACGGCCGCCGCCATGGCGTCGAAGTGCTCCTCGACGGAGGCGGTGTCCTCACAGTCGTACTGCGACACCGCCACGCGCACGACCCCGTCGGGCACGGTGCCGTCCTCACGGTAGAGACCGGCGGCGCCCACCATCCAGCCCCTCGCGGACGCCCAGTGCGGGGCCCGGGTCCGGAACCGGAACAGGTGGAACCCGGCGTCGTCGGCCGACACCTCGGTGATCCGGGTCGCGACGTGCTCGACCTCGGCGGGCACGCAGCCGAGCTCACCGGGGCGCGCCAACCACGACACCAGGTCGGCCTCGGCCCGCCACACACCGTCGCGATGGCGGCCGGAGCCGTCGAGGACCGGCCCGAGCAGGCCGACCCGGTCGAGTCGCTCGAGCAGCACCGACCGGGGCACCGGCTCGTGGGAGGTCATCCAGACCCGGTCCCAGGGCACCTCGACACCGCGCACGGCGAGTGCTGCGACACCCCAGGCTCCGACGACGGGGTCGGCCGAGCCCAGCGTCCGGACCAGCAGGTCGACGACCCGTTCTCCGCCACCGGTGGGCCCGCCGGGGCCGGGCACAGCGTCGAACGACTCGAGCACGTCGAGCACCAGCCGCACCCGGTTCCGGGTCCGCCACACCCACGGGCTCGCCTCACCACCGTTCCGGCACCCGAACGCCTCGTCACACTGCCCGATCGCCTCGATGAGCAGCGGTTCGATCAGGTCGAGGAGTCCCGCCAGTACGGCGGCGGGGAGCTCCACCTCCCGGGCCAGACGGGCGAGCAGCGCAGCTGCGTGGGACTCCCAGCCGGGCCGGACCAGGAGCCTTCCGAGGTCCCCGGCGAACTCGGCCGCCTGCGGGTGACCCAGGACGGCGCTCAGCAGCCCCGGGGTCGGGAGCGGCAGGTGGTCGGTCCATCCGTGCTCGCCCACCACGGACCGCAGCACGGCGAGCCCCGCTGGGTCACGCCGCCGGGCGAGCAGGTCCAGCAGCGCCCGCCGGACGGGGTCCCGCGCCACCAGGTAGACCGCCTCCACCTCGGCGAGGTCGACCAGGTGGGCCGCCGACCACAGCACCTCGACCAACCGGACGGCCGGGTCCGTCGGGTCCGCGTGGTCGACCGGACCAGATCGCGCCGCCGCGGCGAGGATCGCCGAGACCGTCCCCGGATCGTCGTCGATCGTCCTCCACGACGAGATGCTGTCGAGCGCCGCCGTCCGGTCGGCCGGCAGTCCCGTCGCGAGCATCGCCCCGACCCGCGCGACCGCCGCCACGTCGCACTCCACTCCCCGTGTCGCCCGCATCACCACGAGGGTGGAGTCGCCACCGGCCGATCGCAAGGCCGGCGGGTGGGCAAAACGCCCCGGCGGTAGGCTCCGGCCGTGGCGTGGTGGAAGTCCGTCGAGATGGTCACCGCCGAGGATGCGCTCCCCGGCCGGGAGCAGCCGCTGACGGTGCACGGACCGCACCACGCACTCGGCGTGCCCTTCACCCCGCCGTGGCCGACGGGCACCGAGGTCGCCGAGTTCGCGCTCGGCTGCTTCTGGGGGGCCGAGCGGCGCTTCTGGCAGACCCCCGGCGTGGTGACGACCGCAGTGGGCTACTCGGGCGGGTTCACCCCCAACCCGACCTACCGGGAGGTGTGCTCCGGGAGCACCGGCCACGCCGAGTCCGTGCTCGTCGTGTTCGACCCCGAGCGCATCGGGTACGCGGACCTGCTCCGGGTGTTCTGGGAGTCGCACGACCCGACGCAGGGCATGCGGCAGGGCAACGACGTCGGTACCCAGTACCGCTCGGCGATCTACACCCACACCCCCGAGCAGCTCGAACTCGCGCTGGCCAGCCGGGACTCCTTCCAGGCGGCGCTCGACGCCCGGGGTCTCGGACCCATCACCACCGAGATCCGACCGGCGGGTCCGTTCTACTTCGCCGAGATGGACCACCAGCAGTACCTGTCGAAGATCCCGAACGGCTACTGCGGTCTGGGTGGCACCGGGGTGACGTTCCCGACCGACTGAGGTCGACCGTCGGCGACCGTGCGGCGCCCGGAGGTCCCCGGCGATCCTGCTGGCCGTAGGATCCGGACGTGGACACCGACACCGGGCCCGGCCGACGAGGGCTCGGCCACCGGATCCGGTCGTTCCGGGAGCGACAGGCGACCGGCCCCAACCTGGTCCGGGCCCGTTCCACCGTCCGGGGAGTCGTGCTGCTGCAGCTCGCCGCCAACGGGCTCGGCGTGCTGGTCGTCCTCGCCTACTTCACGCTGCTGTTCCCCGAGTCGGCCAGCAACGAGCTCGAGAGCCTGGACCTGAACCTGAGCGTCTTCGGCGTGTACCTGCTGGTGATGATCCTGCTCGGCCTGCCCGTGAACGCCCTGGTGCTGCGACGGGCCGTGATCTGGGTCCGCGAGGGCACCCCGCCCACCGACCGTCAGCGCCGGCTCCTGTTCAGCCTGCCGGGGCTCGAGACGGCGAGTGCGCTCGTGTCGTGGTTCGGTGCAGCGGTCCTCTTCGGCGTCGTCAACCAGGACGTGCAACGCATCTCCGCAGGGATCGCGCTCGCCGGTGTGGTCACGTGCACCCTGTTGTACCTGGTGCTCGAGGGTCACTTCCGGCCCGTCTACGCGATGGCGCTCGCACACGCCGACCTGCCGGCGGACCGGCGGGAGATCTTCCCGCGGCTCATGCTGGCGTGGCTGCTCGGCAGCGCCGTTCCCCTCATCGCCATCGGGCTCAGCCCGCTCATCTCACCCGAGCCGCTCGACGTCGCCCGACTCGCGTGGATCGCGGTGATCGGTGCGCTCGCCGGCGGCCTGGTCATGACCACCGCAGCAGTGTCGGTCACTCGTCCGCTCAACCGGATCCGCAGCGCGCTGGGCCGTATCGAACAGGGCGAACCCGACGTGCACGTACCCATCGACGACCTGGGCGAGCTCGGTCGCCTGGCCGAGGCGGTGAACGACCTCGCCGCCGGGATCCGGGAACGTGAGGAACTCCGTGACCTGTTCGGCCGCCAGGTTGGCCAGACGGGGCTGGTCGACCTCGCCCTCGAGGGGGACGGGCCGACCCGGACCGGTGAGCGACGTCAGGTGACGGTGCTCTTCGTCGACCTGCAGGGCTACACCCGCTTCGCCGAACAGCAGGACCCGGCCGACGTCGTGGAGATGCTCAACCGCTTCTTCCGGATCGTCGTGGCCGTCGTCAACCGGGAGGGCGGCTGGATCAACAAGTTCGAGGGCGACGCCGCCCTGTGCCTGTTCGGCGCCCCGCAGGACCAACCGGACCACGCGGCCCGCGCCCTCCGGGCAGCGGCCGCTCTCCCCCGCGAGCTGCGACGGTCGCCGGTCGAACTCACCGCCGGCGTCGGCGTGGCGACCGGTGAGGTGGTGGCCGGCTTCGTGGGCACACGGGAGCGGTTCGAGTACACGGTGATCGGCGACGTGGTGAACCTCGCCGCCCGGCTCTGCGACGCCGCCAAGGACGACCGCGTGGGCGTGCTGGCCGCCGAGACGACCCTCGCCGAGGTCCCGGTACCCGACGACGCGTGGGTCTTCTCGGGTCGGCTGCAGGTCAAGGGTCGACGGGAGCGGGCCGGTGTCTACCGGCTCGTCCCGGACCGGCGTCGATCTCGTTGGCGGGCGGGGTTGCGGGCCGGACGCGTCTGACACCGGAGTCTCCATCGGACAGGTCCCGGACCAGCGCCGCCCAGGCGAACACCCCGAGGTGTCGGCGCCAGAGCTGGGCGAGTGCGGCAGTGAAGGACTCCCCGTGCGACGTCCGATCGCCCAGACCGCTGCGATCGGCGACGTGGGCGAGTTCGTGGAGGACCGTGACGGCGTCCCACGAACCGCGCCGGAGGAACACCACGGCCTCGCCCGTGACCGAGACGTGGGCGGCGGAGAACGTGGCGGTCGAGGACCGGGGCCGGACCTCGACGTCGACGGGCGCCCACGGGAAGGTCTCGTGCCACCACGGGTCCGCGAGCACACCGGTGACGAACTCCTGCAGCTCAGCCAGCGTCCCGAAGCGCCGCCCGCCACCGGGGAGGGCGGCGTCCTCGGCGAGCTGGACCACCCGTCCGGCCGGATCGTCGTCGGACCCGGGAACCCCGGGACTCACCCGCCGGACCCGATCGCCCGGGTGCCGCCGACCGATCCGCGGGACAGGGACGCCTCTCGTCCGGCCCGTCGGCCGGCGTCGGCTCCGGAACGGGACGAACCGGAGGACGCCCACGACGAACGGACGTGCGGGAACCTGCGCCGGAACTCCCCGACGACGTGTTCGTCGCGCTCGACGAGCACGAGCGCCACCGACGTCGACCCTCCGGCCCGGCTGGTGGCGGCCGAACGGTCCCGTCGGTCGGACTCGAGCCGGGTGCGGATCGAGTCAGCGAATCCAACGATGAAGCTGCGGCGCCACCCGGCCGACGCCGAGGAGGACAGGCCTGCGGGTGCACCCGACAGCATGGCCGAGGTCAGCTGGACGAGCAGGCTGGTGAGCAGCGTCTCGACCCGGCGCAGGTCACCGGGGAAGCCGACGATCGAGACCTCCTCCCGGTCCGAACCGGTGCGGGCACCGAGGCGGACCGCCCGGCAGCCCTGCGCCCGGGCGACGGCGTCGACGAGGACCGCCTTCTGCGCCCGGTACGGCGAGAGGACCACCAGTCGGAGCTCCGTCGGCTGCTCCCGGTCCGACTCGGAGACACCGGCCGCCCAGAGCAGGGCGTCGTCGATGGCGTACCGGGCGATCAGCTCCGAGGCCTTGGCGGTGAAGGCCTCGGCCTCCTCGGGGTACTCGCTGGCCTCGGCCTTGGCGAGCAGCGCCCGGACCAGACTCAGGCGGTGGTCGTCGGGGTGCACGGCGACATCCTCGCACGGGACTGCGACGACGTCGCCGGGCGCGGAGGCCCGGAACCCGCGCCGGTGTGCGGCGCGCCGCCCCGGCCGTGGTCGGCGCGGATCGGCCTCACGAACCGGTGTCGAGCTCGCTGCGCAACCGTCGTCGCAGGTCCGAGCGCTCGAGGTGCCGCCACGCCGACGCACACCGTCGGTGCGCCCGCTCGACGTCCCGGTGCAGTCGGTCCGCGACGGCCCCGGCGAGGAGCGCAGCGTCGCCACCGGCGTCCAGGCCGAGCCGACCGACCAGGTCCGCCTGGACGTGGCGGTCCTGGAGTCGACCGAGCACGTCCTGCAGGTCGGGCAACTCCTCGCGCACCCCGGTGAACGCCCCGTGCGGGAAGAGGGGGGCCAGCGCTCCCAGCACGTAGCGGAACTGCTTCAGGGCCTTGCGCAGGTCGTGCCAGTGCTCCAGGTCGTCGCTGCGGGCAGCGACCCGCCCGGCCCGGTGGAGTCGCCGCTCCGAGCGCAGGATCGCCTGCGACGCGACCTCGCCGGCGGGCCGCCGCGCCGAGGGCGGAACGGCGTCGCCGAGCACGTGGACGCGCGCCGTCAGGTGCCACCGCCGCACCACCTCGGCGTGGCGCTCGGACCGCAGCGCTTCGTGCAGGCGGTCCACCGCCAGGCTCCGGGCCGCCCACAGCGCCGCGGTGAGCCCGTCGGTCCCGGACCGCAACGGTGGCTGCACGCGCTCGAGGAGCCCGGGCAGGTCGCCGGCGAGGACGTCGAGGTCCCGGACCGGCGAGGTCAGGTCGCCGAGCCACCGCAGGTCGTCACGCAGACGGAGCCGGTCCGGTTCGGGAAGCACCCCCTGCGCCACCCGCAGCAGCGACCGCGCCCGCCGGACGGCGACCCGAAGGTCGTGCAGTTCCTCGGGGTCCTCATCCGCGAGGACCCCCGGCTCGTGGCGACGGAACTCGGCGGCGAACCCCTCGAGGACCAGGGCGAACACGCGCCCCGCCGGCTGCTCCCGGTCCGACTCGGAGACACCGGCCGCGGTGGGCCCGTGGGCGCTGTCCACGCCTCCAGTCTCCCAGCACGGCGGCCGGCGGGCGAACGGCCCGCCGGGACGACCGGCGCCCTCAGGCCCCGGCGGCCTCGGAGACCTCGTCGTCGCCGAAGGACGTCACCTGACGCTTCGAGAACACCACCGACGCCAGCACGATCGCCAGCGCGCCCAGGGCGATGGCGTACCGGAGTCCCGGGTTGTCGTCGAGGCTGATGATGGCCGGCAGGATGAGGAGCGCCACGAGGTTCATGACCTTGATGAGCGGGCTGATCGCCGGACCCGCCGTGTCCTTGAACGGGTCGCCCACGGTGTCACCGATGACCACGGCCTTGTGGACGTCGGACCCCTTGCCACCCAGGTTGCCCTCCTCGATGAACTTCTTGCCGTTGTCCCAGGCGCCGCCGGCGTTGGACAGGAAGTTCGCCATGAGCGCACCGACGATGATGATCGCCGCGAGGTAGCCGCCGAGTGCCAGGTAGCCGAGCCCGAAGCCGACCACCACCGGCATCAGCACGGCGAGCAGCGCCGGGGTGGCGAGTTCGCGCAGTGCGGCGCTGGTGCAGATGTCGATGACCGGCCCGTAGTCGGGCTTCTCGGAGTAGTCCATGATCCCGGGCTTCTCCCGGAACTGACGACGGACCTCCTGGACGACCGTGCCGGCGGTCCGGCTCACGGCGATGATCGCGAGCGACGAGAACAGGAAGACGACCGTTCCGCCGATCAGCGCCCCGGCGAACGTCTTGGGGTCGGCGACGTTGAGCTGCACCGCCTCGAAGGCCTCCGAGACGCTCCCGGTGAACACCTCCGGCAGCTGGGCGGCGATCGTCTCACGGAACGAGGCGAACAGCGCCACCGCAGCGATGACGGCGGAGCCGATCGCGAAGCCCTTGGTGACGGCCTTCGTGGTGTTGCCGACGGTGTCGAGCCCGTCGAGGATCGTCTCGGTCTCACCGTGGAGCTCATCGGACATCTCGGCGATGCCCTGCGCGTTGTCGGCGATCGGCCCGAAGGTGTCCTCCGCCACCACGATGCCCGTCGTGGAGAGCATCCCGATGCCCGTCAGCGCCACCAGGTACACGGCGAACAGCACGTTGCCCTGACCCAGGCCGAGGCCCACGAGGATCGCCACCGCGATCGCCACCACCGCCCACACGGCCGACTCCATGCCCGAGGAGATCCCCGAGAGCACCACGGTCGCCGGACCCGTCCGGCCGGACTCCGCGATGTCCTTCACCGGCTTGAACTGGCTCGACGTGAAGTACTGCGTGACCCGGCTGGCCACCTGACCCAGCACGACGCCGATGATGATGGCCACGAACATGCGCAGACCGACGGCGCTCACGTCCGAGCCGGCGGGGTCGCCGACGTAGACGAAGGCCACGATGGCGGCACCCACGAGCATGATGATCGACGCGATGTTGAGGCCCCGGTTGATGGGCTTCAGCGCGTCGGTCTCACCCGGACGGGCCCGGACCAGGTAGATCGCCACGATCGAGGCCAGCAGACCGACCGCCATCATGGCGAGCGGGAAGATGAGGCCCTTCACGGCCTCGGCGCCCTCCAGGCCGACGGCGTTGAACGCCGTCACGCCCAGGATGATGTTGGCGACGAGGACCACCCCGAACGACTCGAAGAGGTCGGAGGCCATCCCGGCGCAGTCGCCGACGTTGTCGCCGACGTTGTCGGCGATGGTGGCCGGGTTCCGGGGGTCGTCCTCGGGGATCCCGGCCTCGACCTTGCCGACCAGGTCGGCGCCCACGTCGGCGGCCTTCGTGAAGATGCCCCCGCCGACGCGGAGGAACAGCGCGAGGAGCGACCCACCGAAGCCGAACCCGACCAGGATCGCCGACGCGGTGTTCTGGAAGACCATGACGATCACCGTCGCCCCGAGGAGACCGAGACCGGCGGTGAACAGGCCGATCGTCCCGCCGGCGCGGAACGCGACCTGCATGGCGGCGTCCATGCTGCCGGTCCGGGCCGCGGCGGCGGTGCGGACGTTCGCCCGGGTGGCCAACCACATGCCCAGGTACCCGATGAACGCCGACGCCAGGCAGCCGCCCACGAACGCGAGCGTCCGGAACAGGCCGGACTCCACGCGGCTGAGTCCGGTCTCACTGCCGGCTCGCAGCACCTCCGAGGAGGTCACGAACACCACGGCGGCCAGCGGCACGACGATCACGAAGATCGTGCGGAACTGGCGCTTGATGTACGCCATGGCGCCCTCTTGGACGGCCTCCGCGATCTCGTTCATCTTGTCCGTGCCGGTCTCGGCGGACAGCACGTTGCGCATCATGATCCAGCCGATGATCAACGCCAGCACCGACACGCCGGCGCAGAAGGCCAACCAGAACCACTCCGAACCGCCCAGTGTGAACACCTGGTAGCCGCCCTCGGCGGCGAAGATCTGCGACATCTCGTTCCTCGGCCCTCTCGGTGTACCCCGTACTCAGGGTTGGGGCGCGGCTCACCGGCGCCCACGGGTCCGGGTAGTTCAGTCCCGGGCGGGCGGCGGGGTCAAACCGGCCCGGGCGGTGGGGTCACACCGGCTCTGGCTGGTCCTCGTGGCCCCTGCGCCGGCGGGACCGGAGCACCTCGACGAGGATCGGGACCGTCGAGACGGCGACCACCAGGAGGATCGCCACCTCGAAGTTCTCCTTCACCAGGTCCACGCTGCCCAGGTAGTACCCGAGCAGGGTCACTCCCACTCCCCACAGCAGGCCCCCGACGAGGTTGTACCGGGTGAACACCCCCCGGTCCATGCGGCCCACCCCGGCCACGATCGGACAGAACGTGCGCACGATCGGCACGAATCGGGCCAGGACGATCGCCTTGGGACCGTGCTTGTCGAAGAAGGCCTGGGCCTTCTCCACGTGTTCGTGCTTGAACAACCGGGAGTCCGGACGGCGGAAGAGCGCCGGGCCGACCCGGCTGCCGAACTGGTACCCGACCTGATCGCCCGTGACAGCGGCGACGAAGATGCCGAGCACGAGCAACCAGATGTTGAACTGGACCTCGGGCAGCTTGGCGGTGAACGCCCCTCCGGCGAACATCCCGGCGGTGAACAGGAGCGAGTCGCCCGGCAGGAAGAACCCGATCAACAGTCCCGACTCCGCGAACACGATGGCGAAGATGAGGATGTAGCCACCCCGTGAGATCAGCTGTTCCGGATCGAGCACGCCGAGGGCGGCGAGGACCGGTGTGGCGACGAGGGAGGCGACGGACGACAGCACGGTGATCCACGGTAGCCGCAACCGCCTCGATGGCTCCCGGACCGGGTCCCGTCGGTGCCGGACCGGGTCGGGAGGGACGGACTCAGCCGGGTGGGACCGGGGTGGAGCCGCCGGCGACGAGTTGTTCGTTGGCCCGCCGGACCAGGTCCCGGGCCTCGTCGACCGCCTGTTCGTAGCCCGCCAGGTCGCCGGCGCGGAGCCGGTCCTCGGCCACGGTGAACTTCTGGTCGGCCTCGGCGAGCAGCTCCGTGGGTGTACCCGGTGACGGAACCGGCGCGTCGGGTCCACCGGGCGGGGTCGTGGTCGGCGGCGGCGTGACCGTCGGGGCCCCACCGTCGGAACCGTCCGGATCGTCGTCGAGCAGGTCCGACACGGCCTGCTCGACCGTGTCACCGAAACCGACCCGGTCACCCGAGGTCACGACGATCCGTGTCAGGGCGTACCGGCCGCTCTGCTCCTCCTTGGCGTAGACGGGCCGCAGGTAGAGCAGCGAGTCCCCGAAGGGCAGGGTGAGCAGGTTGCCGAACTGCACCCGTGACCCCGACCGGCCGACGAGCGACTGGTACTCCGACACGGGCTGGTACGTGACCATCTTCTGGTTGGCTCGCAGCGGTCCGTCCACCCGGGTGTTGGGTTCGACCGTCCCGTCGGCCCGACGCTGGCTCATCACCACCTGGGTGAGCTGGCCGTAGTCGGCCGGGTCGTTGGAGGCGATCATCACGGCGGTCAGGTTGCGGGCGCTGTCGTCGCTCGAGGCGAGCACGAAGGGGCGGGTCAGCACGAACTGCGGGTCCTGCCCCGGCTGGAGCTGCATCAGCTGGTAGTAGGGCTCGATGCGGTCGAGCTGGCTGGTCGGCTGCGTCGGGTCGAGCTCCTCGAGCGTCGTGCCACCCGAGGTGTTCGGCGGCTGCTGGGCGATGTCCCACCGGTCGGAGTTGTTGAAGAACGTGGCGGTGTCGCCCTGGTGGTAGCGGCCCCAGACCTGCGTCTGCGTCTTGAACAGCAGCTCGGGGTAGCGGAAGTGCGCCCGGAGCGACTCGGGGATCTCGCTCACGAACATCCCCGGGAACGCCCGGGCGTAGGCCCGGATGATCGGGTCCTCGGCGCCGTAGAGCATGTCGCTGAGGTACAGCGTCACGTCCCCGTCGTAGGCGTCCACGACCGCCTTGACGCTGTTGCGGAGGTAGTTGAACGTGCCCCGCTGGGTCTCGGTGACCGCCGCAGCGTCGAGGGCCTCGGCGTACGGGTAGTGCGACGAGGCCGTGTACCCGTCGATCACGTACTTCACCCGGCCGTCGATGAACACGGGGTACGGGTCCTCGTCCAGGGTCAGGAAGGGTGCGATCGTCCGCACGCGCTCCCGGATGTCCCGGATGAAGATGACCTTGGACTCGGGGGTGAGGCTCCCCGAGATCAGGGGCTCGATCTCGCCGAACCGCAGTGCGAACGCCGCCCGACGGGGGACGCTCCCGACACCGACACCGGACTTCCCCGAGTACTCGGTCGTGAGCTGGTCCGAGGTGAGCTCCGTCTGCTCGGTCCCCACGATCGCGTAGCCGTCCATGTCCTCGCCGTGGTAGAGCTCCGGCCGGTCGAGCGGGGGGACACCGTCGTAGGTGGCGGGGATCCCCGAGACCAGGAACTCCGGCTCACCCCGCCCGTTGGCGGAGTTGGAGGGAGCGAGCGCACCGGCGTAGCCGTGCGTGAACACCAGGTGCAGCTTCTCCCACGACGGCGACGAGATGCCCTGCGTGTTCAGCTCACGGGTCGAGATGATCACCGGCTCGCGCACCGGAGGCCCCTCGCCCCGCTGCACCACGTAGCGGTCCACGTCGACGTCTCGGAACGAGTAGAACTCGCGCCCGAACTCGAGGTCCTGGATGGTGGGCCGCATGACCGACGGGTCCAGCACCCTGGCGTTGTCCAGGTTCACCTGCTGGCTCGCCACCTTCTCGGCGGTCAGGTCGGGCGAGTAGACGAAGTCGACCTGGTCCACGTCGTCGAGACCGACCGCCTGCCTGGTGGCCTCGATGTTGCGCTCGATGTACGGCCGCTCCTTGGCCAGCTCGGCGGGGCTCACCTGGAACCGCTGGACGAACGACGGGTAGAGACTCCCCGCCACGATCGACAACAGGAGCCAGAGCGCCACGACGATGCCGGGCAGGACCCAGCCCCGGCGCCAGATGTTGAGGATCAGGACGACGGCGACGGCGATCGAGACCAGCATCAGCATCTGGATCGCCGGCAGACGGGCGGTCAGGTCCGTGTACCCGGCGCCGTCGAACGACTGTCCCTGGGCGGTGAGCAGCTCGAAGCGCTGCAGGTAGTAGTCGGCGGCCTTCACCAGGGCGGCCAGCGCCAGGATGATCGACAGGTGCGCCTTGGCGTTGGGGGTCACCCGCTCCCCCATGGCCTGCACCCGGATCGCACCGTTGAGGTAGTGGACGACCGCCACGACGATCGCCGTGACCAACAGGAACCCGAAGAGCCAGTCGACGACCTGGGTCAGGAACGGGAGCTTGAACAGGTAGAAGCCGAGGTCCATGCCGAACTCCGGGTCCGGCTCCTCGAACGACCCGCCGAAACGGAACAGCAGCCACTGCGACCACTGGGCCGACGCGCTCACCCCGGGCACGATCGCCACGAGCAGGGCGACGACCACCTCGACGAGGCGCTGACGGCCCGACACGAGCTCCCGGTAGCGGATCAGGACCTCGTCGTCCTGGCCGGACACCGGCAGGAACCGGGGAGCGAGGCGGTCGGCGACGACCAGGTTCAACCAGAGGATGATGAAGAAGATGATCGTGGCGCCGGCGCCGAGCGTGACCTTGGCCGACAGCAGCTTGCGCCAGACCGAGCCCAGGTCGAGCGAGTCGAACCAGAGGATGTCGGTCCAGAACGTTGCGATCGCCCGGAGCGACAGGGCCAGCACGACCAACCCGATGAGGACCACCGCCAACACGACCCGACCCCGGTTGGGCCGTTCAGGTCGGTCGGTGCGGCGGGACCGGCGCGGCGACCGCGGCGGACGGTCGGGCTCGTCGCTCGGGTAGCGCACGGGCTGAGGTTACCGAGGCGCGGGAATCAAGATGCATCGGCACCCGGCGTGCGCCGGGGGCAGGGCGTCCCCGGTCGGGAACGGGTCGCCCACCGTGACCGGGCCGGCCAGCGCGTTGTCCTCTGCGTCGGAGCAGGGCAGGCCACCGTGGTCGACGAGCCAGCACCAACTCGAACCGGGCGCAGCCGCCGACCCCACGCCGAGAGCGAACCCCGCCGCAGCCAGGTCGCCTGCGGCCCCCTCGGTCTGGGCAGAACGCCACTCCCGGTAGGCACCGCGGACCTTGCCCTGCACCCCGGCCAGGTCGAGCCCCTCGTCGGCGGCCTCGTCGAGCACCCGGGCCAGGTGGGCGCGTCGTCGGCCCAACAGGTCCTGCACCAGCGAGTGCAGCCGCCCCTCGGGCAACAGGGCGGCCTCGAGCGTCTCGGTGAGGTCACCCCCACCGTCCGACCCCGACTCCGCCGACCAGAACGTCACACCCGCCCGGGCCGCGGAGCGCAGGTCGGGCGTCAGGTGCTCGAGGTAGCGCTCGACGTCGTCGGTCGCACCGAGCAGGTCGTCGAGGCCCGGGACCGTGCGCCGTGCCCGCCGGAGCTGGTCGAGCACCTCGTTCTGCTCGTCCGAGACGGCACGCTTGAGCGAACGGGCGAGCGACTCACCGATCGGCTCGAGCAGCGCATCCCGGCGGTCGAGCGGACCCGACGGCACCTCGGCAGGGTCGGACGCCGTCTCATCGGAAGCCGTCTCGTCGGCTGCGGCATCGTCGGACCCGGTGTCGTCGGTCGTGGCCGCTCGGACCCGTTCGAACAGGTCGTGGACCGTGGCGTCGTCCTCGGAATCCTCCGCGTCGTCGGAGACGGTCGGGAGCTCGACGACCTCGGCCACGGAATCGCCCTGTTCCAGGATGCGCCGGTCGAGCACCGCCTCCTCCCGGGTCATGTCGGACTCGATCTCGACCTCTGATCCAGCCTCAGACTCGGCTGCTGACTCGGCGTCAGAGTCGGCTGCTGACTCGGCTGCTGACTCGGCCTCGCTGTCGGTCCCGGAGTCGACCCCGACCTCCGGGAGGACCTCGGGTTCCCCGTCGGCCGCGGTGTCACCGGCCACGGGGTCACCGGCCACGGGGTCACCGGCCGCAGTGTCATCGGCCGCAGTGTCATCGGCCGCGGTGTCATCGACCACCGACTCATCAGCCCCGGTGGTGCCAGCCGCAGCGGTGCCGCTGGGCGACCCGGCTCCGCCGAGCACCGGCACCGGACGCAGCTCGGCAGTGGCCCGGGAGACGAAGTCCTCCACGCTGACGTGCGGCTGGGGAGCGAACTCCCCCTCGTCACTGGCCAGGTCGTCGACCGTGTCGCCGAGTGCACTGCCGACCTGGCGGATCGCAGCGACGATCCGGTCGCGCTCCTCCCGGGCGGCCTCGATCCGGCGCTGGGCCTCCTGGTGGCGCGCCGCCAGGCTCCGCAGGACCTGTTCGCGGTACTCCTGGGCCTCGGCCACCATGGCCCGGCCCTCCTCGACCGCCCGCTCCACCTCTGCGGCGGCCACCTCCCGGGCCTCGGCGCGGACGCGTTCGGCCTCGGCCAACGCCGCGTCACGTTCGACCTCGGCCGTCTCGCGGATCGCCGAGGCAGCCGCCTCGGCATCCGCCGTGCGCTCGCCGAGCACGCGTTCGGCCTCGTCGAGCAGCTCGGCGCGCCGTGACTCGGCCGCTGACCGTGTGGACTCGGCGAACTCGTCGGCCTCACGTCGCAGGTCGGCGGCAGCGAGCGTGGCCTCGGTCCGGAGCCGCTCCGACTCGGAGCGTGCCGACTCGAGCTCCTCCGCTGCGGCACGCCGTGACTCGTCGGCAGCTGCGTCGGCCTCGTCGACGACCTGCGCTGCCGACCTCGTGGCCTCGTCCCGGATCGAGGCCGCCGCCTCACGCGCAACGGCGATGATGCGAGCGGTCTCCTCGCCGAGCGCGGCGGTGATCCGGTCCTCGTCGATCTCACGGGCGTCGTCGAGCTCGGCCGACAACGACGTCACGCGCTCCCACAGCCGGGTGTCCCGTTCCTGCCAGGTGCGCAGCGCGTCGGCCGCCCGACCGAGCAGCGTGGTCACCTCGACCGGGTCGTACCCGCGCTTGGCCCGGGAGAAATCAGCGGTGGAGAGCTGTTCGGGACCCAGGTCGGGAGGGTCCGGAATCGGGTCGGCCATGCCGGGATGCTACGGAACCGTCCGGGCCGATCGGCGGACCCGGACCCGTCACGTGCTCGGCGGACGGACACCTCCCGGATGCAGGAACTCGACCGCCTCGGCCAGGGTGCGCACCGGGACCAGTTCGACGTCGCCGGCCATCGCCTCGATCTCCGCCCGCTCCCGCTCCGGCGTCGCGGCCGGGTAGAGGAAGACGTCGACCCCCGCGCGCTGGACCGCCGCGAGCTTCTGCGTGATTCCGCCGATCGCGCCGACCGACCCGTCCGCCAGGATCTCGCCCGTGACGGCGACGTCCCGGCCGTCGGTCAGCGACGGCTCCACCAGACGGTCGATCACGGCGAGCGCCCAGGCCAGTCCGGCGGACGGACCGGTGACCTCGCCCGAGTCGATCGAGACCTGGACCGGTGAGTCGATCCTCGGATCGGCCACGTCGACGTTGATCCCGAGGACCGGCCGCTGGGGGTCGTCCGGAGCGGCACCCAGTCGGACGGTCGCCGTCCGCGCCGCCCCCGTGGGCGCGGTGACGCCGACGGAGACCTGGTCACCGGGTCGTCGTCCGGCCAGTGCGACGGCGATGTCCTCCGGGAGCCGGACGGCGACCTGGTCGACCTGCGTCACCACGTCGCCTGCGGACAGGATCCCGGTGGACGGGGACGGGTCGGCGAGTCCGAGCACCCTGGCACCGGAGCCGGTGAGCGACGCGGGGTAGCCCAGGTACTCGAGCGCGAGCTTGGTCGCCACCAGCTTGGACAGATCCATCCGCTGCTGGTTGGCAGTCCGGCTGCCGTCACGGCCCTCCCGGCCGTAGACCTCCTCCTCGGTGCGCACCTCGATGGCGTCGTCGATGGCACCCCGGAGCAGCAGGCCGAGTGTCGCCTGGTCGATGTACACGGTCGTGAACATCACCTCGCCCGGGTGCTCGAAGGTCGGGGCGCCGGTGACCTCGACCTTGCTCTCGGCGGGCCGGAGCGAGCCGGGTTGCAACAGGAAGTACGGCAACGGGACCAGCAGCACCCCGGCGATCAACCCGGCCACGACCACCACACCGCCCAGCGACCACCACAGTCGTCGTCGGCGCCGACGGGCGGGATCCGGAACGACGGGCGAGGCCTCCTCGCCAGTGCTCCCCGGAGCGGAGTCTCCGGGGACGGCAGGCCCGTTCGTTACGCTGGAGTCCGTCATGCTCGCCGTGTTCGTCGGAGTGGTCATCGTGCTCGTCGCCGCCGTGGCGGCCGGGATCGCCGTGTTCGGACCGAACCCCGCCCCTCAGACTGCCACGGACGCCGACGACGGCGACCCGACGGCTGTGGGCGCACCCAGCGGGCCGGGTTCCGGCCGACGATCCCGAGGGGACGACGACTCGGTCCTGGTCCCCACGTCCGTCCGTGTCCGGTCGGCGGTGCTGCTCCTGCTCGCGACCGTGGCGCTCGCCGGATTCATCGGCGTGGTCGGGAGCGTCGTCGTCGTGGCGTTCGGCCTGTTCATCGGCTGAGCGCTCCGCCCGGTCGACGGGCGCTCGAGCTCAGCGGCCGAACAGGCCGCGTCGTGCTGGCTTCTCCTCGGGGGCTGGCTCCGGCACAGCGGCCGGGGTCGGCTCCGGCGAGGTGAACGCTGGCTGGCCAGGCGCAGCTGGCGTTGGCGCGGGAGCTGGCGCTGGCGCTGGCGCAGGAGCTGGCGCTGGCGCTGGCGCTGGCGCAGCAGCGGGAGCAGGCGCAGCAGCAGGCGCAGGCGCAGCAGCAGGCGCAGGCGCAGCAGCAGGCGCAGGCGCAGCAGCAGGAGCGGGCGCAGCAGCAGGCGC
>CAINRS010000011.1 GCA_903852755.1 uncultured Actinomycetes bacterium | reverse complement strand
TCTTCGTGATCGCAGCCGTCAACGTCGTCTTCCCGTGGTCGATGTGACCCATCGTCCCCACATTCACGTGCGGCTTCGTCCGCTCGAACTTCTCCTTCGACATCGGGAAAACCCCTTCCGGTTGGCTCTGGATTCAGAGTGGTTGGTTGATGGTGGACAGGTCCTGCGTCCGGCTCACTGGCCGTTGACGCGGGCGACGATCTCTTCCTGGACGTTCCTCGGCGTCTGCTGGTAGCTGTGGAACTGCATCGTGTAGGTCGCCCGACCCTGCGTCTTGGACCGCAGGTCGGTCGAGTAGCCGAACATCTCCGACAGGGGCACCTCGGCCGAGACGACCTGGTTGTTGCCCCGCTGCTCCATCTTGCCGACCTTGCCGCGGCGGGAGTTGAGGTCGCCGATGACGTCACCCATGTACTCCTCGGGCGTGACCACCTCGACCGCCATGATCGGCTCGAGCAGCACGGGCTGCGCCTGACGCACGGCCTCCTTGAAGCCCATCGTCCCGGCGATCTTGAACGCCATCTCCGAGGAGTCGACGTCGTGGTAGTCGCCGTCGAGCAGGTTGACGTGGACGTCGACCATGGGGAACCCGGCGAGCACACCGGTGGACATGGCCTCCTGGATGCCGTGACCGACCGAGGGGATGTACTCCTTCGGGATGCGGCCACCGGTGATCTGGTCGGAGAACTCGAAACCGCCGCCGGGACCCGACGGGGTGAGCTGCAGGACGATCTTGGCGTACTGGCCGGTGCCGCCGGTCTGCTTCTTGTGCAGGTAGGTGTGGTTGTCGACGGAGGTCGTGATGGTCTCGCGGTAGGCGACCTGCGGCTTGCCGACGTTGGCCTCGACCTTGAACTCCCGCATCATCCGGTCGACGAGCACCTCGAGGTGCAGCTCGCCCATCCCGGAGATGATGGTCTGCGCCGTCTCCTCGTCGGTGCGGACCTGGAAGGTCGGGTCCTCCTCCGAGAGCGCGAAGAGCGCCTTGGACATCTTGTCCTGATCGGCCTTCGTCTTCGGCTCCACCGCCACGTGGATCACGGGGTCGGGGAACTCGAGCGACTCGAGGACGATCACGTTGCTCGGATCGGTCAGCGTGTCGCCGGTCCGGGTGTTCTTGACGCCGATGCCCGCGACGATGTCACCGGCGTAGACGGCCTCCTGCTCGATCTGGTCGTTGGCGTGCATCTCGAGCAGTCGCCCGATGCGCTCCTTGTCGCCCGATCGGGTGTTGAGGACCGTGCCGCCCTTCTCCAGGGTCCCGGAGTAGACGCGGAAGTAGGTGAGCTTGCCGACGTGGGGCGCCGTCATGATCTTGAACGCGAGCGCCGAGAACGGCTCGGAGGTGTCGGCCTTGCGGGTGACCGGCTCACCCTTTCGGTCGACGCCCTCGACCGGCGGGAGGTCGAGCGGCGAGGGCATGTACCAGCACACGGCGTCGAGCAGTGGTTGCACGCCCTTGTTCTTGAAGGCCGTGCCGTTGAGGACCGGCACCACGCCGTGGTGGATCGTGGCCTCACGGAGGGCGGCGCGGATCAGGGTCGGGTCGAGGTCCTCACCCTCGAGGAACTTCTCCATGATCTCGTCGTTGGTCTCGGCGAGGACGTCGATCAGCTTCTCGCGGTACTCGTCGGCCTGGGCCTGCAGGTGGTCCGGGATGTCGACCACGTCCCACGACGCACCGAGTTCCTCACCGGACCAGATCCAGGCGCGCATGGTCACCAGGTCGACGACGCCCTGGTAGTCCGCCTCTGCGCCGATCGGCAGCTGGATGACGGCGACCTTGGCCTCGAGCCGGTCGATGATGCTCTCGAGCGCACCGAAGAAGTCGGCGCCCATGCGGTCCATCTTGTTGACGAAGCACATGCGCGGGACGTTGTACTTGTTGGCCTGACGCCAGACGGTCTCCGTCTGCGGCTCGACGCCGGCGACCCCGTCGAACACGGCGACGGCACCGTCGAGCACGCGGAGCGAGCGCTCCACCTCGACGGTGAAGTCCACGTGGCCCGGGGTGTCGATGATCTGGATGCGGTGGTCCACCCCGTCGACCGTGTCGGTCCAGTGGCACGTCGTGGCGGCCGAGGTGATCGTGATGCCCCGCTCCTGCTCCTGGGCCATCCAGTCCATCGTGGCCGCACCCTCGTGCACCTCACCGATCTTGTAGGTCTTGCCGGTGTAGTAGAGGATGCGCTCGGTCGTGGTGGTCTTGCCGGCATCGATGTGCGCCATGATGCCGATGTTGCGGGTCCGGTCGAGCGGGAACTGCGCCATGTTCGTGTGCCTCGGGGGTCAGGCCGGC
>CAINRS010000010.1 GCA_903852755.1 uncultured Actinomycetes bacterium | reverse complement strand
CCGGTGGGCCGCGAGCTGCGCGACAAGAAGTTCATGCGCATCGTGTCGCTGGCACCGGAGGTGATCTGATGCGGATCCGCAAGGGTGACAGGGTGCGGGTGCTGACCGGCAAGGACCGGGGCAAGGAGGGCGAGGTCATCGCCGTCCACCCCCGCACCAACCAGGTGACCGTCGAGGGTGTCAACGTCGCCAAGCGGCACCAGAAGCCGACCCGGGCCATGCAGCAGGGCGGCATCATCGACAAGGTCATGCCGATCGACGCGTCGAACGTGTCGCTCATCGACTCCGACGGCCGCCCGACCCGGACCGGTTACCGGGTCGACGCCGACGGCACCAAGACGCGCATCGCCCGACGGAGCGGAGGTGAGCTGTGAGCACGACCACCATCCCGCGGCTCAAGGTCCGGTACAACGACGAGGTCCGCTCGTCCCTGCAGGAGCGCCTGGGACTCGGCAACATCATGCAGGTCCCCCGCCTCGAGAAGATCGTGATCAACGTCGGCGTCGGCAAGGCCGTGGAGAACAAGGGCCTGATCGACAAGGTCGTCGAGGACCTGACCATCATCAGCGGCCAGAAGCCGGTGGTGACCAAGGCCAAGAAGTCGATCGCCGGTTTCAAGGTGCGCGAGGGCAACGCCATCGGCGTCAAGGTGACGCTGCGCGGCGACCGGATGTGGGAGTTCTTCGACCGCCTCATCACCCTGGCGATCCCGCGGATCCGCGACTTCCGCGGGCTCTCGCCCAAGAGCTTCGACGGTCACGGCAACTACACGTTCGGCGTGACCGAGCAGCTGATCTTCCCGGAGATCGACTACGACAAGGTCGACGCCTCCCGGGGGATGGACATCACCATCGTGACCACCGCCCAGACCGACGCCGAGGGCCGAGCACTGCTCGAGGCCTTCAGCTTCCCGTTCCGACGTGAAGGACAGCAGTGACATGGCAACCCAGGCCCTGAAGCAGAAGCAGCAGCGCAAGCCCAAGTTCAAGGTGCGCGCCTACACCCGGTGCCGTCGGTGCGGACGGCCCCGGTCCGTCTACCGCAAGTTCGGCCTGTGCCGTGTCTGTCTCCGGGAGCTCGCCCACGCCGGCGAGATCCCGGGTGTCACGAAGTCGAGCTGGTGAGGGGAGGAACGACGCCATGACGATGACCGATCCGGTCGCAGACATGCTGACCCGCATCCGCAACGCCAACATCGCCATGCACGACGACGTGCGCATGCCGTCGTCGAAGCTGAAGGAGGCCCTCGCTGCGGTCCTCCAGCGAGAGGGCTACATCGGGGGCTTCGAGGTCGCCGACAACCCGAACGGGCCCGGTCGCCTGCTCAGCATCGACATGAAGTACTCGCCCGAACGCAAGCGGGTGATCTCCGGTCTCCGCCGGGTCTCCAAGCCGGGCCTGCGCGTCTACCGGAAGTACGACGAGGTCGAGCGGGTGCTCGGAGGCCTCGGGATCGCCGTCCTGTCCACGAGCAAGGGGCTCATGACCGACCGTGAGGCCCGCCGACAGCGGGTCGGCGGCGAGGTCCTGTGCCACGTCTGGTGAGGTTCTGATGTCTCGAATCGGCAAGGCCCCCATCCCGGTCCCCGCCGGTGTGACGGTGTCGGTGACGCCGGACGCGGTGACGGTCACCGGGCCCAAGGGTGAGCTCTCGCAGTCCCTGCCCGGTGTCATCTCGATCGTGCAGGACGGTGACGTCCTGACGGTGGAGCGCGCGGACGACGCCAAGTCCAGCCGGGCCCTCCACGGCCTGGTCCGTTCCCTCGTGCAGAACATGGTCACCGGCGTGACCACCGGGTTCCAGAAGAACCTCGAGATCGTCGGCGTGGGGTTCCGGGCCGCAGCGAAGGGCAAGGACGCCCTCGAGCTGTCGCTCGGTTTCTCGCACCCGGTCACGGTCGAGGCCCCCGACGGCATCGAGTTCGTCGTGCCGCAGCCGACCGTGATCGAGGTGCACGGGATCGACAAGCAGCTCGTCGGCCAGGTGGCCGCCAACATCCGGCGCTGGCGCAAGCCCGAGCCCTACAAGGGCAAGGGCATCCGTTACGCCGACGAGCACGTCCGTCGCAAGGCCGGCAAGGCCGGCAAGTGATCCGGGAGCACCGATGAGCGATGCAGCCAAGCAGAAGCGAGACAGCCGGCTCCGGCGTCACGTGCGGGTCCGCAAGCAGGTCCGCGGGACCGCGGTCCGGCCGCGCCTCGCCGTGTTCCGGTCCAACCGCCACCTCGTGGCGCAGGTGATCGACGACCAGAACGGCCGGACCCTGGCCGCTGCCAGCACGCACGAGGCGTCGCTGCGGGGAGGGTCGACCTCCAACGTCGACGCCGCCGGGCAGGTCGGCACCCTGGTCGCCGAGCGGGCCCGGGCGGCCGGAATCGATCGAGTTGTGTTCGACCGGGGTGGGTTCCGCTACCACGGCCGGATCGCAGCGGTGGCCGACGCGGCACGTGCCGCTGGACTGGAGTTCTGATGAGCATGAGTGAGTCCGACCTGCAGCTCCGTGAGTCGCGGGTCATCAACATCAACCGGGTGGCCAAGGTCGTCAAGGGTGGCCGGCGGTTCTCCTTCACGGCCCTCGTGGTCGTCGGTGACGGCGCCGGCCGGGTCGGCCTGGGCTACGGCAAGGCCAAGGAGGTGCCCCTCGCCATCCAGAAGGGCACCGAGGAGGCCCGGCGGAACCTCTTCTCCGTGCCGTTGGCCGGAGGGACCATCGTCCACCAGGTCATCGGCGTGGTGGGTGCCGGCCGGGTGCTGCTCAAGCCGGCCGCCCCCGGTACCGGGGTGATCGCCGGCGGAGCGGCCCGCGCCATCCTCGAGGAGGCGGGCATCCGCGACGTGCTGTGCAAGTCGCTCGGTTCGTCCAACTACATCAACGTCGCCAAGGCGACCGTCGCCGGCCTGCAGGCGCTCCGTCGCCCCGACGAGATCGCCCGGCTGCGGGGCCTGCCCGCCGACGAGATCATCCCCGCCGGCCTGCTGCGTGCGTACGAGGAGTCCGAGCGCGGCCCGGCGCCCGAGCCGTTCGAGGTGCCGTGATGGCCCAGATCCAGGTCACCCAGGTCCGTTCCGCGATCGGTTCCAAGCCCAAGCAGCGGGGCACGCTCCGCGCCCTGGGACTCGGCCGGATCGGCAAGACCCACACCCTGCCCGACACGCCCGACGTCCGTGGGCAGCTCGCCAGGGTCCCCCATCTCGTCGAGTTCACGGTCGTCGACGACGCCCGGGAAGGGACCGAGGCACCATGAAGATCCACGACCTCAAGCCCGCGGAGGGCTCACGCAAGCGTCGCAAGCGTGTCGGCCGGGGCATCGCCGGCAAGGGTGGCAAGACCGCAGGCCGCGGGACCAAGGGCCAGAAGGCCCGTGACACGATCCCGGCGAGCTTCGAGGGCGGCCAGCTGCCGCTCAGCATGCGGGTGCCCAAGAAGCGGGGCTTCAACAACCCGTTCCGGGTGGAGTACCAGGCGGTCAACCTCGACACGATCGAGGCCTCGGGGCTCGACGAGGTGACCCCGGAGACCCTCCGGGCCGCCGGTCTGGTCTCCAAGGGTGCGCTCGTCAAGGTGCTCGGCCGGGGTGAGCTGACCCGGGCCGTGACCGTCCGTGTCCACGCCGCCTCGGCGTCGGCGGAGTCGGCCATCACCGCCGCCGGTGGGTCGCTCGAACGCCTGCCGTTGCCGTTCAAGGTCCGCCCGGCGTTCTCCGGCAGCGCCCACACCAACCGCTGAGAAGGGGCCGGGGTCGCCGTCGCGTCGATGACCCCGGTGCCGATCGGCTACCTTGCCCGGATGCGGCCGACCTGAGGCCGCAGCCGGGCATCCCGGCGGCAGCCGGATCACAGCGACACCCCGGCCGAGCGGCCGGGCAGCGAGGGTCAGGGAGCAGCAGTGTCTCGAATCGGGAACATCATCAAGGTCCCCGACCTGCGCAACAAGGTGCTGTTCACCGTGTTCATGCTGGTGCTGTACCGGCTGGGCTCCTACCTGCCCGTCCCGGGTGTCGACCTGAACGCCGTGACCGCCATCGAGGACCAGGCCCGCGAGGGTGGCGTGCTCGCCTTCCTGCAGCTGTTCTCGGGCGGTGGCCTGACCCGGTTCAGCCTGTTCGCGCTCGGGATCATGCCGTACATCACGGCCTCGATCATCATGCAGATCCTGACCGTCGTGATCCCGAAGCTGCAGGAGTGGCAGCAGCAGGGTGCCGTCGGGCAGCGCAAGACGACGCAGTGGACCCGGTACCTCACGATCGGGATCTCGGTCCTGCAGTCGACCGGTCTGGTCTTCCTGTTCCACAACGGCGGCGGCGGACTGACCGGCGGTCAGTCCAACCTGGACCTGGTCCCCAACTTCAACCCGCAGACGGTGATGCTCATCGTGCTCACCTTCACCGCAGGTTCGGCGCTGTTGATGTGGATGGGCGAGCTGATCACCAACCGGGGCATCGGCAACGGCATGTCGCTCATCATCTTCTGCTCCGTGGTGTCCACCCTCCCCGGGGCGTTCTCCGCGGTGTACTCCGCCGAGAACGGCGGGGTGAAGGTGGCGGTCTTCAGCGCCTTCTGCCTGGTGCTGCTGGTCTTCATCGTGTTCGTCGAACAGGGTCAGCGCCGGATCCCGGTCCAGTTCGCCAAGCGCGTCGTCGGTCGCCGGATGTACGCCGGCCAGAGCACCTACATCCCGCTCAAGGTGAACCAGGCCGGCGTGGTCCCGATCATCTTCGCCAGCGCCGTGATCAACCTCCCGGTGCTGTTGTCCCAGGTGCTCCCGTCGGACGGCTGGGGGGCGTCGGTGTCGTCGTGGATCAACGAGAACCTGGCCAATACGATCAACCCCTTCTACCTGCTCGTGCTCGGCCTGCTGATCGTCGGGTTCACGTACTTCTACACGGCCATCGCCTTCGATCCGGTCCAGCAGGCCGACAACCTGCGCAAGCAGGGTGGGTTCATCCCCGGGATCCGGCCGGGACCGCAGACCGAGAGCTACCTGGCCAAGGTCCTCAACCGGATCACGCTCCCGGGTGCCATCTTCATCGCCATCCTCGCCATCAGCCCGACGGTCCTGATCCGGTTCCTGCTCGGCCCCAACGCCAGCTCCGTGGCCTACGCCATGGGGGGGACGTCGCTCCTGATCGCCGTGGGCGTGGCGCTCGAGACCATGAAGCAGGTCGACAGCCAGTTGATGATGCGCAACTACGAGGGGTTCCTGTCCACGTCGTCCAAGTGACGGCGCCCGCCCGGTCCCGGCGCTGACGCACGGGCCACTTGTGCGGTCGGACACCGATCTGTTGGGATGGACCGATGGCAGCGCCGCTCAGGATCCTCGTCTTCGGCAAGCAGGGCTCCGGCAAGGGGACCCTCGCCACCCGGCTGCACCAGCGGCTCGGGCTGCCGCACGTCTCGACCGGCGACATGCTGCGCGACGCCGCGGCGTCGGGGTCGGAGTTCGGCCGGCGGGTGGCGGCCATCATGGACGCGGGTGAACTGGTGCCCGACGACGTGATGGAGGGCGTGGTCCGCGAACGGCTCGAGGCGCCGGATGCCGCTGCGGGCTTCATCCTGGACGGCTACCCACGGACCCCGGGCCAGGCCGCATTCCTGGACGATCTCCTCGCCCCGGAGGGGGTCACCGTCGCCATCGAGCTCCAGGTCCCCGACGACGTCGTCCGGGCCCGGATCGTGCACCGGCGCGTGTGCACATCGTGCGGGGCCATCTACGCCGCCGGTCGTGACGCCGCCGCGGAGTCCGGTGTCTGCGACGTCTGCGGGGGGTCGGTCGTCCAGCGTGCCGACGACACCGAGGAGGCCGTCGGCGCCCGGCTCGCCACCTACGCCAGCCTGACCGAGCCCCTGCTCGGGTACTACTCGGACCGGGGGCTGCTCGAGCGGATCCCGGGTGAGGGCGATCCGGACTCGATCGCCGAGGGCGCCGTCGACCTGGTCGAGGCCCGTCGGAGCTGACCCCGACCGGGCCGCCAGGGGGCCGCCTTTGCCCTCGGGGTCGGTCTCCCCTAAGCTGATCAGCCGTTCCGCGGAGCACTGCGGGACGACTCCCCCCGGGGCCACTCAGGAGGTCGTGCGCTGCCCAAGCCCAAGGAAGACGCCATCGTGCTCGAGGGAACGGTCGTCGAACCGCTCCCCAACGCCATGTTCCGGGTGGAACTGGAGAACGGGCACGTGGTCCTGGCGCACATCTCCGGGAAGATGCGGATGCACTACATCCGGATCCTCCCCGGGGACAAGGTCCAGGTGGAGCTCACCCCCTACGACCTCTCCCGGGGTCGCATCACCTACCGATACAAGTGACCGACGAGGTCAGAGGACGTCATGAAGGTTCGACCGAGCGTGAAGCGCATCTGTGAGAAGTGCCGGATCATCCGGCGCCACGGTCGCGTCATGGTGATCTGCGAGAACCCCCGACACAAGCAACGGCAGGGCTGAGGTTCCCATGGCACGTATCTCCGGCGTCGACATCCCGCGCGAGAAGCGCCTGGTGGTGTCGCTCACCTACATCTTCGGCATCGGGCCGTCGGCTGCGGCCGACATCTGCGCCGCCACCGAGATCGACCCGACGACCCGGGTGCGCGACCTCACCGACGGCGACGTCACCCGCATCCGGGCGCACATCGAGGAGCACTACAAGGTCGAGGGTGACCTCCGGCGTGAGGTCAGCCAGAACATCAAGCGCAAGATGGAGATCGGGTGCTACCAGGGCCTGCGTCACCGTCGTGGACTCCCGGTCCGCGGCCAGCGCACACACACCAACGCCCGGACCCGCAAGGGCCCCAAGAAGACCGTCGCCGGCAAGAAGAAGGTTCGCAAGTGAAGGTGCAGGACTGATGGCCAAGACTCCAGCAGGCGGTCGGCGGCCCAAGAAGCGCGAGCGCAAGAACGTGACGCACGGCGTCGTGCACATCAAGAGCTCGTTCAACAACACGATCGTCTCGATCACCGACCTCCAGGGCAACGTGCTGTCGTGGGCGTCGGCGGGCAACGCGGGGTTCAAGGGGTCCCGCAAGTCCACGCCGTTCGCCGCCCAGCTCGCCGCCGAGCAGGCCGCCCGCCGGGCCATGGAGCACGGTGTCCGCAAGGTCGACGTCGTGGTCAAGGGTCCGGGCTCGGGCCGGGAGACGGCCATCCGGTCCATCCAGAACGTCGGGATCGAGGTCACCGGGATCAAGGACGTGACCCCGGTCCCGCACAACGGTTGTCGTCCCCCCAAGCGCCGGAGGCTCTGACGTGGCTCGCTACACCGGACCGAGGGCGCGGGTGTCGCGTCGCCTCGGCACCAACATCTGGGGCACCAACGGCGAGAACATCGCCATGGAGAAGCGGCCGTACCCTCCGGGTGATCACGGCCGCACCCGACGTCGGGGCAACGTCAGCGAGTACCTGCTGCAGCTCCAGGAGAAGCAGAAGGCCCGCTTCACCTACGGCATCAACGAGAAGCAGTTCCGCACCCTCTACGCCGAGGCGTCCCGTCGCCCCGGCGTGACCGGCGAGAACCTGCTGCGCCTGTGCGAGCAGCGCCTCGACAACGTCGTGTACCGGGCCGGTTGGGCCGCCACCCGACCGCAGGCCCGGCAGTTCGTCAGCCACGGCCACGTGGTCGTCAACGGCCGTCGTGTCAACGTCCCGAGCTTCCGGGTCCGTCAGGGCGACGTGATCCGGCTCAGCGAGAAGGGCCGCAAGATGACCGTGGTCGAGTGGAACATGGACGCTCTCGGCCGGCAGCCCGCCCTGTGGCTCGAGGCGTCCGACGGCGGACAGGAGGTCACGGTCCGTGAGCTCCCGCGCCGCGAGCACATCGACGTCCCCGTCCGGGAGCAGCTCATCGTCGAGCTGTACTCCAAGTGAGCACGAACCCCCAGTAGTCCCGCACCACGCCGACCGGCATCCCGAGCGACGCCGGACCGACACCGATTCCCTGCCCACCCTCCGAGTTCCGAGGTACGCAACACATGCTGGTCATTCAGCGACCCACCGTTGAGGCAGTCGACGAGGAGGTGGCGAACACGCAACGGTTCGCCATCGGACCGCTCGAGCCCGGCTTCGGCCACACGCTCGGCAACTCGCTGCGCCGCACCCTGCTGTCGTCCGTCCCGGGCGCAGCGATCACCGAGGTGCGGTTCGACTCGGCGCTGCACGAGTTCGACACCATCGACGGGGTGACCGAGGACGTCACCGACATCATCTTGAACCTCAAGGACGTCGTCGTGACCTCCGAGGCGGACGACCCGATCACCGTCCGGCTCGACGTGTCCGGCCCGGCCGACGTGACCGCTGCGGACATCTCGGTGACCTCGGACATCGAGATCCTCAACCCCGAGCAGCACATCGCCACGCTCAACGGTTCGGGCCGCCTGGCGGTGGACCTGACGATCGACCGCGGCAAGGGCTACACCTCGGCGGTGGGCCGCAGCGCGTCGACCATCGGGGTGATCCCCATCGACGCCATCTTCTCACCGGTCCGCCGGGCCACGTTCACGGTCGAGCCGACCCGCGTCGAGCAGTCCACCGAGTACGACCGTCTGGTGCTGGACATCGAGACCGACGGTTCGCTCTCGCCCCGTGACGCCCTCGCCTCGGCGGGCGGCACGCTGCGGGCGCTGGTCGAGCTGGTGGAGCACCTGAGCGACGAGCCCAAGGGCCTCGAGGTCGGCCCCGAGGCGCAGGCGGTCGCCTCGACGCCCGATCTGGAGCTCTCGATCGAGGACCTGGACCTGTCCGAGCGACCGCGCAACTGCCTGCGCCGGGCTCAGGTCAACACCGTCGGCGAGCTGCTCACCAAGAGCGAGGACGACCTGCTCGCCATCACCAACTTCGGGCAGAAGTCGCTCGACGAGGTGCTCGAGAAGCTGAACGACCGCGGGCTGAAGCTCCGGGGCGCCTGAGCGTCCCGCCCCGACCGACTGGAGGCACACCATGCCGGCAACCCCCAAGCGCGGCCGTCGATTCGGCGGCGGCAGCAAGCACCAGCGCCAGATGATGGCCAACCTGGTCGCCAGCCTGATCGCCTCGCCCGAGGGCATCGTGACGACCGAGGCCAAGGCCAAGGCCGTCCGCCCGATCGCCGAGAAGGTCATCACCAAGGCCAAGAAGGGCGGCCTGCACAACCACCGCCAGATCCTGGCGTACCTCGGTGACGAGGAGGTCGTGGCGATCCTCATGGAGACCGTGGGCCCCCGGTACGCGACGCGACCGGGTGGCTACACGCGGATCCTCAAGCTCGGACCTCGCCACGGCGACAACGCCCCCATGGCGAAGCTGGAGTTGGTCTGATCCCGCCGGGACCGCTCCCACGCCGTCCGACACGAACCGCCCCGACGGGGCGGTTCGTCCGCGCCGGGGCCCGGTGACCGTGGGGGGCCCGGCGGTGGGACCGGCGGACGCAACACCGGTGCACCTGCGGCTCGTCGTCGCCTACGACGGGACCGACTTCCACGGGTTCGCCGAGAACACCGGCGTGCGCACCGTCGGGGGAGTACTCCGCAGTGCCCTCGAGGATGTCCTGGGCGTTCCGGTCGACCTGACGTGCGCCGGCCGGACCGACCGGGGTGTCCACGCCCGGGGTCAGGTCGTGAGCGTGCGCAGCGCCGCAGCGGTCGGACCGGTCGACCCGGACCGCCTGCGCCGGTCGCTGGTGTCGATGCTCGGGCCCGAGGTCGTGGTGCGTTCGGTCGAGCCGGCACCGGAGGGGTTCGACGCCCGGTTCTCGGCCACGGGCCGGACCTACCGGTACCTGATCCTCGACCAGCCGGTCCCGGATCCGTTCGTCGCCCGGCGGGTGTGGTGGGTTCCCGACGCGCTCGACGTCGACGCCATGGGGGAGGCGGCCCTCGTCCTGGTCGGGGAGCACGACTTCTCGACGTTCTGCCGACGCCCCCGGGGTGACCTCCCGGTCTCGCTCGTCCGGCGCGTCACCGCCGCCGGGTTCGACCGACCGCCCCCCGATGCGACCGGCGGTGGGGCGCGCCTGCTGCGGTTCGAGATCACGGCCTCGGCGTTCTGCCACCAGATGGTCCGGAGCATCGTCGGGCTGCTCGTCGAGGTGGGGCGCGGCCGACGGACCGTCGACGACGTGGTCCGGGGCCTCGAGGCCCGGGACCGCTCCCACCTGCCGACGCTGGCGCCGCCGTCGGGTCTGACGCTGTGGAGGGTCGACTACGACGGGGACGACGCCGGAGGCGTCGGGGCGCAGGCTTGATGCCGGTCGGGGGTGGCCGGTAGCCTCTCCCTTCGGCCCGGCGGGGTTCCCCGTCGTCCGAGCCAGCCACCGGTGTTCCACCGGCCCCCACGAGAGAGCGACCATCGTGCCCACCTACAGCCCCAGTGCCAACGACATCGAGCGTTCCTGGTACGTCGTCGACGCCGAGGGACTCACCCTGGGTCGGATGGCCACGGAGGTCGCCCGGGTCCTGCGCGGCAAGCACAAGCCGACGTTCACCCCGCACCTCGACACCGGTGACCACGTCGTCATCGTCAACGCCGACAAGGTGGTCCTCACCTCCAACAAGGCCGAGGCCAAGCAGGTCTACCGGCACAGCGGCTACCCGGGCGGCATCCGGTCCGAGAGCTACGCCGAACTGCTCGACCGCAAGCCGGCCGAGGCCGTTCGGCGCACCGTCCGGGGGATGCTCCCGAAGAACCGGCTCGGCCGCCAGATGCTGCGCAAGCTCAAGGTCTACGCCGGACCCGACCACCCACACGCCGCCCAGCGCCCCGAGCCGCTCGTCATCGACGCCGCCCGGGCCCGTTCCTGACGGAGTACCGACCGATGTCCAAGCCGCTCGTCCAGTCCACCGGTCGCCGCAAGCGCGCCGTCGCCCGGGTGCGCATCCGCGCCGGTTCGGGGACCATCACCGTCAACGGCCGGTCGGTCGAGGACTACTTCCCGAACGCCACCCATCGCATGATCCTGAGCGAGCCGCTCCGCCTCACCGAGACCGGTGACCACTACGACGTGGACGTCACGCTGCACGGCGGCGGTGTCACCGGTCAGGCCGGTGCGGTGCGGCTCGGCATCGCCCGCGGGCTCGTCGAGCTCGCCCCCGAGTTGCGCGCCTCCCTCAAGCAGGCCGGCTTCCTGACCCGTGACGCCCGGGAGAAGGAGTCCAAGAAGTACGGCCTCAAGAAGGCCCGCAAGGCACCGCAGTACTCGAAGCGCTGAGCGCGTTCCCGCACCGGGCGCCCGCCGTGCCAGCTCCAGTGGTCCGTTTCGGCACCGACGGTGTCCGCGGCGAGGCGAACGTCAGCCTCACCCCCGAGGTCGCCCTCGCCGTCGGTCGTGCCGCCGCTCGACTCGCAGGAGGCACGCCCGTGTGCATCGGCCGGGACACCCGCCGGTCCGGTGCGATGCTCGAGGCGGCCGTCGCCGCCGGCGTCTGCGCCGAAGGGGCGGACGCCGTGCTGCTCGGCGTGGTCCCGACCCCGGCCGTGGCCGTCGTCGCAGCCGAGGAGCGCACGGTCGGCATCGTCATCTCGGCCTCGCACAACCCGTTCGCCGACAACGGGTTGAAGCTGTTCGCAGCGGGGGGCCGCAAGCTCACCGACGATGAGCAGGCCGGGGTCGAGGCCACGATCGCCGAGGTGCTGGTGGTGGGTGGCCGCCCCGGTCCGACCGGTGCCGCCGTGGGAGTGGTCCGCACCGACGACACCGCGGTCGCCCGGTACGGCGAGTCGGTGGTCCGGGCGCTCGACGGTCGGCGGCTCGACGGGCTGCGGATCGTCGTCGACTGCGCGCACGGTGCCAACAGCGAGGTGGCGCCCGGGGTGCTCCGGCGTCTGGGTGCCGAGGTCGTGGTGATCGCCGACGCCCCGGACGGGACCAACATCAACCGCGACGTCGGGTCGACCCACCCCGAGGCGCTCGCCGCCGCGGTCGTCGACGCCGGCGCCGACCTGGGTGTCGCCTTCGACGGCGACGCCGACCGACTGCTCGCTGTCGACCACGGGGGCCGACTGGTCGACGGTGACACGATCATGGCCCTGTGCGCCGTCGACCTGCACGAGCGTGGAGCGCTCCGTCACGGCACCGTGGTGGTCACCGTCATGTCCAACCTGGGGTTCCACCACGCCATGCGTGATGCCGGGATCGAGGTCGTCACCACGGCGGTGGGCGACCGGTACGTCCTCGAGGCGATGCAGTTGGGTGGGTTCTCGCTCGGAGGTGAGCAGTCCGGGCACCTGGTCTTCGCCGACCACGCCACCACGGGCGACGGCCTGCTGAGCGCAGCGATGCTGTGCGACCTCGTCGTGCGGTCGGGGCGTCCGCTGGCGGAGCTCGCCGACTCGGCGATGGTGCAGCTCCCGCAGGTCCTGCGCAACGTCCGCGTCGAGGGTGTGGCCACCGAGGTCGTCGACCGGGTCGCCGACGCCGTCGCTTCCGCCACCACGGCGCTGGGGGACCGCGGTCGGGTCCTGCTCCGGCCGTCGGGCACCGAACCGGTCGTGCGGGTGATGGTCGAGGCGCCGACCACCGCCGAGGCGGAGTCCGTCGCCGCCGACCTGGTGGCCGCCGTCGAGTCCGTCCGCTGAGGCCGGACGCCGACCCCGCCGAGCCCGGGTAGATCTCCCTGCGCCGGCCAGCGCTCGCACCGTGTCGGAGTCGGGAGGGCCGCCCGTAGACTCTCCGGGACAGCAGTTGGAGGTCCGGTCCACCCATGTGCGGAATCATCGCCGTCGTCAGACGGCCACCGACCCGTTCGGTCGCCGACGTCGAGTCGCTCGTCGCCCGTCTCGAGTCGCTCGGCGGCGACCTGGCACCGTCAGGTTCGGACCGGTTGGCCCGGCTGCGCGACGCCTCCGAGCTGCTCGCCGGTGTGGACGCCGAGCTGCGGGGGGTCCCCGGCGTCCTCGGGCTGCTCGCCGACCCGGCGGCCACGGCGCGGATCGCCGCGCTGGTGGCGGACCTCGAGCGTGACGCCGCCGGTGTCGAGGCGGCGCTCGACGACCCGGGGGTCGACCTGGACCCGCACGAACTTGAGGCCACGAACGCCGCGCTCATCGACTGCAAGGACGCCATCTGGGGCATCGGCCGGGATCGCCTGCGCGCCGCGGCCGGGGTGTCGCTGCTCGCCGACGAAGTTCCCGGTCCCGCCGGGGTCGGCGTCCTGTTCAGCCTGCACCAGGCCCTCTCGGCACTCGATCGGCTCGAGGTCCGCGGCCGTGACTCGGCGGGGCTCGAGGTGCAGTTGTGGAACCACGGCCTGTCCGCCGACGACCCGGTGGTCGCCCGGCTGCTCGCCGAACGGGCGACGCCGGCGTTCACGTCGGGGTCGGCCCGTCTCGACGGCGGGGTGCTCGTGGTCGTGGTCAAGGCCGCCGCCGAGATCGGCGAACTCGGCGACAACACCGCAGCGCTCCGGGCGGCCATCCGGGGTGACGAGCTGCTGCACCTCGCCCTGACCGCACCCGAGGTCGAGGGCGTCGTGCTGGGCCACACCCGCTGGGCGTCGATCGGGATCATCTCGGAGCCGAACGCCCACCCCCAGTGCTCCGACGAGGTCGGCGACTCGCCCGGGCCGCTCGTCACCGCCGTGCTCAACGGCGACGTCGACAACCACGCCGACCTGGTGGTCTCGGACGGCCTGCGGGTCCTGCCCGAGGTGACCACCGATGCCAAGGTGATCCCGACCCTCGTCCGCCGGGGACTCGCCGAGGGTCGTCCGGTGGCCGAGTCGTTCCGGGAGACGGTCGCCCGACTCGAGGGGTCCGTCGCCATCGCCGCTGCGTCGGCGGCCGAGCCGGACCGTCTGCTGCTCGCCCTCCGCGGCAGTGGCCAGGCGCTCTACATCGGTGTGGCCGAGGACGCCTTCATCGTCGCCTCGGAGCCCTACGGGGTGGTCGAGGAGACCGCGGAGTACGTGCGCATGGACGGTGAGACCCCGGCCGATCCGGACAACCCGACCGGCAGCCGGGGCCAGATCGTCGAGCTGCGGGCCGACGCGGCGGGGTCGCTCACCGGGATCGCCCGCTGGTCCTACGACGGGACCGCACTGCCGCTGTCGGACGGCGACGTGGCGGTCGCGCAGATCACGACGCGCGACATCGACCGTGGTGACGCCCCGCACTTCCTGCTCAAGGAGATCAGCGACTCGCCGGCGTCGTTCCGCAAGACCCTCCGGGGCAAGCTCGTCGAGACCGACGACGGCGCCCTGCGTGTCGTGCTCGGCGAGGAGACCCTCCCGGCCGAGGTGGTCGGGCGCCTGGCATCGGGCTCCATCACGCAGGTGCTGGTCATCGGCCAGGGGACGGCCGCCGTCGCAGGCCAGAGCCTGGCCCACCACCTGGGCGAACTGCTCGCCGAGACCGGGGTCCGGGTCGAGGCGCTGCCGGCGACGGAGCTCTCGGGGTTCCGGATGCGCAGCGACATGTCGGACACGCTCGTGGTCGCCATCAGCCAGTCCGGGACCACCACCGACACCAACCGGACCGTCGACCTGGTCCGTGGCCGCGGCGCACCGGTGGTGGCCATCGTCAACCGCCGCAACAGCGACCTGACCGACAAGGCCGACGGTGTGCTCTACACCTCGGACGGGCGCGACGTGGAGATGAGCGTCGCCTCCACCAAGGCGTTCTACTCGCAGGTCGCCGCCGGGCTCCTGCTCGGCTCCGCGATCGCCGACCACGTCCCTGGCGCCCGCCGCTCGACCGATCCCGGTGAGCAGGAGCTCCTCGCCGCGCTGAGCGGCATCCCGGCGGCGCTCGAGGTGACGCTCGGACGTCGCGACGAGATCGCCGCTGCGGCCAGGTCGTTGGTGCCGTCCCGGCGCTACTGGGCCATCGTCGGCAACGGGGTCAACCAGATCGCGGCGCGAGAGCTGCGGATCAAGCTCTCGGAGCTCTGCTACAAGTCGATCGCCTGCGATGCGACCGAGGACAAGAAGCACATCGACCTGAGCTCCGAGCCGCTGATCCTCGTGTGCGCCGCCGGACTGGTCGGCTCGACCGCCGACGACGTCGCCAAGGAGGTCGCGATCTTCCGGGCGCACAAGGCGGCACCCATCGTGGTCGCCTCGGAGTCCGACCGCGCCTTCACCTCGGCACTCGCCGTCCTGTCGGTCCCCGACACCCACCCCCGGCTCGGTTTCGTGCTGGCCACCATGGTCGGTCACCTGTTCGGCTACGAGGCGGCCCTCGCCATCGACGCGCAGGCCCAGCCGTTGCGTCAGGTCCACGCGACCATCGACGGCGCGGTCGCCGAGGCGGGGACGGACGTCGACCCGGCCGCTCTGTTGGCCGCAGTGCGTTCCGGTGTGGCGGCACCCACCGCTGCGTTCCACGACGCCCTGCGGACAGGTGAGCTCAACGGGCACCTCGAGGCGAGCACCGCGGTCCGGCTGGCGGGTCTGCTCCGCTACCTCGCCGGAGTCAGCCCCCTCGACGCCTACCAGGTCGAGTTCGGCAAGGTCGGCACGCCGGGTGTCCTGCTCGACGACCTGTCGGCCGCGCTCACCGCGGCGATCGAGGAGCTCACCCGGCCGATCGACGCCATCAAGCACCAGGCCAAGACGGTGACGGTGGGGATCAGCCGGAGCGACGAGTCGCTGCTCGAGGTGCCGCTCGTCGCGGCGGTGGTCGCCGCCGGCTCCGCACGTGACCGCCTCACCTACTCGACGCTGCGGACGCTCGGAGAGCTCGACCCGGCCGTCGTCGAGGTCACCGGGTCGACCCGCTACGCCGTCGAGGACGGCGCCGACCCGGACCACGCGACGCTCGTCGTCCTCGACCGCACCGGCGTCTCGGCCGGGTTGCCGTCGCGGGTCGACCGGGACCCCCGTCTGCGGGGCACCAAGGCCCTGGTGGCCCGGGAGCAGGAGCTCGTCGTCGCGGTGGGTCGGAGCGACGGCCGCACGGTCGTGATCGTCCCCGAGACCAAGGACGGGGTCACGACGGGTCTGGTCCTGCTGCACGTCCGACTGGCCGGGGAGTTGTCGGCGGCGACCGCCCGGGCGGTGCTCCAGGGCTACCGCCGCCGCTACCAGGCGCTCAAGGACGCCGTCACCGAGACCGAGGAGGTCTTCCGGGACGACCTCCTGGCCCAGCAGTCCGTGGTCGACCTGCTGTGCGAGCCGATCCTGTCGCTGGCCAACCGCTGGCGCAGCTGAGCGGCGCCGTGGCCGTCGTCGGGATCGGGACCGACCTCGTCGACGTCGAGAGGTTCCGGCAGGTGGTCGAGCGGACCCCGGGCGTCCTCGACCGGTTGTTCCGGCCGGCCGAGCGCGACTCCCTGGCCGTACGACGTGACCCGGTGCCCGGCCTGGCGGTGCGCTTCGCCGCCAAGGAGGCCGTGGTCAAGGTCCTCGGGACCGGACTGGGTGCGGTCCCGGCGACCGACGTCGAGGTCTGCGGTGGGGGCGACGAACCTCCGTGGCTCGAGCTGCACGACCGGGCGGCGGCGCGTGCGGCCGAGCTGGGCGTGACGCGCTGGCACCTGTCGCTCTCGCACACCGACTCCACCGCACAGGCGGTCGCCCTGGCCGAGTCCTGAGCAGCCCGGCCGGGCGGTCCGCGGGTCCCGTCCCCGTACGCTGGTCCCGTGCTCCCCGTGCTCACCCCCGCCGAGATGGCCGAGGTCGACCGGGCCGCCCCCGAACCCTTCGAGGTACTGGTCCGCCGCGCGGCCGGTGCCGTCGAGCGCGCCGCGCTCGGCCTGCTCGGTGGCGCCTACGGCCGCCGGGTGGTGGTGGTCGCCGGTCCGGGCCACAACGGGGACGACGGTCGGTTGGCGGCCGACCTCCTGGCGCGTCGCGGTGTGCGGGTGCGCGTGGTCGACGTCGGGGACGGTCCCCGGGCGCTGCCGGCGGCCGACCTCGTGATCGACGCCGCGTTCGGCACGGGGTTCCGGGGCACGTTCGACGCACCCGACACCGACGGTGCGCCCGTCCTGGCGGTGGACATCCCCTCGGGGCTGGACGGCCTGACCGGTGCTGCATCGGGGCGCCCCGCCCGCGCCGCGGCGACCGTCACGTTCGCCGCGCTCAAGCCGGGGCTGCTGCTCGGGGACGGACCGCAGCACGCGGGGGAGGTGCTCATTGCGGACATCGGGCTCGACGTGGGGCGGGCGACGACGTTCCTGGTCGACGACGCCGACGTGCTGGCGTGGGTGCCGCAGCGACGGGCGGACGACCACAAGTGGCGTCACGCGGTCTGGGTGGTGGGCGGTTCACCGGGCATGCTCGGCGCGCCGACCATGTCGACCACGGCGGCGTTCCGGGCGGGCGCGGGGTACGTGCGACTGTCGGTCCCGGGCGTCGATCGGCTCGACGCGCCGCTCGAGTCGGTCGTGGTCGAGGTGCCCGCGGCCGGTTGGGACACCCCGGTCGTCGACGAGGCGCACCGCTTCCGGGCGCTCGCCGTCGGCCCGGGTCTGGGCCGCAGCCCCGGGGCCGCAGCGTCGGTGCGGGCGGTCCTGGCCGCGGTCGACGTCCCGGTGGTGCTCGACGGCGACGCCCTGTGGTCGCTCGGGACCGACGCCCCGGTGATCCTGGGCGCTCGGTCGGCCCCGACCGTGCTGACCCCGCACGACGGCGAGTACGAGCGGCTCGTCGGTGCACCGCCCGGTGTCGACCGCGTCGCCTCGGCCCGGGACCTGTCGCGGTCCACCGGGGCGGTGGTGCTGCTCAAGGGGCCGACGACCGTCGTCGCCGACCCCGACGGCACGGCGTACCTGGTGCGGTCCGGGGACGCCCGGTTGGCGACCGCCGGCACCGGGGACGTGCTCACCGGGGTGGTGGCGGCGTTCCTGGCCTGCGGTGCGACACCCGCCCGGGCCGCCGCTGCGGCGGCGCACCTCCACGGCCGGGCCGCGTCCTGCTGCCCGGCGAGGGGGGCGGTTGCTGCCGACGTCGCAGCGGCGCTCCCGGACGCGTGGTCCGCGCTCACCGCCGGCAGGCCCGAGCAGCCCTGACCGACCCGTGCACACCGCGTAGCCTGCGGGCGTGTCCCGCCCCTCGCTGATCGACGTCGACCTGGACGCGATCCGCGCCAACGTGGCGGCGATCGCCGGTGCGGTCGCACCCGCGCAGGTGTGCGTCGTGGTCAAGGCCGACGGCTACGGACACGGTGCTGCCGACGCCGCCCGTGCCGCCATCGCCGGCGGCGCCTCCTGGCTGGCCGTGGCGCTGGCCGGCGAGGGGGCCGAGCTGCGGGCCGCCGGGGTGGACGTCCCGGTGATGCTGTTGTCGGAGCCGACCAGCGCCGAGCTGCAGGTCGCCGCCGAGCACGACCTGACGCCCACCCTCTACACCGAGCGCGGCGTCCGCTGCGCGGCGTCGATCCGCCCGGGTTGGCCGGTCCAGGTCAAGGTCGACACCGGCATGCACCGGGTGGGGGTGTCGGTGGACGACGCCGCCCGGCTGGTGTGCTCGGTGCTCGACGCCGGACTCCGACTCGTCGGGACGTTCACCCACCTCGCACTGGCGGACACCCCGGACCGGGCCGAGAACCAGCTGCAGGTGGACCGCTTCGAGGCCGTGCTCGGTGACCTGTCCGCCGTCGGGGTCGACCCCGGCCTGCGGCACGCCGCCAACTCGGCGGCGGCCCTCCACCTGCCGGCGGCGCGGTACGACCTGGTCCGGATCGGACTGGCCGCCTACGGGGTCGCGCCGGCACCGATCCCGCCTCCGGTCGAGTTGCGTCCCGCGCTGCGACTGCACTCCCGGGTGTCGTTCCTGAACCACGTCCCCGTCGGCGAGGGCGTGAGCTACGGCTGGCACCACGTGGCCGCCGAACCCACCACCGTTGCCGTCGTTCCGCTCGGCTACGCGGACGGGGTCCCGCGGAACCTGGGCCTGGCCGGGGGCGAGGTGCTGCTCGGTGGCCGACGCCGCCGGGTCCTGGGTGCGGTGACCATGGACCAGTTGATGGTCGAGGTCACCGGTGACCCGGACGTCGCGGTCGGGGACGAGGTGGTCCTCCTCGGCGACCAGGAGGGCGGGTCGATCACCGCGGCGGAGTGGGCCGAGCTCCTCGGGACCATCCCCTACGAGGTGCTCGTCGGGTTCGGCACCCGCCTGCCGCGCTCGTATCCCGGCTGAGACCCTCCGGACGGCGGCCGGTACGATGCGATGCGTGGTGGACGCCTTCCTCGAGCTGCGCGAACGGGCTGCGACCTGCACCCGCTGCGAGCTGTCGGCCACCCGGACCCAGGTGGTGTTCGGCACCGGGCACACCGGGTCGTCGCTCGTGGTCGTCGGTGAGGCGCCGGGGGAGCAGGAGGACGTGCGGGGCGAGCCGTTCGTGGGTCGTTCCGGCACGCTGCTGCGGCGGGTGCTCTCCGAGGAGACCGGGGTCGACCCCGACGACTGCTGCATCGTCAACGTGGTCAAGTGCCGTCCGCCCGGCAACCGCGACCCCCGACCGGCCGAGGTGGCCGCCTGTCGCCCGTGGCTCGACGAGCAGTTCGAGGTGGTGGATCCCTCGGTGGTGCTGACCGTCGGCAACTTCGCCAGCAGGCTGCTGCTCAACACCCGCGAGGGCATCACCCAGCTCCGTGGCCGGAGCTACCCGTGGCGCTCGGCGCACCTCGTGCCCACCCTGCACCCGGCGGCGGTGCTGCGGGGCGGTGCGGCGGCCATGGAGCGGTTCCGCTCCGACGTCCGGCTCGCCGGGTCGTTGCTCCCGGGAGCGGCGGCGTGAACCGGCGCACGGTCCGGCTCCGGACGACCTCCGCGGACTCGACCCGCGACGCTGCGGCGGCACTGGCCGAACTGGCCCGACCCGGCGACCTGCTCCTGCTGGTCGGTGACCTGGGGTCCGGCAAGACGGCGTTCTGCCAGGGGTTCGGCCGTGGGCTCGGCGTCGACGAGCAGATCACGAGCCCGACGTTCGCGCTGGTCCAGAGCTACACGGGTCGTCTCGACCTGAACCACCTGGACGTCTACCGCCTGCAGCAGGTCGGCGAGGCCCACGACCTGGGCCTCAGCGAGCTGCTCGACGACGGCGGGGTCACGCTCATCGAGTGGGGTGACACGATCACCGCCGTCCTGCCTGCCGACTTCCTCGAGGTGCACCTGCAGGCCGCGGGCGACCCCGAGCACCGGTCCATCGACCTCGTGGCGGTCGGCCCGACGTGGTCCGCCCGGGTGCGCTCGGTGCGCACCGCGCTCGACCCCTGGCTCGACGAGGCGGCCGCCGGTCCCGAGGACGGAGCCGGATCGTGCTGATCCTGGGCATCGAGACGGCGACCACCCAGGTGGGGTGCGCGATCGGCGGGCACGAGGGTGTCCTGGCCTCCGTGCACGCCGCCAAGGGTCGACGGCACGCCGAGTACCTGGTCCCGAGCATCGAGTTCGCCTGCGAGCGGGCCCGGGTCGAGCTGTCCGAGATCGGGGTCGTCGCCGTCGACGTGGGACCGGGCCTGTTCACGGGTCTGCGCGTCGGGGTCGCCACCGCCAAGTCGCTGGCGTTCGCGCTGCGGGTCCCGATGATCGGCGTGTCGAGCCTCGACCTGCTCGCGTTCCGGGTGCGCTTCTCGAGCCGGTTGATCGTCACGACGGTGGACGCCCGCCGGGGCGAGCTCTACTACGCCTGCTACCGGCAGGTGCCCGGGGGCGTGCAGCGGGTCACCGACCACCGGATCGGCACGCCGGACGACCTGGCCAGCGAGCTGCTCGCCTCGGGTGACGAGGTCCTGCTGGTCGGCGAGGGTGCGCAGCGCTACCCCGAGGCCTTCGACGGTCTGGCCAAGGTCGAGCTCGTCGACACGGGCGACAGCTACCCGTCGGCCGAGGCGTTGGTCGAACTGGCGCACGCCCGGGCGCTGCGTGAGCAGTTCGAGCGATCCGACGCGATCGAGCCCATCTACCTGCGTCGACCGGACGCGGAGATCAACTGGGCCGTGCGGGACGGCCGGTGAGCGGCGTGGAGACCGTCGACGTGCCGGTCACCGACGGCGTGGTGGTCGCGCCCATGCGCGCGCGCCATCTGCGCGGGGTGGTCGAGCTCGAGGCGGCGACCAATCCGAGGCCGTGGTCGGAGCGGCTGTTCCGAGATGAGCTCCGGATGGGGCCGAGCCGGTCCTACTCCGTGGCGCTCCGGGAACACGTCGTGGTCGGGTACTGCGGGCTCATGCTCAACCCCGACGAGGCCCACGTGACCACCATCGCCGTGGCCGACGACCTGCGCCGTCAGGGTGTGGCCACCCGACTGCTGCTCGTGGCCCTGCGCCGGGTCGCCGATCGTGGCCTCGACGCCGTCACCCTGGAGGTGCGGATCACCAACCGTCCGGCGCAGTCGCTGTACCGCCGGTTTGGGTTCGCTCCGGGCGGGATCCGTCGGGCCTACTACCGGGACAACCGCGAGGACGCCCTCGTGATGTGGGCGCACGACGTCGACGGTGACGACTACGCCACGCGGCTCGACGGGATCGAGGCGACGCTGCCGTCGCCGCTCGTCGTGGCCGCCACGGGCCCGGACGGAGGTTCCCGGTGAACGACCACGCCGCCACCGGTGCCGCCGTCGACGACTCGACCGTCGTGCTGGGGATCGAGACCTCCTGCGACGAGACCGCCGTGGCCTGTGTGCGCGGCGGGCGTGAGGTGCTCTCGTCGGTCGTGAGCAGCCAGGTGGACCTGCACGCCCGCTACGGCGGGGTGGTCCCCGAGATCGCCAGCCGAGCGCACAACGAACTCATCATCCCGGTGCTCGCCCGGGCGATGCTCGAGGCGGGGCTCGACGGCGAGGACGTCGACGCCGTGGCGGCCACGACCGGTCCGGGGCTGATCGGTGCGCTGCTGGTCGGCGTGTCGGCGGCCAAGGCGCTCGCGCTCGCCTGGGACGTGCCGTTCGTGTCGGTCAACCACCTCGAGGCCCACCTCTACGCCGGCTTCCTGGAGGATCCGGACCTGCAGTTCCCGATGGTGGTGCTGCTCGTCTCGGGTGGGCACACGCTGCTCGTCCACGTCACCGACCACGGCCGGTACCGGCTGCTCGGCCAGACGCTCGACGACGCCGCCGGTGAGGCGTTCGACAAGGTGGCCCGGTTCCTCGGGCTCGGCTACCCGGGTGGACCGGCGATCGACTCGGTCGCCATGTCGGGTGACCCCGAGGCGATCCGGTTCCCCCGGTCGATGATCGACGACGGTCTGGACCTGTCCTTCAGCGGCCTCAAGACGGCGGTGGTGAACCACGTGCGGGCCAACCCGCAGGTGGCGACCGAGGACGTCGCCGCGAGCTTCCAGCAGGCGGTCGTCGACGTGCTGGTGGCCAAGGCCCGACGGGCGGCGGAGTCGACCGGTGCCGTGGCGCTCGCCCTCGGTGGTGGTGTGGCGGCCAACTCGCTGCTGCGCGAGCAGTTCCTGGGTGCGTGCGCCGAGGACGGACTCCACGCCTTCCTGCCCAGCCGGGAGCTCTGCACCGACAACGCCGCCATGATCGCGTCGACCGGTTGGTACCGGCTCCGGCGCGACGGGGCGACGCCGCTCGACTGCGGGGCCGACCCCAACGAGCGCCTGGCCCCGTCGTCGTGACGTCGCTGCGTCGTGGCGCATACGCGACGCGCCGCACGAGGACGCGCCGCACGAGGCGGGTGGCGGTGGCTGCGTGACGGTCCCGCACCCGCACGCTCCCGCGTCCGGGACCCCCGGTGCTGGCGAGTGGGCGGATCGGTTCCGGGCCCAGGCCCGGGCCTGCGGTGACCTGGGCTCCCCCCTCTACGACCGGCTGCTGCGGCTGGTCGCGCACGACCTCGACGCCGCTGGTCCCACCTGGGAGGTGCTGCGACCCCACGCCGGACTG